>JBMLTP010000113.1:0-28854 GCA_049239885.1 Crocinitomicaceae bacterium
TAAAAAATCAGAGGAAAATAAAGTCTTTATTCCATATGTGAATTTCATTTCAAATCGAAAATCTGAGGCAAATAAACTTGGTGAGCAAAGAAATAAATTGAAGAAAGAAGACCCTCAATTTAAAACGCTTTCAGATAAGATGGATGCAATCAACAAAGAGGTTGAGACGTATCAAAAGAATTTGATTGAGCAGAGCAAGGGTAAACTTGTATCTAAAATCGTGAAAATGTCAATGGAGGTTGAAATACCAGAACCACCTAAAGACAAAAATGATAGCATCATTGACAAAGATTTTAAGTTTAAATTTTATCGTGCTCATTATTGGGATAACGTTGATTTTACTGATGACGCCTTAGTTAACAATCCTGTTTTTCACAACAAAATGGAATTTTATTTTGGCAAAAACATGATGCTTCAACATTGGGATACAGTGATACATTATGCGTTTGATTTCTGTGATCGATTGAATCCGAAATCGAATATGTTCGAGTATGTCGTAGGTTGGATAACATCAACTTATGGCAAAAGTGAAATCATGGGAATGGATAAGGTATACCTCTACATGTTGGATCGTTACTATTGCACGAAAAACGCTGAAGGAAAATCTCCTGCTTTTTGGGTGAAAGAAGATAAATTCGAAGAGCTATGTGATAATCATAAAAACAAATTGAATTTAGTGGTTGGTGTTAGACCTCCGAACCTCATTTTGAAAGATACTACGGATACGAAATGGCAGGATTTTTACTCGTTGAAGTCAGAATATACCATTCTTTATTTTTGGGATCCTGAGTGCGGTCATTGTAAAAAGACAACTCCGAAACTGAATGAACTTTATTTGAAAAAATTGAAGGCGAGAAATGTTGAAGTATTTTCAGTAGGAAAGGCGATAGGTAAAGATTTTGATAATTGGAAAAAGTTCATTCGTGACAATAAATTAGAATTCATCAATGTTGCAGTTACCGATAAACTTTATGAATTAGCCAAAAAAGACCCGAATAGCTTGGTGCCTGTTTTTGGGGATAATCGACCGAAACCAACAACGTTGGAATCCTTGAATTATCAAACTACATATGATATTTTCAGTACACCAGTAGTTTACATCCTGGATAAGGATAAGAAAATTATTGCAAAAAGGGTAAGCATCTCTCAAATCGAGGATATGCTGGATCATCTTCAAAATAAAAAGGATGAACCTAAGTTATTTCCTCCTGACAAAGAAGAGGATGAACATATGCAACAGAAAGATTAAGTAACTTTACGGCATGATTGAAACCTTAAAAAAAGCAGTTCTTGATTGTCGAAATCCAATTATAACAACGCACAAAGGGCCTGACGGGGATGCCATTGGTAGTTCGGTGGCTTGGTATCATTTTTTAAGAAAACTTGATAAAAAACCGATCATTGTCTTGCCTGATGCGCCATCGGCTTCTTTGATTCCTTTTTTGAATGATGTTGAATTTTATGTTCACGATTCTGAAGTTGAGTCAAAAATCAAAGAGATCGATTCAAATACGCTTTTTTGTTTGGACTACAATTGTGCAGATCGCGTTGGTTCGAAAATGGAGCCTTTTGTAAGTGGGTTTTCTGCTCAAAAAATAATGATTGACCATCACCAGAATCCTGAATCGTTTTGTGACATTGTGATTTCTAGGACAGAAGTTTGTTCTACGGCTCAATTAATCTATCAGATCATTCAAGAAATGAATTTATTGGATAATCTTGATGCGCAAATAGGAAAAGGTATTTATTTGGGGATAATGACGGATACGGGATCATTCCGTTTCCCTTCAGTAGATAAAAACACCCATCTAATCCTAGCTCATTTACTGGAAATTGGTGTTCGGCATCATGAAATACATGAAGCGATTTACGATGTGAATTCAGTTGATCGACTACAACTTCGTGGATATGCCATAGCCGAAAAACTTGAATTGCACCCTGATTTCCCACTTGGAATTATTTCGCTTTCCAAGGAAGAATTGGAGCGTTTTCATTATGAAAAAGGTGATACAGAAGGTTTGGTGAATGTCATTTTATCAATTGAAGGAATTTCTGTTGCAGCATTTTTTAAAGAAGAAAATGAAGGCGTTAAGATTTCTTTTCGCTCAAAGGGAAAGTATTTTGTAAATGAATTTGCATCTAAGCATTTCTCCGGGGGAGGACATAAATATGCAGCTGGAGGCATAACTTCAACTGATTTAAATGTAACCATTAACCAATTTCGTGCGTTAGTAGGGGAGTTATTTCAATGAAAAAAATAGTTAGCAATTTCTTTTTGATTTTCGTGATTTTCGCTTGTAGGCCTGAAAAACCTGCAAAAGAATTAACAAAAGGAAATTGGAGTGATGATCATTCCGTAGATTTTAATCAAGAATTGAATGAGCGCGAGCAAATCCAAATTCGTTTGTTTTTGGAACACAACAAGTCTCTGAAAATGAAACAAACAAATTCCGGATTACGCTACATGATCTATAAAAACGGCGAAGGAGAAATGGTTGCAAGGTCAGGACAAACAGTTTACACTCGATTACGTGTTGAATTATTGAATGGTACAATTTGTCATGAAACACCAAAAGAGGAGACCGAAAATTTTGTTTTAGAACATAGTGATAAGGAATCTGGAGTGCATGAAGCTTTAAGGTTTATGAAAAAAGGTGATCATGCAAAACTTATATTACCGAGTTATTTAGCTCACGGACTATTGGGTGATCGGGAACAAATCCCACCTCAATCCATATTATATATTGATTTAGAATTAGTTGAACTCAAATGAAAGTAAATATCACATCCCTAGTTTTGTTGGTTTTGTTGTCTATGTCTTGTTCTAATGATAAGAAATCGAAGCCTTCAAAAAAGATAGAAAAAGTCGAGAATAATACACCACAAAAAACCAAAACTGATTCACTTTCTGAGTTTGATCAAGCGAAAGCTAATTTAAAATCATTTGAAAAGGGTAAGATAGAACATACAAAATCGTTGGATAATGGTGTTTTCATAAAATGGTTTAAAAAATCAAACGGTGAAAAAATAAAGAAAGGTGAAATGGTATTAATAGAATATCGTTTGGCTCTTCCGGACGGAAAAATCATTGATGGAAACAATCGAGTGGATTATCCTTTCATTCCTTTTGTCGTTGGCTATAATATGCAAACTCCAGGTTGGGACATAGGTTTACAACAATTGGCGGTGGGCGATTTTGCGAAAATCGAGATTCCTGCTGCGCTTGCTATGGGAGAAAAAGGAATAAAGGGCGTGGTTCCTGCCAATAGTTCCAATTGGTTGTTCGTGAAGGTGCTAGCGCGAGTAACGCCTGGTGTTAACGAAAATGGCATAGTTTCTTGGAAGTGGAAGGATGGTGAAGACCAAAAAAATATCGATAATTCGGAAAAGGAAATTTCATTTCACGCGATTGTCTCAACGGAGTCTAAATCCTCAGTTATGAACTCTTACAAATCTAATTTTCCATTGCGCTATGTTCCAGGTCAAAACACAATTGTTCCAGGTCTTAAAAAGCTATTAAAAAATGCTAAAAAAGGAGAGCGTTATATTGTTATTTTAAATAGTGAGAAAGCTTATGGTAGCAGGGGTTATACTGACTTAATCAAGCCGAATGAAAAGGTTCTTTACAACATCGAAATAACAGAAGTTCGGGCCATTTAATTCAATATCACTATATTTGAATCCTAATTCAAGGATTTGCATTTCAAAATTGTTGTTTGTATTCTTTTGTTCTTTCTCCGCTTACATGTCGTAAATGCGCAGAAGGCTATGGATACAGTTGAAACGGATCTTGGACCCATTATTCTTTTTTCTAACAAAACTTGGTCATATTTCAACAAGAACGCCTTTAACGGAATAATGAATATGCGTCTTCATAAAATTATGACTGAAGAGCAAAATGCTGGGTTTAGTCAGAAATGGAATAATGATGTTTGTTTTTCTTCAAAAAACGATTTATCCAAATTAAAAGATACCATTTGGCTTTGTGTAACCGATGAAAATCATTCGGAATTCGTAATGCCTGTTCCTGGAATTGTAACTTCACGGTATGGTTTTAGAAGTGGAAGAAATCATAATGGGATTGACCTTGATTTAGAAACTGGTGATACTGTTGTTTCCGCTTTTTCAGGAAAAGTGAGGTATTCCAAGTATAATGATGGCGGTTTTGGAAATTTGGTCGTGGTTAGACACTACAATGGATTAGAGACCTTTTATGCTCATTTAAGCAAACTATTGGTTTTTCCAGATCAAGAAGTTAAAGCTGGTGAACCTATTGGATTAGGAGGCAATACAGGACATTCATTTGGTTCTCATTTACATTTTGAGATACGATTTTATGACGCACCGATGAATCCAGAGGAGATAATCAATTTTGACAAGAGATATGTCAAAAGTGAAAATCTTTTTGTTCACAGAGGACTTTTTAAAGCTGGTGCCAAGCCTTCATCGATGCATGATGATAATTTTGCACTTGAAAAACCGAAAGAAGAAATACAAACGCCAATAAAACAACCTGCTGTAATAAAGCCTCAAACAAAGTATTATCGGGTTAAATCAGGTGATACATTAACTGAAATTGCAGATCGAAATGGAATAACTGTTTCAAAATTGTGTCAACTAAATGGTATTAAACCCAGTTCAATATTGATTCCTGGGAAAAGTTTACGTGTAAAATAAATATGAAGAAAATAGGAGTCGCATTTACGATTTTAGCTTTTTTAATAGGATGTTCAGGATATAACAAAATTGTTAAAGGAGATGATTATCAACAAAAATTTGAATTAGCGAATAAGTTGTATGATGAAAAAGACTTTGATCGTTGCATCGTATTATATGAACAGATTTATCAGCACTCGCCTAAAACTGGCGAAGGTGAATTGGCATATTATCGGTTAGCGAAAAGTTACTTGGAAATTGAAGATTTCTACATGTCAAGTTATTACTTCGGTCAATTTATTCAGCGTTATCCATATAGCTCGAAAAATGAAGAAGCCTATTTTTTAATGGCTTTGTCTAGCGTTAAAAATTCACCAGAATATTCCCTTGATCAGACCGAAACGGAAGGTTCGATTAATACCGTGCAACAATTCATAGATCGCTATCCGAATTCAACCTTGGTAGATTCCTGCAACAGAGTGATTGATCGTCTGAGATTCAAACTGGAATTGAAAGAATATGATCATGTGAAATTGTACGACAAAACTGAGAATTATAGAGCCGCAGTTACCGCTGGAGAAATTTTTGTAGAAAACTATTCGAAATCGAAATTTTGTGAAGAAGTTTTTTATTTGATTGTAAAAAATTCCTATTTACTTTCAATTAATAGCATTGACTCAAAAAAAGTAGAACGATTAGAGAAAACTTGGGAAAGAATCACTAACTTTGTGATCCTTTATCCGAATTCAAATTACTTGAAAGAGGTGAAGTCGATTGAATCAAAATTAAATCAATCAAAACAATAAAAACGAATAATTAGTTGAAAATGAGTATAAAAAACACTTCTGGGGAAAAAACGACTGTCACAAGAGATACCATTCGTCTTGAAGAAAAAACAGGGAATATTTACCAATCTTTGGTTGCTATCTCTAAAAGAGCCAATCAAATTAGTGCTGAAACGAAAGAAGAATTGACTCAAAAACTTCAGGAATTTGCTACTTCTACTGATAATTTAGAAGAGATTTTTGAAAATAGAGAACAAATTGAAATTTCCAAGCATTACGAGAAAATGCCAAAAGCTACTGCGATTGCAACTCAAGAATTGCTGGAAGATAAAATCTATATGAGAAAACCCGAAGATAAGTAATGTTCGGAAAGCGCATCCTTCTTGGAATAACAGGAGGTATTGCAGCTTATAAAATTGCTTACCTTATTCGATTATTAAAAAAAGAAGGGGCAGAAGTCAGATGTATTATGACTCCTGCCTCTTGTGATTTTATAAGTCCCCTTGTCGTATCAACCCTATCTCAAAATCCTGTATCAATTGAATTTTGGAACAAAGAAACTGGCGTTTGGACAAATCACGTTGAACTAGCTCTTTGGGCGGATTTATTCGTCATAGCTCCTGCAACAGCCAATACAATATCAAAAATGGCTGTAGGTACTTGTGATAATCTGCTTTTGGCGGTCTATTTGTCAATGAAATCCAAAACAATAATTGCTCCTGCTATGGATTTGGACATGTATCAACATCCAACGTTTAAACGAAATTTAAAGCAATTAATTGAAGATGGCGTTGCAATAATTCCGGCAACTTCAGGTGAACTTGCGAGTGGATTGGAAGGTCAGGGAAGAATGGAAGAGCCCGAAAATATTTTGGAATATATACGAAACAAGCACCATGTATCTCAGAATGTCTTCAAAAAACATTTTTTAATTACTGCAGGGCCAACTTATGAACCCATCGATCCCGTTCGATTTATTGGAAATCATTCGAGTGGTAAAATGGGATTTGAATTAGCCAAAGCGAGTTTAAGCGAGGGGAATTTCGTTACTTTAATTTGCGGTCCGACGAGTTTGGAGCTTGTACATCCGAATCTTCAATTAATTCGAATTGAAACAGCCGACGAAATGCTTCGTGAGGTTCAGAATCATTGGAGTAAAAATGACATTGGTATATTCGCGGCCGCTGTTGCAGATTATAAACCTAAGATAAAATCGGATCAAAAGATTAAGAAATCAGATGAAAATCTTGAACTTGAATTGGTAAAGAATTCGGATATATTACTTTGGGCTTCAGAAAATCGGTCAAACAACCAATTAGTAATCGGTTTCGCTCTAGAAACAAATAATTCAATTGAAAATGCGTTATCCAAATTGAAACATAAAAACTTGGATATGATTGTTTTGAATTCGCTTGAAAATAAAGAAGCCGGATTTAAAAAAGATACCAATAAAATTACTATCTTAGATAAACATCAAAACCAATTCGATTTCCAAGTGAAATCGAAAAGTGAGGTGGCTAATGACATTTTGAAAGCAATTGATAAATATCAACAACAATGATGAAATTCGTTCTACCTATCCTATACCTATTCTTTTGTTCATTATCATTTTCTCAGGAATTGAATTGCCAAGTGAGCGTTGAAGCCGACGCCAAGTTGGAACTTAATTCAACGGAATTGGAAATTATCAAACAGATGAAACAGAGTGTTTATGATTTGATGAACAATACGCAATGGACGAAAGATAATTTTAAAACGGAGGAACGAATTAACTGCAACATTCAAATTCAACTAAAGACAAACCCAAGTAGTGGAGTTTATACTGGTTTTATTCAAGTTCAATCAACACGTCCAGCTTTTAATTCAAACTACAATACTGTTTTATTTAATTTTCAGGATGATGACATGGCAATTGCATTTTCCAGAAACACCGTTTTGACTTATGCTCAAAATCAATTTCGCGATAATTTATCTTCCATTTTGGCATTTTACGCATACTTCATTATCGGAATGGATTATGATTCATTTTCATCGAAAGGTGGAACTCCATATTTTAATGAAGCTCAACAAATTGTATCCAATGCTCAATCGTCTGGAGCGCCAGGATGGAAGGCGAGCGAATCGGGAAAACGAAATCGCTTTTGGTTGATTGATAATATTTTACAGCCCGTTTTTGACCCTTTACGTGAATGCAATTATATGTATCATAGAAAAGGAATTGACATGATGTATGATAATAAAGTTGAAGCAAAAAAATCACTTTTAGCCGCGCTTAATAAATTAACTCCGGTAGTTCAAACTAGACCGAATACGGTTAATGTTGTAAACTTCTTGAATGCAAAGACAACAGAATTAAAAAACATACTTTCTGATTCTGAAATAAAGGAGAAAACAGATTTTGTAAATCTGTTGAAAAAACTTGATTCAGGAAATTCATCGAAATATCAAGAAATTCTTAATTAGTATGTTGCGGCGACTTCACATCTTGAATTTTGCATTGATTGAAGAAGCAAAAATTGATTTTAATAAAGGATTTACCGTAATAACTGGTGAAACGGGATCAGGAAAATCAATTCTGTTGAATGCTTTAAATTTGATTTTAGGTGAACGAGCTGATTTCAATGTCATTGGTTCTAAATCCAATAAGTCAATAGTCGAGGCTACGTTTGAAATTTCTAATGGTTTAAAGCACTTTTTTCAAGAGAATGATTTGGATTTTGATGAGGCATTAATCGTTAGACGCGAAATACTGAAGGAAGGTAAATCGCGAGCTTTTATTAATGATACGCCGGTTCAGTTGAATGTATTGAAAAACCTTTGTTCTCAACTTGTACAGATTCATTCTCAATACAACACGTTGGAATTGAAGTCAAAAAGCTATCAATTGGAATTACTAGATATTTTGGCTGGGTTGGAATCTGAACGTAATGAAATGAATCAACATTTTGATTCGTTTCAGGAATTGAAGAAAAAACTGAATGTTTTGGAATCCGAATTGGCATCAGCTCAAATGACTCAAGATTACAACCAATTTGTTTTGAATGAATTGTCCGAATTACGTTTGGATAAAACAGATTATTCAACGTTGGAATCTGAATTAAATCGGATTGAAAAATCAGAGGCACTGAAAGCCTTGTATTACTCGATTGTTGATATCGTTGATAATCAAAATCTATTATCCAATATGAAATCCACGAAGTCAAATTTGGATAAATATGCACTATCAGATTCGGAAGCGGCAAGTTTTTCAAGTCGCATAGAATCCTTGCTTATTGAATTGAAGGAGCTATCTTCAGATGCGGGTAAGGCTCATGATAACTTGCAATTCTCGGATTTCAATATAGATCAATTAACAGAAAATATTGACAATTACAATCGTATATTGAGTAAGCATCGACTGAACAATCAAGATCAACTCAAGGAATTTAAAGCAGAGCTTGAAGGAAAAGTGATTGGGTTAGAAACATTGGAGTTTGAATGTGAAAATATGCGTAATGAATTGAATATCAAAACTGAAAAGTTGAAAGTATTCGCTATAGAATTTCATCAAAAACGTGTGAATTCAGCCCCTGCAATCGAACAGGAGTTAAAGAAAATTCTTGAAGCTTTAAAATTGCCCGATACCGATTTGAAATTTGATTTGAATGTTGCAGAAAGTATTAACTCTTTTGGTAATACTGAAATTTCATTTCTGTTTTCTGCTAATAAAGGCATGACTCCCATTCCTGTCGAAAAAGCGGCAAGTGGTGGAGAGCTTTCGCGCGTTATGCTTGCATTACAAAAAATGGTTTCTGAAAAAAGAGAATTACCTACCATTCTTTTTGATGAAATCGACACAGGAGTTTCTGGTGATGTCGCTCAAAAAATCGGTCATTTATTGAATCAAATGGGGGAAACAGTTCAATTGATAGCGATTTCGCATTTACCACAAGTTGCTGCAAAGGCCGAACAACACTTAGTTGTCGCGAAAAAAATCGAGAATCAGGAAATTAAAACACGTGTTTATTCAATTAATGAAGAAGAACGTGTGCTTGAAATCGCTCGATTGTTGAGTGGTGAGCAAATTTCCGCTGCGGCTTTATCCAATGCCAAAAACTTAATGTTAAATTAAACTCTCGTGGAATTTCATTTGAAATTTAATATTCCCGAGGCGATTCCAAAAATTTCGTTTTCGGATAAACTAATTTTTTTTGGAAGTTGCTTTTCAGATGAAATCAGTGTTTTAGCTAAACAACACGGTTTTCAAGTTGTTTCAAATCCTTTCGGTACGCTATTTCATCCATTGGCACTTGCTCAAAATATTCTTGATTCTTTACGGGGAAACGAGGAAGTAATAATCGCACAGAATAACGATGTTTATTTGGACTATAATTGCTCAGGAAAAGTATATGCAATGAGCGAATTGGAGCTAAAAGAGAAAGTTAGTTCTATCCGAAAAGAGTTCAAGAATGATCTCAAAAATGCATCATATTTATTCATTACTTTTGGAACAGCATTCGCCTATCATTTAAACGAAACTGAACAAATAGTAGGTAATTGTCACAGGCAATCGGCTCAATCTTTTACAAAGCGTTTAACTAAAATAGAGGAAATTGTTTCCAAATGGAATGAGGTTGTTTCAGAGATTATGCGCTTTAATCCGAAAATTCAAATTTGCTTTACCGTAAGTCCTGTGCGTCATTTAAAAGATGGATTACATCAAAATAACCTAAGTAAATCAACTTTACATCTAGCAATAAATCAGCTTTTATCAGAAAGTAATTTAACTTATTTTCCTTCTTTTGAATTAGTTAATGATGTTTTGCGTGATTATCGGTTTTTCAAGGAAGATTTAACGCATCCAAATCAACAGGCTATTCAGTTTGTTTGGCAGAAATTTATGGAAAGCTTTTTAACTTCTGAAATAAAGGAAATTGCAAATAAAGTTAGCGAGCTAAAACAGGCAATGAATCACCGTATCCAATATCCGGATTCTAAAATGGCTCAGGAATTTCATATAAAAATAGATGAGCGGAAAGAATTACTGAAAATTGAAAACGCCTCAATTTTTTGGGATTAAAAATATTCGATTTAAGAATTGAAACTATTCAGAACTAATAAATTGATCAGAATTCACAAGCCTTGTTGATTAATCACTTGAACTGATAGATTTTGTTCGCGTTGGAATACTTATTTTTGATAAAAATTTAACTATGGGATTACTAGATAATAAAATTGTTTTAATAACTGGAGCATCTCGCGGAATTGGAAAAGCGATTGCTGAAGAATGTGTTAATCAAGGAGCGACAGTTGCTTTCACCTATCTTTCTTCGGAGGAAAAAGCAAGAGCATTAGAGTCTGAATTGACCGCAAATGGTGGTAAGGCAAAAGGATTTCGTTCGGATGCGTCTAAATTTGATGATGCTCAAAAATTAGTTGATGACGTGGTAGCTGAGTTTGGAACTATCGATGTTTTAGTAAATAATGCAGGAATCACGCGTGATACTTTGTTGATGCGCATGTCTGAAGAACAATGGGATGAAGTAATAAATACAAACTTGAAATCAGCATTTAACCTAACAAAAGCGGTTCAGCGTCCGATGTTGAAAGCAAGAAGTGGTTCAATTATCAATATGTCATCGGTTGTCGGTGTAAAAGGTAATGCAGGACAAGCAAATTATGCAGCTTCAAAAGCAGGACTTATTGGTTTTACAAAGTCGGTTGCTGCTGAACTTGGATCGAGAAATATTCGTTGCAATGCGATTGCACCTGGTTTCATAGAAACTGAAATGACGGAAGCCTTGGATCAGAAAGTAGTTGAAGAATGGAGAAATGGTATTCCATTAAAAAGAGGCGGACAACCTATTGATGTGGCGAATGCAACCGTGTTTTTAGCATCTGACATGTCTGCTTACATTACCGGTCAGACGTTACACGTATGTGGTGGAATGTTAATGTAAACGCATGAATATTCGTCCGAGAAGAAATCGAAAGTCGGCTGCCATTCGAAATATGGTCGAGGAAACCAAATTAGGGGTTGAAAATTTGATTTATCCCATTTTCCTCAAAGATGGCAATAACATTAAGGAGGAGGTTTCTTCTCTTCCAAATAATTTTCGTTGGTCAATTGATCGTTTGCTACCCGAGTTGGAATCGTGTTTAAAATTGGGAATTACGACGTTCGATATTTTTCCTGCAGTCGATGAAAGTTTGAAAGACAAGATAGCATCCTACAGTTATTCGGAAGACAATTTTTATTTACACGCCATTCGAAAAATAAAAGAAACATTTCCAGAGTTAATGCTGATGAGTGATGTCGCACTTGATCCATACTCTTCAGATGGTCACGATGGTTACGTTGAAAATGGAAAAATTCTTAACGATCAAACGCTACCAATTCTTGCAAAAATGGCTTTGGCTCAGGCGCAAGCAGGGATTGATATAATTGGCCCGTCAGATATGATGGATGGAAGGGTAGGCGTAATTCGCGAAACGCTTGACGAAAATGGATTTACCGAGGTTAGCATTATGTCTTACACGGCGAAATACGCTAGTGCATTTTATGGACCATTTCGCGATGCATTGAATTCGGCTCCCAAATCAGGAGATAAAAAAACCTACCAAATGAATCCAGCGAATAAAAGGGAAGCGCTGCTTGAAGCTCAATTGGATTTTGAGGAAGGTGCTGATATGTTAATGGTGAAGCCGGCTCTTTGTTACTTGGATGTCATTCAACTTTTAAAGGATAACTTTAATGTTCCTATCACAGCATATAATGTCAGCGGAGAATGTGCTATGGTATATGCCGCAGCTAAGAATGGATGGTTGGATTACGAACGCGCTGTTTACGAAATGTTGCTTAGTATGAGACGTGCAGGAGCGGATGGAATCTTGACTTATTTTGCGAAAGATTTCGCTGAATTTACAAAAAAATAGGTTTAAGTATGAGTGTTTATCAAATTGATAATCAATGGATAAGTATACTTCAGTTTGAAGAAATTATCTCATTGGGATTTCAGCTTGAATTGAGCGAAAATGCGAAGCAACGAATTCTTGAATGCAGGAAATATTTGGATGATAAAATAGCAAATTCAACAAGGCTATTTTATGGGATAAATACGGGTTTTGGTTCACTTTGTAACACCGCCATTTCGAACAATGATTTAGAGCAACTTCAACGAAATTTAGTTCTGTCTCACGCCTGTGGTATGGGAGAAGAGGTTCCGAATGAAATGGTTAAGCGAATGCTTTTACTAAAAATTATTGGTCTGGCTCACGGAAATTCTGGTGTGCAATTAGAAACCGTGGAAAGATTAATTTTCTTTTTCAATAATCAAATTTACCCGGTTGTTTATCAGCAAGGAAGTTTGGGAGCATCAGGTGATTTAGCGCCATTAGCTCATTTATCCTTACCATTAATTGGTGAAGGAGAAGTCGAATATCACGGTATTCGCTACAGCGGAAAGGAGATAAATGAAAAATTCAATTTAAAACCAATTATTTTAAAGTCGAAGGAAGGTTTGGCTTTATTGAACGGAACGCAATTTATGAGTGCCTACGCCACTTTTTCGGTCGCTGCAGGTATTGACTTGTGGAATAAGTTTAATCAAACAGCTGCGCTTTCACTCGAGGCATTTGATGGAAGAAAAGAACCATTTCAAGAAAATGTCAATGCAATTCGAAATCAAAAGGGGCAAATTGAAACAGCTAAATTCATGCGTAATATTCTAATGGGTAGTGAATTTATTGAACGAGAAAAAGAACATGTTCAAGACCCGTATTCATTTCGTTGTATTCCTCAAGTGCATGGAGCTACGAAAGATACACTCGATTTTTGTAGTCAACTAGTTGAACGAGAGATTAATGCAGTAACAGATAACCCAACTATTTTTCTTGAAGATGATGACATCGTCTCCGCAGGTAATTTTCATGGTCAACCGCTGGCCTTGGTTATGGACTATTTGGCAATTGCCTTAGCTGAACTTGGTAGTATTTCTGAGCGTAGAACCTACAAATTGATTTCCGGAACTCGCAATTTACCTGCGTTTCTAGTGGCCAAGCCAGGTTTGAATTCGGGTTTGATGATTGTTCATTATGCGTGTGCATCTATTGTAAGTCAAAACAAACAACTTTGCACGCCGGCATCCGTAGATACAATTGATTCTAGTAACGGACAAGAAGATCACGTTAGTATGGGAGCAAATGCTGCAACTAAATTATATCGAGTCATTGACAATTGTTATTCCATCCTTGGAATTGAAATGTTGACGGCTGCCCAGGCAATTGAATTTAGGAAACCTTTAAAGTCCAGTTCGACAATTAATGCGTTGCATGCTTCTTTGAGAAAAGAAATTAATTTTATCGAGGAGGACGAGTTTGCTTCTTTTAAAATGCGACAAGCAAAGGATTTTGTTCAGAAAATAATGAAACAATATGTCAGTAATGAATGAAGTAAATATCAAAATTCTTTCTAAAAGTGTAATGAGTTGTGTTTTAAATTTATTTCAATAAATAGTTATGAATGTTTTTGTCAAAATAATCCTTACAATAATTTTGTTATTTCTAGGCATTATGGGAGGTGGTATATGGCCTTACATTCCTGTATTTGGAATAATAATTAGTATCGGTCTTTTTATATCGTCAATTTATGCGATTGTTCAGATTTGGAAAAAAAGACCTGTTGAGAGTATAGTTCAAAAGCTAAAGGAAGAAAGTTCAACTAATCAGTTTGATGATGTGAATTTGATGAATACGGAATCCCAGCGAAAACAGAAAATTCCTCAATTATTGCTTGTAACCGGGATAATTTCTTTGCTCGGGACGGGTTCTACGATTCTTTCGTCGTTAATGTCAATCATTTTGGGTAAACCGAGTCAAGAAGAAATTACGGAGTCAAAATTGGAATTGGCAAGATCTTTGGAACAAGTTGAAAAAAATGATGTGCAATTTTTGGAAGAGTTGATTAGAAATTTGCAAATTATGCTGGATGCAATGTATCAAAATTTCTTTCTTTACACATTCGTTGCGGCTTTGGTTGCGGGGGCAGGTTTAGCTGGAATTATTTTCATGTTCAAGCGCAAGGAATTGGGTTTTCATTTGTATATCATTTATTCACTGCTTTATGTTGCTCAAAGTTATTTGTTTGTTTCTCCCGCGAATGTCCCTTTAGTTTTGGTTTTAACGAATCTCGGTGTTTCAGGAATATTTATTTATATTTATTCTCGAAGTTTAAATTGGTTTAGAAATGTTGAATTATAGTGTTTTGTTTAATTTAAAATTTGATTGTATGAAAAAGTTAATTATTACTTTATTTTTAGGTGCTAGTATCACTTTAAACGCTCAATCTACAAAAACATACGGAGGAGTTAAATTTCCTACATCCGTTGAAGTTGGTAGCGCGACATTGGAATTGAATGGGGGAGGTGTACGAGAAAAATATTGGATTGATTTGTATGCGGCCGCATTGTATGTTACTAAAAAAACAGATGAGCCAGGTAAAATCGTTTATGCTAATGACGAGCAAGCAATTCACATTAAAATCATTTCAAGTAGTGTTACACGTGAACGATTTATTGAATCGGTAAATGAAGGTTTCAAAAATGCAGGTCACGGAAAGGCTACAGATGCAGAAATCAAAAAATTCATGGGTTTCTTTTCTGATGAATTTAAAATTGGTGACAAAATCAATTTGGAATTTATTCCCGAAAAAGGAGTTACCGTTAAAAAGAATGGAACAGCAAAAGGAACAATTCCTGGTTTGGACTTTAAAAAGGCTCTTTTCGCTATATGGTTGGGGTCAAAACCTGCTTCAGCGGATTTAAAGCAAGGAATGCTTGGAAAGAATTAATAATACGAAGATTTAATTTTAAGGTCGACTCAATTTCAGTCGGCCTTTTTTTATGAATACAAATCTCGGGTTAGACATAAAATCCTAGCTTTTAGCTATCTTTGCAAAAAAATATAAATAATCACAATGCTTAGTGTTAATAATCTATCGCTTCAATTTGGAAAACGGATTTTATTTGATGAAGTAAATGTTAAGTTCGTCAATGGAAATTGTTATGGTGTAATTGGTGCCAATGGAGCAGGGAAATCCACGTTTCTAAAAATTCTTACAGGTGATCAAGATCCTACAACAGGTAGGGTAGAGTTGGAGCCAGGAAAACGAATGGCCGTATTAAAACAGAACCACTTTGAATTCGATCAATCTCAGGTTCTACAAACCGTTATTATGGGACATAAACGTCTTTATGAAATAATGGTTGAGAAAGATGCGCTGTATGCAAAGCCTGATTTTTCAGAAGAGGATGGAATGAAAACAGCCGAGTTAGAAGGTGAATTTGCAGATTTGGAAGGTTGGAATGCGGAAACGGACGCGGCTACTTTACTAAGCAATTTAGGAATCGAAGAATCCAAACATTATTTGTTGATGGAAGAGCTTTCGAATGACTTAAAAGTTCGAGTGCTTTTAGCCCAAGCATTATTTGGAAATCCTGATGTGTTAATTCTCGATGAGCCCACCAATGACCTTGATTTGAAAACAATTTCTTGGTTAGAGGACTTTTTAATGGATTTCAGAAATACCGTGATTGTTGTTTCTCACGACCGTCACTTCTTAGATACTGTTTGTACCCACATTTGCGATATCGATTTCAGTAAAATTAATCTATATACAGGGAATTACAGCTTCTGGTATCAATCTTCTCAACTTGCGGCGCGACAACGTTCTGACAAAAACAAAAAGGCAGAAGACAAGAAAAAAGAGCTTATGGAATTTATTTCCCGTTTCTCTGCGAATGCTGCTAAGTCGAAGCAAGCGACAAGCCGACGAAAAATGTTGGATAACCTGGATTTGGAGGAAATTAAGCCTTCTTCAAGACGTTATCCTGGAATTACGTTTCATCAAGATAGAGATGCTGGTAATCAGATTTTATCGATTGAGAATCTTTCAAAATCAGTTGAGGAATCAACCCTGTTTAGCGGAATCAATTTAATTGTCAATAAAGGAGATAAGATTGCTTTTATTTCAAAGAATTCAGTAGCCTTAACGGCATTTTTCCAGATTATGTCTGGTAATATGAAGTCTGATACAGGAGAATTTACATATGGTACCACAATCACGACAGCCTATTTACCAAACGATAATCATCATTACTTTGATTCGAAACTTGCTTTGATTGACTGGTTACGTCAATACGCCCAAACAGATGAAGAACGCGAGGAAGTTTATTTGAGAACGTTTCTCGGACGAATGTTATTTACAGGTGAAGAGGCGATGAAACACGCTACTGTTCTATCAGGAGGTGAAAAAGTTCGTTGTATGTTGTCCAAAATGATGTTGGCAAAAGCAAACTTGTTATTAATGGATGAACCAACAAACCACTTGGACTTGGAGTCGATTACCGCATTGAACAATGCAATGAAAGAGTTTCAAGGAACATTGCTTTTCACATCTCATGACCACGAATTAGTTAATACAGTTGCCAATCGAATCATTGAAATTACACCAAATGGCATAATTGATAAAATGATGTCATATGATGAATATTTGTCAGATGCGAAGATTGTTCAATTGCAAGAGGAGCTATACGCTTAATTAATGTTCGAATGATTCAGTATCACGTTTTTTTCGATTCTCCAAATCAGCATTACATTAAGTTTAAAGCTGTATTCCCCGTAAAAAAATCGGAAACTATTCTAAATATTTCAGCTTGGCGTCCTGGACGTTATGAATTGGGGAATTTTGCCAAAAATGTTCGAAATTTTAAGGTTTTTAATTCAGGAGGCGAGCCTATTGAATTTCAAAAAACAGATAAGAGTTCCTGGCTTATTCAAAGTGGAAATTTAGAGGAAATAATTGTGGAATATGAATATTTCGCAGCTGAATTGAACGCGGGATCTTCATTCTTAGATGAAACACAATTGTACGTAAATCCGGTCAATTGTTTTTTATATTCAGCCGATCTTAAAGATGAAACTTATCTCATCATTTTGTCAATACCCAATGATTGGAAAATAGCTTGTTCGCTTCCATTTGAAAATAAAGCATTAAAAGCTAAAAACTTCGAAGAATTAGCTGATAGTCCATTTATTTGCTCATCAAATTTAAGTTATGATTCTTACGAAGTTCAGGGAATCAAATTTCATCTTTGGTTCAATAATCAAAGACAGATCGACTGGAATCGGTTAAAAACTGATTTTGTTAAATTCACTTCAAAGCAACTTGCGGATTTTACTCATTTTCCAGCTTCAGAATTTCACTTTTTAATTCATTCTTTACCATATTCAGCTTATCATGGTGTTGAACACTTGAAAAGTACGGTTATAACGCTTGGTCCTTCTTATGAAATTTTTGGAGCTTTATATTCTGAATTGCTTGGTGTATCATCGCATGAATTGTATCACGTTTGGAATGTAAAAAGCATCCGTCCTGTTGAGATGTTTCCATACGATTTTGAAAAGGAAAATTATTCAAAATTGGGATACGTTTACGAAGGAGTTACAACTTATTTAGGGGATTTGTATCTTTTAAAAAGCGGTGTTTTCAATTTGGGTTCATATCTGAAGGAATTCAATAAACAGCTTCAAAAACATTTTGATAATCCAGGTCGATTTAATTATTCAGTATCACAATCGTCTTTTGATACTTGGTTAGATGGATATGTTGCAGGTGCTCCAGGAAGAAAAGTTTCAATTTATACCGAAGGTTGTTTGTTAGCTTTTATTGCTGACATCAAAATTCGTAAGGCTACAAAAAATCAATTTGGGATTGAAGAAGTCATGAAACGCCTTTATTTCGATTTTGCTCAAAAGGGAATTGGTTATTCTGAACTCGATTATAGGGCGATTTTGGAACGTGTTTCAGGAGAAAGTTTTGAAGACTATTTTTCAAATTATATCAATGGATCTCAACCATATGACAGTCTAATCAGTAAATCTCTTGAATACCTTGGATTAGAACTAATTCAACAGCCATCGACTTCTTTCGCTGAGTCTAAATTGGGTTTCAAAATCTTACCAAAAGGAAAAAATGCTATTGTTCAATCCATCTATCCAAAAAGTCCTTCTGATATTGGTGGATTAAGCGTAGGAGATGAAATAATTGCTGTAAATGGCTATCAATTAAATTATGACTTGGATAAATGGTTGAAGTATTTTGAAAATGATGACCTTAAACTGTCGGTTTATAGAGAGGGGAAGTTATTGGGAGTTCCATTGATTACTCGAATTGATTTTTTCTATCCTAAGTTTGAAGTGAAACAAATTAAAAGTTTAGCTGAATCTCAACTTGTAAATCTGAAGTTCTGGGGTCAAGATGGTATTTGAAATCTAATTTAGGATTTGTCCCGATTCAAAATCACAAGTGCTCCAATTACTCCCGGAACCCAACCAACGCAAGTCAATAGAAAAACGATCAAAATAGAACCACAACCTTTATCTATAACAGCTAAAGGAGGAAATATTATTGCAAGTATAACTTGAAAACAACTCATTTTATGCTATTGATTATTTGAATTTTCTTTGATTTTTTGTCTGTCTTTGTTTTCCTTTTTTATGGTATTAGAAACTATAGTTTATTTCAAATTGAAGCACTAATTAAACTTATCGTTTGAAATATGATTTTTGATTTTTCTTAACCCTAATCGCCAAATGTAAATTTCAAAAGCAATGAAAACTAAAAATAATGGAACCACAATACCGCTGTTGATTTTTGTTTTTGCTTCCATATAAAAAAGTAAAAAGTCATATGTGCCGTGAAGTAGGATTGGAATAATCAAACTAAGAGCAATGTGTTTGTTGGCTTCTTTTGCTGGTTCAAATTTTGAAATGGACAAATAGTAACCCATCGGAACAGCGAATAACATATGACCTGGAACAGCTAATATAGCTCTTGTGATAGCAACGCCCATTCCACCATTCATGACATAAAGCACATTTTCAACGAGCGCGAAACCCATCGAAATAAAAATTGCGTAAAGAATCCCATCATAGTATTGATCAAAATCCTTAGCTTTTTTTATCAACCAATAAAAAATAATCCATTTCCCGAATTCTTCAGGAATACCTGCGCAGAAGAATGAAGTGAAAAAAGAACGCATAAATCCAGAAGGAATAGAACTTTCATATTCAGCTAATGGCAACGAAATCAACAAAGAAATGAAAATTGATAAAACACCACCGAAAAATGCTTTCATTAACATGGATTTCGGTTCCTTTTGTAAATCTCTGCTATAGATTAAATACATTATGAAAAGAGCAGGAGCAATGGAGGAAATCAATAAAGTCATAGCATAGAATGTTTACAAATATTAACTGACTAAATATAAGAATTTCTTTAAAGCTCGTCAATTATTAGTCAAAATTTCTTTTTCAATTCCCAAAATTAAATTGTGAATTATTTTAATATGTATTTCTTGCGCTCGATCGGCATATTGAGAAAATGGCGCTCTGATTTCTAATTCGGCTAAATCAGCCAGTTTTCCTCCGTCTTTTCCTGTTAAAACAATGGTTTTCATCCCTAACTCTTTTGCTTTTTCGACTGCAAAAATGACATTCTTCGAGTTTCCAGAGGTTGAAATTCCAAGAAGTATATCACCTTCTTGACCCAAAGCTTCCAAATACCTTGAGAAAATGTAATCAAAACCATAGTCATTTCCAACGCATGTTATGTGTGAAGGATCTGATATTGAAACAGCTGCCAATCCTTTTCTGTTATCCCTGAATCGTCCGCTCAATTCTTCAGCAAAATGCATCGCATCGCACATTGAGCCGCCGTTTCCGCAACTTATAATTTTATTTCCTTTTTTAAGTGCATTTGCCATAATCAGAACCGCTTCCTCAATCTTGTTGAAATTTTGTTCTGTTTGAAACTGATTCAAAATAGTTGATGATTCTTCAAATTGCTGCTTGATTTGTTCTTTTAAAGTCATATTCTGAAATTATTTCCAAATTTAATCAAAAGGTGGTAGCTGAGCAATTCCGTGTTACTTTCGTATCTTTGAATCGAATTATGGCAACATCCTATTTTGAAAATAAAGTTATTTGGATTACGGGTGCTTCATCTGGAATAGGAGAGGAGTTGGCTCTTCAATTGGCTGAAAAAGGTGCTCTTTTGGTACTATCCGCTCGAAACGAGGCAAAGTTACATTCGATAAAGGATGCGCTTCCAAATAGTTCAAAGCATTTCGTTCTTCCTTTGGATTTGGAGAAATCTGATGAATTTGATACGTTATCGAAGGAGGTTTTTGATCACTTTGGACGAATTGATTTCTTGGTCAATAACGGAGGTATTAGTCAACGCGCGAATGCCTTTGAAACGAGTATGGAAGTTAATCGGAAAATAATGGAGGTTGATTTTTTTGGGAATATCGCCTTGACGAAAGCTGTTCTTCCATATATGCAGAAACAAAAATCAGGTCAGATTCTTGTCATTAGTAGCATAGCTGGTAAGTTTGGTTTCTTTCTTCGTTCTGCATATAGTGCTGCAAAACATGCGCTTCATGGTTACTATGAAAGTTTGGCTCTGGAAGAGGAACACAATGGTATTTCTGTTACGATTGTCTGCCCAGGAAAAATAAATACCCCGATTTCCACAAATGCAATAAATGCGGAAGGAAATAAGCACGGAATAATGGATCACAATCAAGAAACTGGAATGCCAGTAGATGTTTGTGTGAATCAAATGTTGAAAGCCGTACAATCTAAAAAACGAGAGGTTTTAATTGGAAACAAGGAAATTTGGGCAGTTCGTATAAAACGCTTTTTCCCATCACTTTTTTGGAGAATAATTAAAAATCAGTCGCCGACCTGATAAAAAAAACGCATCCATATGTTGAATGCGCTTTCCTTGATGTGTAATAAATAACTTATTTTTTTACTATTCGTTCGATTCCGATTACTTCACCATTCTTTAAAATCGTTAACAAATAGATTCCTTGATTCAAATTACTTACGTTTAATTGCTCGTGATTTTCAATTTCTTTCGAAATAATCATTTTTCCTGTTAAGTCGTTAAGTTGAATTTGATTAACTCCATTCGTGTTTTCCAATTCTATAGTCAATAAATCATCTGTTGGATTTGGAAAGACATTGAATTTATTTTTCTCAACATTATCTATTCCTAGAGAGGCCTCATAAATGACTTCAAAAACGAATTGTTTTGTAGTTACACCTGCAGGGATTCCATCATCTGTCGCTGTTAAGTTAACATGATATATTCCAGGAGCTACACCAGTTGCGTTAAATTCAGCATCGATAAGATATACTTGGTCGCTTGGTTGGTTAATTGAATAAGTAAATGCATTAGCCGGTGCGTCAGAATCAACTGAAATAGTTATTAATTGTTGAACTTCAGGTGTCAAAACACTAATAGAAAAACCTGCAGAATTTAAACTTTTGTGAAGTGTATCGCCCGTGAAAACGTCAATCGTGTCGCATATAGCGCTGCTAATCAATAATGGAGGAGTATTAGTTGTAGTCATTCCAGCTACATTAAAATAAATTTCTTGCCCATCTAAAAAATCAACTCCATCGTTATTGTTTACAGGACCATCAAAGCTTGCCCCAGCTTGGTCGAATCGACCTACTTGAAAATAATTCACACCATTACCAATGTTGACGCCAACAGTTGCTGGAACTCCGCCGAATCCTCCAAATCCTGAGGAAGCATCTCCTGATGTCCATTGCATATCTTGGTAGCAGAATGAAACATTCCCTCCTGCAGATACAAGTGAATCTGAGCCATTAGAAATTATAAGTTGAAAAGTAGAAACTAAATCCGTGTGCATGTTAAAATAGCCAACTTGATTCCAATTCACAATTAAAGCCGTTGGTGTAATTTTATACCAAACATTTCCACCATTTCCAATTAAGTTCCCGAGGCTATCCATATCTCCTCTCGTGTCAACATCAGCCCAAAAAGGTGCAATCATATTGAAAGTTGAATCTGGGAATGGGTTGGAAGACCATGTGATGTAGGGAGCTTGAAACGAAATGTTTCCATTGTTGTTGATATATAAAGAATTATACGAAGTGCCATAAAAATCGAAGGAAAATGGTAAATTTATTAATGCAGAAGAATTGTCGTCATTTGGAAGCATTGCCAAAGTAAATGTTGAATCCAAAGGAATCATACAATCACAAAGTCCATTTTTTTCAAAGCTACCCGCATATTTGATATTGGAAGGAAAGGCCAGGTCTGTAAATGTGTAGCTTACAGATTGATCAATAAGTCCGGCTTGCTTCAAATTATGGTATTCCGCTTGCGTTATCGAAACTGTATTCTGACCAAAAACGAAACTTACAGAAAATACGATTAAAAAAAACAAAGTTCTCATGGTTAAAAGTTTAAGGGGTTCTTGGGCAAGACCATAAAAATTTAAAAGGGTTGCCATGAAATAAAAATTTATTTTGAAAATAATTTAAGTTATAGTTTCACTAGACGAACAATAAATACCTTTTCTTATATAAAATTAAGAAAATATATGCTTTAAGAAAAAAAATATTAAAGCGTTTTGGATTTTATTTGCTTAAAGAATTTTCCAAAAGTTGGAGATAAAAGTTAGTGATTCAATTTTTGTAATTAATGGTTTTTCATTGAAAAAATAAGATTTAGTCAGTTCGAAATTACACCCCATAAATCCTAAACTTGTGTTTTATTAAAAGAATATCATTAACTTTACATCATAGACCAATTCGAATTAGTATCTCTTATTTTGTGTGATTTTCTTTCGTTTTTGTAAAATCTATAATTAACAATTAAAAACGGAAAAGAATTAAATGGCGAAATCGCAAGAAACTTATCTCAAGAAGGATAAAGAGAAAAACAAGCAAAAAAAGCGACAAGATAAATTATTGAAGAAAGAAGAACGTAAAGCATCTTCAAAAGGCGGATCGTTGGAAAGTATGATGGCCTATGTTGATGAATTCGGTAACATTACCGATGAACCGATTGATCCGAAAGTACGCAAGTCCGTTAGTGCCGAATCAATTGAGATTGGTATTCAACGTCGAGAGGAAGAACCTGAAGACAAGCTTAGAAAGGGAAAAGTGTCATTTTTCAATTCATCAAAAGGTTATGGTTTTATAAAGGATCAACTAACGCAGGAATCGATTTTTGTTCACATCAATGGAATTGTAGATTCGATTTCGGAAAATGATTTCGTTACTTTTGAACGCGTCAAAGGACACAAAGGATGGAATGCAATCAAAGTTAAAAAGGCTTAATTACTTTCAATTTTTCCGTATTTTAGAATCATTCCAATTTGACCTGTATGATACGCTGTGTGGGAAATGATTCTTCCAAATGCCTCCATTTTTGATTTAGTTCCAAATTCATTCGTTGTAATCAAATCATTCCAAGAATTTTCCTTTTGATTAATAATCGCTTCAGAAATTCTATTTTTAGATTCATTTAAATAAGCGATAATTTCAATCAAATTTGTCCATTCTCCGCTATCCTTTTTTTCAATAACGGTTTTGGCTTTTACTGCAATGTCCATTGATTTGAATACGTTTTTAGAAAAAAGTAGTTCAACATCAGCAATGTGTTGTAGTAAAAAACCTATGGAATTTGACGAAGGAGAAAGGGTCTTTCTTAAATCACTCTCTGTCAGTTGAATTGTTAATTGTTGAAGTCTCGTTCTAGCCTCGACATAGGCCTTATCTAAAGATTTGGATAGATTCATTTTTTTTCAATAAAATTATTTATTAAGTGTATCAATGAATTGTAATAAACTTGTGATTTTTTGTATCAAAATCACTAAACTCTTATTATCGAAAAATAATCCTTTTGGAGTGTAATCAATCTGACATTTAGCATTCGGAAATTTGTTTAAAAACAATTTATATGAAAAATTTTAAAGAATTAACGGACGCATTTCAAGCTTGCATTATCAATTGTGAGATTTGTGTTACGGATTCAATCATTCAACGAAATAATGAATGCATTGCTATTTGTCGCGACTGTGCTGATTTTTGTTCACTTTGTTTGAGGTACGAAGCGAGAGGGTCTAAATTTAGAACTGACTTGTATGAATTATGCTCTAAAGTTTGCAAAGCATGTGCGGAAGAATGTTCGAAACACGCTTCGCATCATCATTGTTGCCAAGAATGTATGAAATCTTGTAAGCATTGTGCTTTTCTATGTAATCAATTGACAAAGGCTTAGAAGGGATTTTCTTTCTATTTTTAGCAGAAAAATTTGAATTGAAAAAGCCGAATCAAAATTTAAACACGAAATTATTGTTTTCTGCTTATTGTCAGGGTATATTCCCTATGGCAGCTCCAAATGGTAAAATTAATTGGTATTCTCCTGATCCAAGATCGATAATTCCAATTGATACGTATAAGCCTTCCAAGTCATTGCGTTCGGTTTTGAATAAAAATATATTTGAAATTCGAATCAATCAGCAATTTGAGCACGTTATGCGCTATTGTTCTAAACCTCGATTTTATGGCGATGGCATTTGGATTTCAGAGGAAATGATTCAAGCTTATGCAGAATTAAACAAATTGGGGTATGCGCATTCCGTTGAAACTTATATTGAAAACGAATTGGTTGGCGGATTGTATGGTGTTCAAATTGGGGCTGTTTTCTACGGGGAATCCATGTTTAGTTTGGTTTCCAATGCCTCAAAAGTGGCTTTTCATCAGTTGATTCAAATATTACGAAAAAATGAATTTGAGTTACTCGACTCACAGTATATAAACGATAATGTTCTTCGTTACGGCGCAATTGAAATCCCTAGATATGAATTTATCGAAAAGCTTGAAAAAGCGATTGTGAAGGAGCGGAGATTTGATTAATAACTATTCAACTTTGAATTGCGAACGATTAACTAACGAAACTATAAATTACCCGTTCGCAACTATCACATTCGCAATTCTCAATTACCCCATTCGCAATTCGAAACTCAACCTTAATGTTCAAATATCACTTCTTCATTTGGAACTCGAAATCGTGGACCCCAAATTCCTTCTTCGGTTCCTTTTCCAACTGAAATGATCATATTAATTTCAGCCCCACGAGGCAATTTCAAGGCTTTACGAACTCGTTTTTCATCAAATCCTTCCATCGGACAAGAGTGAAATCCTTCTGCAGCAATTGATAACATGAATGTTTGAGCGGCCAATGCACATGATTTGTGAACCATAATTCGTTGGTTGGCAACTCCTCCAGTTCTGAAAAATGGTTTTCGAAGCCCCATGAAAAAGCTAATCGAACGACGAATCAATGACATAAATCCAAACGGATCATTTGAATACAACAACGGCATCACTTTTCCGTAATAATCCATGCCGCCTTTTTGCAGTTTATTGGGCTCCCCTTCGATCGTTCCTTTGATTTTTGCTAGATTCCAAGCTGCTCGTTCACGCCATTTATCTTTTCGCGTCACGAAAACTACCATCTGTTTTGCTGTTTTTGCAGCTTGTTGATTCAAACAAAGCGGAACGAATTTATCCAATTCAGATTTTGTTTTAATCCAATGGAATTCCCATAATTGCATATTACTGCTGTTAGGCGACAAAATAGCTCGCTCAATGCTCTTTCGCATTACTTCTTCTGGTATTTCTATTGTAGGATCAAAAGCGCGATTGGATCTCCTATAATTGACAATTTCTTGAAATTCGTTTGAGTACATTTTTTTAATTTTGCTTCTAGTTAACAAACCTCACAAAATTAAGTTTTCAATTTTATTGTCTGCCACTTTTTCAATCTTTGACAAAAAAAGATGACAGCATGTCGTTAAACGGATAATGGCAGTATCTTTGAATACAAAAGACAATTAAAATTTTCAAATATGTCAACAGAAAACGAAGAATTAAAAGATGAGTTGAATTCACGAGAAGAACAGAACGAAAATTCTGAACCGCAAATTGCAAATCAAGACCAGCAGGAAAAGCAAAATTCTGAACCGACAGCTGAGGAGAAATACGCTGAATTAAACGATCGATTTATACGTTTATACGCTGAATTTGAGAATTTTAGACGTCGATCAAATAAAGAGCGTTTGGATGTTATTTCTTCTGCAAATGCAGGGCTTTTGAAAGATTTACTTCCAGTTTTGGATGACTTCGAACGTGCGATAACAAACAATGATCAAGTGACCGATATTGAAATAGTTAAAGAAGGTTTTGGATTGATTCAAAATAAATTCAAGTCGATTTTGGATTCAAAAGGGTTGAAGGAAATGAATGCAAAAGGCGAACCGTTTGATAGTGAATTACACGAAGCAATAGCGAATATTCCGGTTTCCGAAGACAATCAAAAAGGTAAAGTAATAGATGATATAGAAAAAGGTTATTACTTAAATGACAAAGTGATACGATTTGCAAAAGTTGTTGTCGGACAGTAATACATTGATTGAATTTTTATGAGTCAGAAAAGAGATTATTACGAAATTTTAGGAATTACCAAAAACGCGGATGAGGCTGAAATTAAAAAGGCTTATCGTAAATTGGCTTTGAAATATCACCCCGACAAGAACCCAGATGATTCTGAAGCTGAAGAAATGTTCAAAGAGGCTGCAGAAGCATATGAAGTGTTGAGTAATTCCGAAAAACGTGCACAATACGATAGTTTTGGACACGCGGGAATGGGACAAGGCGGTTTCGGTGGCGGAATGAATATGGATGACATTTTCTCTCAGTTTGGAGATATTTTTGGAAATGCTTTCGGTGGTGGAGGTGGAAGCTTTGGTGGCAGCAGGGGAGGTTCTCGTGTGGTTAAAGGAACCAATCTTCGCGTTAAAATGAAGTTAACACTTGAAGAAATTGCTACTGGTGTCAAAAAGAAAATAAAAGTAAATAAGCTTGTTAATGCTGATGGAGTTACCTTCAAAAACTGTCAGACATGTAACGGAACAGGAAGAATAACCCGTGTTGCTCAAACTTTTTTGGGTGCGATGCAAACTCAATCTACTTGTCACGTTTGCCAAGGTGCGGGTAAAATGATTGATAAAAAACCAGTTGATACTGATGCTCAAGGATTGAGAAGACAAGAGGAGGTTATTGAAATCGAAATTCCAGCTGGAGTTGAAGAAGGTATTCAATTGAGTTTTCAAGGAAAAGGTAATGCTGGGCCATTCAATGGAATTTCTGGTGATTTGATTGTTCAAATCGAAGAAACGGAGCATCCTGAATTGAGACGTGACGGAGACAATATTCATTACGATGCAGTAATCAATTTTGCAGATGCCGTTTTAGGTGATTCAATCGAAGTTCCAACAATAAGTGGAAAAGCTAAAATCAAGATTGAACCTGGAACGCAAAGCGGTAAAGTATTGCGCTTAAGAGGAAAAGGAATCCCAAGCCTGCAAGGTTATTCAACTGGGGATCAATTTGTTCATATCAATATATTTACGCCTTCTACTTTAACAAAAGAGGAGCGAGAGATGATGGAGAAACTAAAAGCAAGTGAGAATTTTACGCCGGGAGCTGATGAAAAATCCAAAGGATTCTTCAAGCGTATGCGCGATATGTTCTCCTAATGGAATTCATCGACCAAGCTTCATCAGGTAAGAATAACTTTTTTAGTTATTTAACGGGAACACTGATCATTTTAGGATTATTTCTTCTCGGAAATTCTGCACTTTTTTTCTACTTGAATTTTCAATTTCCAAATGAACCAATCGATTCTTGGACTCAGTCAAAAATTACTGCATCTTTAGGTAAAACGGAATTATTGTTTTGGTTAACCTTTCCTTTTGCGTTGGTCTTTTTCGGATTGATTTTTCACATCAATAAAGTCCACGGAAGAACAATTTCATCCATTTTCACCGGAAAAGAGAAGTATAACTGGAAGCGATCTTTTTTTTCATTTGGATTGGTTTTCGGAATTCTAGCGCTTTCACTTGTAGTTCAAAGTTTTTTTGGTCTTGATTTGCAATTTCAATTTGACATTCAAAAATTTCTACCATTGTTATTGGTTTCGTTAATCATGCTATCCATTCAAACAACATGTGAAGAAGTAATTTTTCGATCCTATCTTTTGCAAGGTTTCAAAAATCGTTTAAGAAGTAACAAAGCCGCTGTTTTGATTTCCGGAATCATGTTTGGAGCTATTCACATTGGTAATCCTGACTACAAAAACGAAAAAGATGGTGGCTATTTTGCAGGAGCGATTGTTGACTGGGATTTTGAGCCGACAGAAATATACTTCCGAGAGTTTGACGAAAACGTTCCGACAGACAATGGTGGAGCAAACCAACAATTTAAGTTTAAGTTTTTAGACCAATATAAGCCCGACATTGACAAGTTGCTAAAAATTGCACTTGATAATTCACCGATTAAAAAAGTGTGTTTTCTAACAGACTATCAATTTGGTCCTGAAGACGGAAAAACTGAAATAATATTTACAATTAGTGACTTTTGGGCACAACACGACAGCGATGGACTGAACTTAAACACAATCTATGAAATGTATGGACTTTAG
>JBMLTP010000114.1:0-3121 GCA_049239885.1 Crocinitomicaceae bacterium
ATGGTGAAAATTCAGTTGATCGAAAAGGAAATGGATCAACAAAAATGTATGCAGGTGTAGTAAAAGCAAAAAAAAGATACCCACAGATTTTTTCCAAAATCCCAAGTCATTCATTCCGTGATTGGACGAGTCGAATTGTTACTAATGTGGCCTATCATCATATATTAAATGATCGAAAGTCCCAAGGAATTTATTGGTTGCTAAAGGCAATATGGATGAAACCAAAACACATTCATACTCGAATGCGCATGTCTCATATTTTAAAATTAATTACTTTTCGACCAATTGAAATATGAATAAGTGGAGGTTGCTCTTTTCTAAGATTTATAGGTTTTTTTACCCGATAGATTTAATAACCATGTATAAAAGAATGGGGGTTAAAATAGGGGAGAATTGCAATTTCCAAAATGAAGTAATTATTGATTATTCTCACAATTGGCTAATAGAGATTGGTAGTAACGTAACCCTAGCTCCAAGAGTTCATATACTCGCACATGATGCCAGCACGAAAATTTTTTTAAATTATACGCGTCTTGGAAAGATTAAAATTGGTAACAATGTTTTCGTTGGTGCTGGTGCAATTATTCTTCCTGGCATTGAAATAGGTGATAATGTTGTTGTTGGTGCAGGAAGTATCGTTACTAAAAGTATTCCATCAGATTCAGTTTATTCAGGAAATCCCGCAAAATTAATTTGTAGGTTGGACGAGTTTTTGGAAAAGCATAGAAAGATGATGGAGACTAACCCCGTTTATGACGAATCTTATACGCTTCGAGGCAATTTAACGCAAGAAAAAAAGATTCAAATGATTGAGGAAATTGTAAAAAATAATAAATCGGGATACGTAATCTAAAACTATGTGCGGAATAGCCGGAATATTATCGAAGTCTAATCCAGTTCAAATTCGGGAATTGAAAAAGATGACCGATATTATACATCATCGAGGACCGGATGGTGATGGACATTGGATAAATGAAATGGGTAATGTTGGGTTCGGTCATAGGCGCCTATCCATTATTGATTTGAGTAATTACGCTTCCCAACCCATGCATTTTGGAAATGGAAGATTTACAATTACTTTCAATGGTGAAATTTATAATTACCTGGAAATCCGACAGGATCTGCTTCAAAAAGGATATACTTTTAGCTCTAATTCGGATACAGAAGTATTGTTAGCTTTATATGCTCAAAAAGGAGCTGCTTGTCTTGAAGAATTGGATGGAATGTTCGCTTTTGCAATTTGGGATGACCTCGAAAAAGTCCTATTCTGTGCACGCGATCGCTTCGGTGAAAAACCTTTTCATTATGCTTTTTCGAATGATGGAAAATTTGTTTTTGGCTCTGAAATTAAACAACTGTTTGAAGTTGGAATAAGTCGAAAATGCAATCAAAAAATCTTATTTAATTTCTTTGAGAGTAATCACGTTTTGCATGATCCAAGAAATCCGCAAGAAACATTTTATCAAGAGGTTTACAGACTGGAACCAGCATATTACATGATTGTAACACCAGATTTGAACGTTGTAAAAAAGCGTTACTGGGACTTGAATATGGATTCTGAAAACAAAGAAATCTCCCTTCAGGATGCTGCTGATAAGTTTTACGAATTGATGTTACAATCTGTTAAACTTAGATTGCGCTCGGATGTTCCAGTTGGATCAAGTTTGTCAGGTGGTCTGGATAGTTCGACAATTGTTTGTTTGATTGATAAATTAAATGCCAATCAAACCATTGCACAAAAAACGTTTTCGGCACGATTTAAAAATTTTGAACGCGACGAAGGGAAATTCATGCAAATGGTTATTGATTCAACCAATGTCGAACCTCATTTCACCTTTCCGGATGAACAGAAATTTGTATCCGATTTTAAAAAAGTATGTTGGCATCAAGAAGAGCCATTTAGTGGTCCAAGTGTTTTTGCGCAGTGGGAAGTGATGAAATTGGCCAAACAAAACAATGTTACCGTTTTATTAGATGGACAAGGAGCAGATGAATCATTGGCAGGTTATCATTACTTTTTTCATACCTACCTCAACGAACTGAAGAGAAATCAATCCTCGCTTTATGAACGCGAACTGAATGCCTATAGGAGTCGACACAATCCAAATTATGGTTTGGAACAATCAATTTCTTCAGCAAAACAACATAGTTTTGAAGAAAAATTGAAGGATTTAATTCGCCCCATTTACCGAACGTTCAATCCGATTAAACAAGAAGCTCCAAGTGGTCATGTTCCTGATTTTCTAAATCAAGAATTTACTTCACAATTTGAATCGGAGGAAAAATTACCTGAACATACAGGTGGATTGAAAGAGCAATTGTATGTGAATAATTGTGTAATTGGTTTGAATAATCTTCTTCGTTTCGCGGATCGAAATTCAATGGCATTTTCCAGAGAAATGCGTTTACCTTTTTTAAGTCATCAGTTGGTTGAGTTTTTATTTTCCTTACCCAATGAATTTAAAATTTACGACGGTTGGACCAAATATGTGATGCGTAAAGCTTTCGAACCTATTTTACCAAATGAGATAACTTGGCGAGTGGATAAAATTGGTTATGAACCACCACAAAGTCGTTGGATGGAAAATAAAGATATCATTGATCTTATTCAAAATTCAATTGTAGAATTAGAAAAAGAGGGAATAGTCAATAAAAAGAGAAAAGTAACGGGGAAAGACGATAAATGGAATTCACTGGTAGTGAATGAAACATTATTAATAAATAATTAGATATTTTGAAAACTGCTGTTAATAAGTTTACTCTAAGTAAATATTTACCAATTCTGGCATTTGTAAGTCTTGCTGTTTTATGGTTAATATACCGTATCACAATTGCTTTAAATCAAACACCTGAATTATTAAACGGGGAAACAAATAATATTTGGAATGCCTTGAAAGTAATCTCAGGTAAACCAATATATACAAATCCAGAGGCGATTCCTTATGAGATATTTCAATACACCCCTATTTCACAGTTTCCAATAATTTTTTTAGTGTGGTTTGAAAATAATTTTTTCCCTTCACAAGATTTCATTTTAACGCTTGGAGCCGGACGAATTTTATCTGTTATTTATAATTTACTGACTGCCTTCGTAATCTTTAAAATCCTTAAGAGTCAATTG
>JBMLTP010000115.1:0-3681 GCA_049239885.1 Crocinitomicaceae bacterium
AAGGGTTTTGTATTTACGCATTATCGGTTTTGTTGTCTGTTTTCTTGTAAATTTAAAAGATTCTCGACATTGATGACCTTCATGGATTTTCAATAATGTTTAAATATACATAAAATTAATAAGTAACTAAATTAGTTTGAAATTAGCTATTCTAATTACAATAAGCACCATAACCATTCTGCTGCAGAAGCTTAGTCAGTTTGAACTCATAATACTGCGCTTGATAATGCCTTAAATCATCAACCTGAATCTTGAAGAGTTCTGCAAATTCATGGGTTCGGTCTGCTATTTCGAATGTTTGAATTCCATGATTTTTCATGAACTTGTTTGCACGGGTTCCACTGATATGCTCGGCATGCCTTTCCTTCCGACTTTTAGATGTTTGTCCGATATAGAATGCCGGCTTATTTCTGTCAATATTGGGATTGTGCTCCAAATACCTGGGATCCTCCAATGCTGAATCGTTCAATTGGAAAACATATACTCGATTGTTTTGCTGGGGTATTTTATTGAGCAAATGAAAGCGCTTGCTTCCGTCCAAAATAAAACGCTCCATAGATACTCCCGCCGTGATGAAATTCTCATTTTTTAATTTTTTGAATGGTTTCAAATGATTCGCGAATCCGCTGACATCCGCCAACTGAAGTCTCCGAGGCAACTTAAGATGTTCTTTTAAAAATTCTCGTCTAAGCTTTGCTGTATCTTCATTGTTTGGTAGATTCAGCACACTGTACCTTCTATTAAAATAGTTCTCAATCAGTTTAAATTCTTCTTCGCTGTAAATTTTATTTGTAAGAACGATTTTCTCCTTTTTATCATTAACTAATCCATAACTTTCAACAATTATTTGAACCCTCTGGGTATTTCGCAGTTTAATTGCAATTGAAAAATACATGTTTTACTTATTGGATGCTTGATTGTTAGACAAATATACCTTCAAATCCCTTAATGGGCCCTTATTTACAATTTGGAGCTTTTCGAGCAACTTTGATTTGTCTGCATCAGACAGTAGGTCAACCTCCTCCCAAATTTTTTCGAAGGCGAAATGCGGATAATAATAGATGGTGTGCTCAGAATGGATGATGAATTTGAGGCGCTCCACCGGTGACAAATCACTCATCTCGTTGAAATGCCGCATTTTCCTTTCAAACTTGATGTTCTGCTCCAGTTGTTTTTGTAATTTGTTCACCTCCTCCTCCAACTTTCGCATGTTGCTCAAGTGAACCGAAAGCTCCTTATTAACAGCCTCAATTTTTTGATGTTGCCGATTTTTCATGTCCTTCAGCCTCTCCTTCACCCGATTATTCTTTTTGGATATTTGCAAATATTCAAACAAACTTTTAGCACCGTAATTCCTGTTTTTAAAGGGCAAACACTCATGATTTCCTTCCATTAGGATTCTGTTTGCCAACTCAGTGTATGCCTTCGAAAGATCATCCCCAAGCTCTCTGCCTTCCAAATTTTTGATTAAAGCAAACAGTTCTTGAATGGGTCTGATCAGATTTTCACGTCCGTTACTTAAAAATTGATCGAACAACATTGACGTTATCTGTATTTTTTCTTTCTGAGAACAAGCACCGAAGAAATCCTTGTAAAAGTTATATCCAAGAGCAGCAATCGCTTCAGCATAAGCAACCACTTTCTCGCTTTCAAAACTCAGCATCCGTTGTTCCATCAGCTCCGGAAAATGCCTATAAACCACTGCATGTTTTATCAACATTTCATAGGAAAACAGTCCGAGTTGCGTTCTAATCATATTTTTAAATGCAGAACTTTGGTTGTAGTAATTAACCATTTTAACATCCAACAGATTCAAATCAAACGATTTATCTAGTATCAACTTTTTAACCACTTTGATCTTAACGATGGGATCACTCACCACATTCATAAGAATGGAAAACCGAGATTTTGCATGAAAATCAACTTTGGCATTTCCGTTTTTTACCCACTCACCCAATCTTGTATCATCGAGCAGCTCAATTGCTTCATTCTCCCTTTCTCGCACAGATTCCAGCCTCTGAGTATATAGGTTTGTGACACAAGCCAAACATTCACACCTCATGATGTTGGGAGCCGTTAAAATTTCAATCAGGGTTAATTCTTGCATACTTTTTTCTCTCTTGGCTTGCAATATTATATCAAAAACAGAGTCCTGCAAATCCCCAAAATCAACCCTTGTATATATTGAATTATAATTCAATGTTTTTTTCAATCTTCCAAAATTTGACTTTTCGCTGACAGAGTGAATAGTTATTGGATTCCTTTGATCAGGTTTTACCCTGTTTGATGATTGAAGCAAAACAGAGGAACATCCACCGAAAAAACTGGTATACCGCTGGGGCTAGAAGTGGAAATTGCAATTCAAAATCGTAATTTAGCGAACCATGAGAAAATTGATCCTCAAAATATTGTTAATGGTAATTGGCTTTAATGCATTAAATATTAAATCACAATCAAATACAGCGGCAGCAGCCGGCGCAGCGGTGGCCGTTGGTGCATCGTTGATTGCAGCGAATTTAAACATGGAAGAAATCAAAAGACAACTTGAGCACAATGCAGCCGAATACCTTTTGAGTGACTCCTCAAAGCAAAACAAAAAACGTTTTTTCCTAAAAGCTATGGATTTAGGGGTAACCGACAAGAAAGATTTATCGAACACAACGATGAACGTTTTTGCCTTACAGTATTCAAAAGGACCCAGGCTCATATTAATTCAAAAATGCTCTAGAGGTTGGATCAACGACTACGGACTAAACATGCGATATATCAGTTATCATATTATAGATTCATTGACGTGGCATCGTATGCTTGAATCATGGATTGTCAATATAAATGAAGGTCTAAACATTAAATTTCCGCTTAAATTGCCGACTTACGACGCTGAAATCAATGTTTCAGGATTAAAGAACATTTATTACTCATTTACTTACATGGAATTTGAGTTTAACCCATGTAAAGGTATCAATTGTCCTAAATTCAGCATTGTAACTAATCAAATGGAATATTTCTCTATGCCATTTAGAAAGGATTTTGATCTTGCCCTCGAAGAAGGAAAATTTTCACTTTACTTCCATGACTTTAATGAGTTGGTAATTTTGTTTAACGAATCTGTTCGCGAAGCGACAAATGGGGTTTATACACAGCATTTTTTTCGCCTAAATTCCTAAAACTTTTGATTTTTGACAAGTTTTAGGAATTTGAAGTATCTTCGTTCTATGCAAACGGTTCTGAGAAGCCAGTACCTCAACGTACTCAAAGTACTCAAAGATAAGAATTTCATTAAAGTTGCTACGGGTGTTAGACGCTGTGGCAAGTCAACATTAATGTCACAATTCCAAGATGTTTTGCGCGGCGAAAATGAATCTGTTTCTAGTTAGAAACAATGAAGGTTTCACACAATACATCCAGGTGTCGCAAACAGTTCAAAATCCTGATACTTTGGCGAGGGAACTTGCGCCATTGAATAGCATTTCAGACCACCATGAAAAATTATTAATTACCATGGACTTTGATACCGGCACCTATAACGGCATCAAGAAAATCAATATCATTGATTGGTTGATGGCTATAAATTGAAAGTGAAGTAGTTTCGCAGTAATTGATGTGTCCTACATGAAGGAGTAAAATAACTACACCAAAATTTTACAAATTCTGTAACACAGCACCAAGTAATTATTTCAA
>JBMLTP010000116.1:0-3708 GCA_049239885.1 Crocinitomicaceae bacterium
GACCCCCTGCGTGACAGGCAGGTATTCTAACCAACTGAACTACCAAACCGTTTTTTTATCTTTTCAGACTTTCGCAACAGCGAAATTCAAAAACGTGTATGCTTTCGTTAAAAGCGGATACAAAATTAAGCATTCTTTTGAGAAATACAAGAAATAAGAGAAAAAATTAATTTCTTAAAATTTTACCGCTCTTTACCAGGCTTTCCAAACGCTCCAATGTTTTTCTTTCAGAACACAGTTCAACGAATGCTTTTCGTTCTAAATCAAGTAGATATTGTTCAGTAACTAATGTGTTTTCTGACAAATCACCACCGCAAAGAACATAACCCAATTTTTCAGAGATGACTTTATCATGTTCAGAAATGTAATTTCCTGATAGCATGGAATTCGCTCCAACGTAAACGATTCCCAAACCTTCTTGACCGACAACGGTGATGTTCTTTCCTCGTTTTGGAGCCACATATCCTTTGTTTGCCATTTCCAAACAGGCCGCTTTTGCTCTTGTCAAATGATAATCACGACTGATAACAACTTCATCAGTTCCTTCTCGCAAGTAACCCAAATCAAAGGCTTCATAAGCAGATAAGGAAACTTTTGCTTGACCAACAGTTAGAAAACGGTCACGTAAACGATTGATTTTAATATCGCCGTCTCTCAGTTCATCTGATAAGCGTTTTGCAAATTCTTTCGAACCGCCTCCTCCAGGAATAAGTCCAACACCAAATTCTACTAATCCCATATATAACTCTGCATGAGCTACAACTTTATCTGCATGCATCGAAATCTCGCATCCACCACCAAGTGCCATATTGTGTGGAGCAACAATAACTGGAATGTTCGAATAACGAATACGCATCATGGTATCCTGAAAAGCCTTAACAGCAAAATTTAATTCGTCGTAATCTTGTTCCACCGCCATCATGAAAATCATTCCTACATTAGCTCCTGCAGAAAAATTTTGTCCCGTGTTTGATATCAGCAGACCCTTATAATCTTTCTCTGCAATGTCAATTGCCTTGTTGATGCCTTGAATAACCCCACCGCCAATGGTATTCATTTTTGTGTGGAATTCCAAATTAAGTATGCCGTCACCAAGATTTACCAATGTCACATCTGAATTTCCCCAAATTTTATTTTCTGAACGCAACGAGTCAAGGTGAATGATGTTTTCCGTTCCTGGAATTACCTTGTAAGTTTTAGTTGAAATGTCAAAAAATAAGCGTTGACCATGCTCAGATTTATAGAAGGAGGTAAATCCAGCCGCTTTCATTTCCTCAACCCAAGCGGCTACATTTTTATTTTGGTCTTTAATTAACTTCAATCCTTGCTCCAAACCAAGTACATCCCACGTTTCAAATGGACCGAGTTCCCAACCAAACCCTGCTTTTAATGCATCATCGATTTTATAATAGTCATCTGAAATTTCTGGAATTCGATTTGAAACATAAGCGAAAAGTCCTCCGAAAATTTGTCTGTAAAACTGTCCCGCTTTGTCCATTCCCATCAAAAGCATTTTCGTTCGTTGCTTTAAATCCTCAATGGGTTTTGCCATTTCCAACGTGGGGAATTTAACTTTTTCAGCTACTTTATATTCAAGCGTATTCAAGTCAAGAGAAAGGATTTGCTTTTTCCCATTTTCATCTTTCGACTTCTTATAAAAACCTTGTCCTGATTTTGATCCTAGCCAACCATTTTCGACCATTTTTGAAATGTAATCAGGAAGCTCAAACAACTGTTTTTCCTCGTCATTTGGGCAATTTGCTTTTAATCCATTTGCGACATGAACGAGCGTATCGAGTCCAACAACATCACATGTTCGGAATGTTGCTGATTTCGGGCGACCTAAAACGGGTCCTGATAATTTATCAACTTCGTCAACCGTAAATCCTAATTCATTTACAGCGTGAAATAGAGCCATGATCGAATAAACGCCAACCCGGTTAGCAATGAATGCAGGAGTGTCTTTACACAAAACAGTCTTTTTTCCCAAGAAACGCATTCCGAAATCCATCAAGAAATTGATTATTTCTGGATTTGTATGTGGAGTTGGAATGACCTCCAGTAAATGCAAATAGCGGGGAGGATTGAAAAAGTGTGTTCCGCAAAAATGAGATTTGAAGTCATCACTTCTTCCTTCCGTCATCAAATGAATTGGAATTCCTGATGTGTTAGAAGAGATAAGGGTTCCAGGCGTTCTAAATTTTTCTACTTTTTCAAATAATTGCTGTTTGAGATCTAAACGTTCAATCACGACCTCGATAATCCAATCACATGTTGAAATTTTAGCTAAATCATCATCGAAGTTTCCAGTTTGGATGCGTGAGGCGAACGATTTTTTGTAAATAGGTGAGGGGTTGGATTTTAAAGCGAATTGCAATGCTCCGTCGACAATTCGATTCCGAACAAGAGGAGATTCTAACGAAAGACCTTTTTTTACTTCATCGGGAGTCAAATCTCTAGGAACAATATCCAAAAGCAATACTTCACAACCAATATTTGCAAAATGACAAGCGATTCGGGATCCCATTACCCCAGAACCTAAAACAGCAACTTTTCGAATGTGTTTATTCATACAATTATTTTTGTTCGTTTTCTAAATCTTCCATTAGACCTTCAAGTGCATTCATTACATTGTGAAATCCTTTTAAGTCCTCAGAACTTGTTCTTGCTGCTAATTCTTCATTGAAATTTAGCAAAAAACTTCGTATTAATCGCCTTTTTTCTAAACCTTTTTCAGTTAAAAAGATTAGAACTTTTCGTTTATCTTTTTCGGATTCCTTTCTAAGAATAAAACCTTCATCCTCCATTAATTTAAGCGTTCGCGAAAGAGACGTTGGTTCCATTCCCATCATCGGACCTAATTTGGTGCTTGGTGTTCCTTCTTTTTTTACCATCATTAAGATGAAACCATAGGACATTGTCAAGCCATGAATTTGAGCTTTTTGATTGTACATGCGCGAAATCCGATGCCATGCATGCCTGATTGTAAAGTCAATTAATGGTTTTTTCTCTTGTTCGCTCACAGATACGAAGTTACGGAAAATAGTTATGCATGCATATAAAACAAAATGAATTTGTTGGATCTTTTCTTTACCACAGATTTTCTGAAATGTAGACGGTGCCTTTAAATATCGCCACCAATTCATTTTTTTGATTGTAAATACTTACTTCATAAATGCCCGTTTTCTTATTTCTAGAAATTTCGCGTGAAGTGGCGGTGAGTTTGTCGTTAATCAATACTTTTTTGATGTGAGAAATCGAAGTTTCTATACTCACACATTGTAAGCCGTAAGAATTAGAAGCGAAAGCCAAGCATGAATCTGCCAAAGAATAGGTAATTCCGCCGTGGGCAATATGAAAACCATTTAACATCTCAGAATTTACTTCACAACTTAGTGAACAAAGTCCTTTATCAATTGAAATTACCTGAATTCCGAGCCACTGACTGAATGCGTCTGAACGCATCATTATTTCTATAATTTCCTTTGGCGATTTCATTTAAATCGAATCAAATGAAAATGTTTCCTTTAATCGAATTCCTTTTTCGGTTTCTTGTAATGTACAACATTCATTCACGCTATCGTGCTCAAGGAACAATACATATTCTTTGGTGGCGGCATCATTTAGAAATTTCGCTTTTTCGTCAAGAGTAATTAAAGGTCTCGTGTCGTATCCCATCACGTAGGGTAGGGGGATGTGACCAACACT
>JBMLTP010000117.1:0-3335 GCA_049239885.1 Crocinitomicaceae bacterium
TGCAGATTCACGAGTTTGGGGGTTTGTTCCAGAAGACCATGTGGTAGGCAGAGCGTCTTTGGTTTGGTTATCTAGCAGTTCTTACAAAGGCATTCGCTGGGAGCGCATTTTCAAGTGGATTGATTGATGAATGTATTTCCAACGGCTTATTTTCCTTCTATATATTATTTAAAGGAGTTCTTTTGCTGTTCGAATCCATTGATTGAAATCCAAGAAAACTTTCCAAAACAAACCATTCGCAATCGCTGTGAGATTTTAACTTCAAACGGATTACTTACCTTGTCTATTCCTGTTTTGCATAATTCAAGCGGGAAACAATTAACGAAAGATGTCAGAATAGATTATTCTAAAAACTGGCAAATTGATCATTGGAGAGCAATTCAATCCGCGTATGCTTCAGCTCCTTATTTTGAAGATTATTTTGAGGAAATAAAATCACTAATAAATTACAAGAGTAGCTTTCTACTGGAACAAAATGAACAAATACTCGGATTTATTGAATCGATATTAGAGATTAAATCTAACTACTCTTATACCAATAAATTTGAAAACAAAATCGTAAGCCAAAAAAATCTCTTTCTTGAACAAAATAAAATAGACATTAAACCTTATCAACAAGTTTTTGGATACAATAAACCATTTGTTCCAAACTTGTCTATTTTGGATTTGATATTTAATGAAGGACCTTTTTGTCGAAATTGGATGTTAACTCCCAAAAATTAGTCCGTGGGATGCTTTTGACTGCAACAACTTATTCCATTTCACACGCACAACGCTTGGATTTTTTAAATCTGAGTTTGTAAGCAATAAATCACCATTTGGAAAAAATGTCATTGCCTTAGGCTGTGAAAATAGCTCTTCATTCAAGGTAGTAAAATTAACAACCTGTCCGAATTGATTATACACAGCTAAACTTCTATCTATTGTGGATAGAACGTAAATTTCATTCGTCTTTGGATGCACAGCAATGACATCCGGTTTGAAAGAAAAAACATCTACCGTATCTCCATTTTCATCCGATCGATTTACAGGTAAAGTAATATTATTCGAAATCGCGAACAGCTCTATATCCTCAGGCTTAATTTCAAAAAGCGGACGCTCACTTAGTTTTCTTTGATTGAGATTAAATGTATAAATCAAGTGGTTTTGAACTTCATTTTCGATGTCAGATTCAGCAACGAAAAATAACCGTTTCGTTTGCTCGTGGAGACACATCCCAGAAGAAATCCAACTTTTTTCACGCAAAGATTCAGTAGTAATTGAAGTAGAATCATAGGGTGGTAATAAGAAATGTAAATCCATCTTATCATCCACTAGAATTATTGTAGAATCAATTTTGGTGACTTCCGTAATTTTTGAATCAATTCCTGTTGGTAAATAGCCCTGAGACTTATTTGAAATCATATCATAAACTAATACTCCACCAATTTGATCATCTAAACAAATCAGATGCGTAGAGTCCATCATAACAAAATCAGTAAATGCATTAACACCCATTGGAAGATTAGTAACCGATTCAGGATGAACCAAATCAAAGTAACCGCTTTCCTTAACGAAATGCGACGCTTTTTGGTGATAATAATTCTCTACACCAGCTTCTTGGAGCGACTTAGCGGCTATAAAAGATAGCGTTGCCAAAACAAATGAAAAGAAGTATTGCTTTTTCAATTTCTATATCTCATTCAAAATTAAACAATTTCATAGAATGATTCAAAACCAAACCAAAAATTATTAATAACAACTAGGCGTTTAAAATTCCTCTTGAGATAACTATTTTCTGAACTTCAGAGGTCCCTTCATAAATCTGAGTAATTTTCGCGTCACGCATCAATCGTTCAACGTGATACTCTTTTACGAATCCATATCCTCCATGAATTTGAACCGCCTCAACTGTTTGTTCCATTGCTACTTTAGAAGCATACAATTTAGCCATAGCACTAGATTGATCGTAGTTTCTTCCGGCATCTTTATCAATCGCTGATCGATAAACCAAAAGTCTTGCAGCTTCAACCTCTGTAGCCATGTCCGCTATTTTAAAAGCAATAGCTTGGTGTTTATATATTTCTTTACCGAACGCCTTTCGTTGTTTTGAATATTCTGTTGACAATTCCAATGCACCAGCGGCAATTCCTAAAGCTTGAGCGGCAATTCCTATTCGACCTCCACTTAGCACTTTCATTGCGAATTTGAATCCAAAACCATCCTCACCAATTCGATTTGATTTAGGAACTTTAACATCATTGAAAAGAAGCGTGTGTGTATCGCTTCCTCGAATTCCCATTTTATCTTCTTTTGCTCCAACTACAAAACCTTCCATTCCTCGCTCAACGATCAAAGCATTGATTCCTTTGTGTCCAAGTGAAGCATCTGTTTGAGCGATAACTAAATAAACAGAAGCTGAAGACCCATTTGTAATCCAATTTTTTGTTCCATTTAAAAGGTAATAATCACCCATATCAATGGCTGTCGTTCTTTGAGAAGTAGCGTCAGAACCAGCTTCAGGTTCAGATAAACAAAAAGCTCCAATTTTTTCACCTGTTGCTAGCGGAACGAGGAATTTTTGTTTTTGCTCCTCCGAACCAAATTTTTCCAGGCCCCAACATACCAATGAATTATTTACTGACATACAAACGGAAGTTGATGCATCCACTTTGGAAATTTCCTCCATCGCTAAAACGTAAGAAAGTGTATCCATTCCGGAACCACCATACTTGGGATCAACCATCATCCCCATAAAACCTAATTCAGCCAACTGCTTAATTTGTTCTTCAGGAAATTCTTGCTTGTTATCACGTTCAATTACGCCTGGCTTAAGCACATTTTGAGCAAAATCTCTCGCCGCTTCCTTCACAGCCAAGTGTTCTTCAGTCAATTCAAAATTCATGGTATACTTATTAAATTTTTACTTTTACAAAAATAATCGAATTCCGCTATGGTTGTTCATCTTCTAAAGGATAAACTTGAAATTATTGGTTTAATGTCTGGGACTTCCTTAGACGGATTGGATATAGCTCATGTATCTATTGAATTTAAAAATCAAAAGGTTCATTTCGAATTATTAAATTGTGAAACAACACCTTACGACTCAGAAATTCTTCTTCAACTTCAAAAATACAATGATCTTTCAATTCCTGAAATGCTGATTTTGGACAAAAAAATAGGGAGATATTATGGAGAAAAAGTAAATGAATTTATCTCGAAAAATAACCTTGACAAGAAACACATTGATGCAATTGCTTGTCATGGTCAAACCATTTTTCATCAACCACAAAACGGTTTCACCTATCAAATAGGATGCGGTTCAACATTGGCTTATCTATCAGGAATAAAGGTCA
>JBMLTP010000118.1:0-10139 GCA_049239885.1 Crocinitomicaceae bacterium
ATACCTAAGAACGCGCGTTTTTCCATTCGGAAATTTAAAATCAGGGTGGTTGAAATCAATTCCTTGGTCAACGATTCCAACAATTACATCTTTACCCGTGTAGGATGTATCAAGTCCGTTTCCTTGATGAACTAAATTGATTTTGTGACGAACCAAAGCCGTATCGGCAAGCGCAGATGGCGGTGCAAATTCGAAGTAAAAACTTTTCAATGCGTTGTGATTTTTATTTCTTTTCACCCAATCCGTTTTTGCTGAAAAAAAGATCCAATTTTTAGTCGAATTTTTAATCGTTAGATTATTTTCCGAAAGAAATTGTCTATTCGATTCTGTATTTGGAATACATGAGTTCATTAATGTGGTTTCCGTTTCATTTGTTAGAAAATCGTTCAGGCGCAAATAGTTTTTTTGACTGAAAAAGTTCCATGTTATTGAAATCATAAAACCAAGGATAAAAGTTCTTGTCATAGGATTTAAATTTGTCCTTTAGCGAATTTAAAAAGATTTCTTCGAAGTTCAAAAGTACGAGAATAGAGCGTATCGCTCGAATCTTTTTGTTTATATTTGAAAAAAAATCTTTTATGCGAAAAAATATTCTTACACTAGGTTTGTATGCTCTGACTTTTGCTTTTTCATTGCAATTATCAGCTCAAGCGATTCCAGGAACTTTAAATTGGTACAATAAGGAGGGAGCAGGAATGGCAACCGATAAAGCCTATGGGTTATTAAAGAAAAAGAAATCCGAACCAGTAATCGTAGCGGTTATAGATTCGGGAGTAGATATTGAGCATGAAGATTTACAAGGTAAAATATGGGTGAATACCAAAGAAATTCCAAACAACAAAATCGATGATGATAAAAATGGATACGTTGATGATGTTCACGGATGGAATTTTTTAGGAAATGCTAAAGGTGAAAATTTGGATGCGGCTCGTTTGGAGAAAACTCGAATTCTTGCAAAATTGATGGATAAATATGATGGTATTGATCCTGCATCGATTAAAAGCGACGAGGAATTCGAGCTTTATCAAACAGTTAAAAATGAAATTGAAGGTGAAAGAGCGCAATACGAACCGTATTTAGAAATGATTAAATCAGGTACTTTAGATGCCGAGACGAAAAAATACATTGAGGATCAGTTAAATTATAACTTAAATGTAAATTACGATGATCGTTCCTTGATTGGCGATAATCCGGATGATTTTAATGATACGAATTACGGAAATCCAGATGTTGAAGGTCCTGATGCTTTGCACGGAACGCATGTTTCAGGAATAATTTGCGCGATTCGTGGAAACGATAAGGGTGGTGATGGTGTTGCAGATAACGTGAAAATCATGTCACTACGTGCCGTTCCTAATGGCGATGAAAACGATAAAGATATTGCGTTGGCAATTCGCTATGCGGTTGATAATGGTGCAAAAGTGATAAATATGTCTTTTGGTAAATCGTATTCACCTCACCAAGAAAAAGTATTTCAGGCTTTCGAATATGCTGATTCAAAAGGGGTTTTGTTGGTTCATGCTGCAGGTAACGATGCAAAAGACATCGATATCGAACCGAACTATCCAACATCCAAGTATTCGTTTCAGGAATTACCTCTGGATCATTTTCTGACAATTGGCGCGTCTACCAAAGACAAAGAAGCTCTGGTTGCATCCTTTTCGAATTATGGTCAAACAGGCGTAGATGTCTTTGCTCCTGGTTTTGAAATTTACAATTCAGTGCCACAAAGCGCTTATCAGAACTTGCAGGGAACGTCGATGGCAGCTCCAATGGTTGCTGGTGTTGCAGCCATGTTAAAATCATATTTCCCGACTTTAACTATGAAGGAAATTAAAGATGTAATGCTATCTACAGTTGTAAAATATTCAGTAGATGAGTTTCAAACAAAATCTGTTACAGGTGGTGTTGTAAATGTATACAACGCAGTTAATGCTTGCCAGAAATTGGAAAATTCTAGAAAATAATAAGTTCAAAATTCGAAATGCAAAATTGGGAAATTCTCGATTTTGCATTTTTTATTTTATTACAATGAAATCGAAATTTATATTGTTTTTAGGAATCATATTGTTGGCAGAAATTTCTTTCGGACAAAAAGAGGAAGTCAAATTAAACGTTTTGATCAATCAATGGCATTTCAATGCTGCGAAAGCTGAGTTTAAGAATTACTTTGATGCAACATCGGAGAATTTTATTTTTCTTGGAACTGCGCCTGGTGAACGTTGGAATAAACTGGAGTTTCAAACTTTCTGCAAACCTTATTTTGATAAAGGAAAAGCGTGGGATTTTAAACCTTCCAATCGGAAATGGAATTTTTCGAAAGACAAGAAAACAGCTTGGTTTGATGAGGATTTGGATACGTGGATGAAAGGTTGCCGTGGCACTGGTATTTGTACGCTCGAAAAAGGTGAATGGAAAATCGCTTATTACAACTTAACAGTGCTGATTGAAAACGAGAAAATTAAAAAGTTCATTGAGTTGAGGGAAGAGTAATGTTTGTAAAAGAAAATACAATTTCGGCAGCTCGCGCATATTTCAAAGAACGACTTCAAACACAATTCTCTGAAAGTGAGCTTAAATCGATGTGGAAACAATTGATCTGCAAACGATTCGATTGGAATGATTCTGAATTTCTTTTGTCTTCCGAAAATCGTATGTCAGAATCCGATTTGTTGTACGTTCGTTCATTTGTTAAAAGATTGCAAGCCAACGAGCCATTTCAATACATTCTCGGTGAAACGACTTTTTGTGATTTAACCTTAATCTGTGATTCCCGTGCTTTGATACCTCGTCCGGAAACTGAGGAACTTGTTGCCTGGATTTCAGAACTTTCGGATGTAAATTCAATATTTGATATTTGTTCAGGTTCTGGTTGCATTGCATTAGGATTGAAATCAAATTTTCCAAGTGCAAAAATTGTAGGTGCAGATCTTTCTGAAGATGCAAATAATCTCGCTCAATCGAATGCTATTCGAAACAATTTATTCGTTGACTTTTTCAGTGCAGATGCCATGGATTTGAATTCTGATTTTTGGAAAGACGTAGATTCAGTCGATGTAATTGTTTCCAATCCTCCGTACATAACGTCGGAAGAAAAATCGCTTATGAATTCAAATGTATTGGATTACGAACCCCATTTGGCCTTGTTTGTTCCGAATGATTCACCAATTATTTTTTACGAACGAATTGCGAGGTTGGCGTTACAAAAGTTAAATCAAAATGGTTTTTTGTTTTATGAATTGAATCCTGATTTTGCGGATCAAGTAATCGAAACGTTGAAAATTCTAGGTTTCAGTAATATTGAACTGAAGAATGATTTGCAAGGAAAAAAACGCATGTTAAAAGCTCAAAAAGTGTAATTTTATAGCATGAATGCTGAGCAGGCAAAAATCGAAATTGAGCGTCTAACGGATTTGATTCACCACCACAATTATTTATACTATGTGGATAGCAATCCCGAGATTTCTGACTATGATTTCGATATGCTTTTACTTAAACTTCAGGAACTTGAAAAGCAATTTCCAGAATTTGCAAATGATAATAGTCCAACAAAACGAGTAGGAGGGGATATTACCAAGAAGTTTGAGACGGTAGAACATCGTTTTCCAATGCTTTCCTTGAGCAACTCTTATTCTGAAGAGGAGATTGTCGATTGGGTAAATCGGGTTAAAAAAATCATTGAAGAGGATATCGAATATGTTTGCGAGTTGAAATATGACGGTGTTGCAATTGGAATTCGATACGAAAATGGTCAATTAACACGAGCAGTTACTCGAGGTGATGGAGAGAAAGGAGAAGACGTTACTAAGAATGTTCGCACGATTCGCTCCATTCCCCTGAAGTTGAAGGGTGATTTTCCAGAAGATTTTGAAATTCGAGGTGAGATTTACATGCCGCAAAAGCAATTTCAAAAGTTGAACGCCGAGCGCGAAGAAATCGGAGAAACGCCTTTTGCAAATCCAAGAAATACGGCTTCCGGTACCTTGAAATTACAGGATTCGAAAATTGTTTCCGAGCGGGGACTTGATTCCTATCTCTATGGACTTTATGGTGCAAATTACAATCAGAATGGGCATTACGAAGCGGTTAACGAAGCGGGTAATTGGGGATTTAAAACTCCATCAGTAAAAAATCGATTCATCGAAAAAACAAATTCCGTTGAGGGAATTATGGGTTTTATTCATTTTTGGGATAAACAACGTGAACAGCTTGAATTTGAAATCGATGGAATTGTTATCAAAGTTAATTCGTATTCACAACAACAAAAATTAGGTTTTACAGCCAAGTCACCGCGTTGGGCGATTGCATTTAAATTCAAAGCAAATCGTGTTGAAACGAAGTTGTTGGAAGTCACTTATCAAGTAGGACGAACAGGAGCAATCACGCCAGTTGCAAATTTGGAACCTGTATCGCTTGGAGGAACGACTGTTAAACGTGCCTCTTTGCACAATGCCGATCAAATTGAAAAATTGGATTTGCATCAAGCAGATTTCGTTTATGTGGAAAAAGGAGGTGAAATCATTCCAAAGATAGTTGGAGTGAACGAAGAGAAACGAACAGAATCGAATCAAAAAATTGAATTCATTGAATCTTGTCCGGAATGTCAAACGAAATTGATTCGAAGAGAAGGAGAAGCACAACACTACTGCCCGAATGAGAATTTCTGTCCACCGCAAGTAAAAGGTCGTATCGAACATTTTATAAGTCGAAAAGCCTTGAACATTGATGGACTTGGAGTTGAAACAATTGATTTACTTTATTCCAAAAGATTAATTCTTAACTGTGCTGATTTGTATGAACTAACGTTTGAGCAAATTGTCGGTTTAGATCGAATGGCTGAAAAATCGGCAGATAATCTTTTGAAAAGTATTGAAAATTCGAAAGAAATTCCATTTGAGCGCGTTTTATTTGGATTGGGAATTCGATACGTTGGAGAAACGGTTGCCAAAAAATTGGCAAAGCAATTTAAAAATATAGATGCCATTGCATGTGCGCGTTACGACGATTTGATTCAAACCGAAGAGATAGGTGAAAAAATAGCCATTTCAGTGCAGCAATTCTTTTTAGAGGAATCCAATCTAAAAATTATAGATCGCTTAAAAGAAAAAGGATTACAGTTTCAAATTCGTGAAAAAGAAAAATTATCTGCTAAATTAGAGGGCAAAACGGTAGTTGTTTCCGGTACATTTGAAACCTTTTCACGGGACGAATTGAAAGAGTTGATTGATAGAAATGGTGGAAAAAATGGGGCTTCTGTTTCTGGCAATACGGATTACTTGGTGGCTGGAGCTAACATGGGTCCGGCAAAATTGAAAAAAGCCACCGATTTAGGTGTGGAAATTATAAGTGAAGATGAATTTATCAAACTCATAAGTTCATGAGAGAAAAAAATATTTGGAACGCGACTCGCGCTTTGTTAGTCGTATTCAATTACGAAAACGATGAACAATTGAATGGCTTCCGCAAGTCGTTGGATAAAATGCTGAATTTGAGTAATGTGGATCGGTTGACAATCGTGGTGAACATTTCCAAGGAGGTTGATAAAAATACGTTGCCACCGCATTTTTTGATTTACTACAATTCTCCGAATGATTACTCATTCTGGGGCAAATTAAAAGACGTTCAATTGGAATCCGAATTAAAACGTGATTATGATATTATGATTTGGTTTGGAAATGTAGATCAGCCAATTTTCAAGGAAATTAAAAATACGAATTGCAAGCGACGAATTATCGTGAATGAGCATAACAATCATTTTGATTTACAGTTGAATGCGGAATCTTCTGAGCCTTCTGAAATGCTCAATTTTGTAATACAAACACTCGAAAAAATTTCAATTTATGAATAATCCATTCAAAGGTTCTGGTGTCGCCCTAGTAACGCCATTCAAAAATGATAAATCGATTGATTTCGATGCGTTGAAAAAATTGGTGCAACTTCAATTGGACGGAGGTACAGATTTTTTAGTGGTTCAAGGAACGACCGGTGAATCACCAACGCTGTCGCAAGAGGAAAAAATGCAGATTCTTCAAACGGTAATTGAGGAAAATAAAGGCAAATTAAAAATCGTTTATGGAGTTGGTGGCAACAATACATTGGCAGTTGGTGAAACGTTGAAAAAAGTTCCAACAGGAGTTGATGGAATATTATCTGTATCACCGTATTATAATAAACCCATTCAGAAAGGAATCATCGAACATTATAAGCATTTGGCTTCATGTACCGATTTGCCAATTATTTTGTACAACGTTCCTGGAAGAACAGGTTCGAATGTATTGCCTGAAACTACTTTAGCTTTAGCGGAAATTCCAACTATTGTAGCAATGAAAGAAGCATCGGGTAATATGGAGCAAATAATGGAAATCATTCGTTTGAGAAAACCTGAATTTGGAGTTTTGTCAGGAGATGATGCGATTACGATGCCTCTGATTGCCGCGGGAGCAGATGGTGTAATTTCAGTTGTTGCAAATGCCTTTCCGGAAAAGTTTTCAAAAATGGTTCATGCTTCGATGGCCGGAGATTTATCATCAGCGAGAAAGGAGCATTATGGTTTATTACCAATTACGAAAATGTTTTTCGAGGAAGGAAATCCTGGAGGCGTAAAAGTGGCTTTAGCTTTGCGAGGTATTATGGAGGATCATATGCGTTTGCCTTTGTATCCTGTATCGGAAGGATTGAGATCAAGAATCGAGATTGAAACGAAGAGGCTGTTGGGTTAAGTGAAGTTTAGAATTAAGAATTTAAAATCTAGAATGTAGAATTCAGAATTTTTTAATTCGTTGAATCGACAATATCCTTCAATTTTGAAATCAAATATCATATTTATTCTTTCCTTAATTCTTTGGTCTTGCAATTCAGAGAGTGATATGTCAGCTCATGTTCAGGATAAAGATGAATCAAAAACTGATACTATTAAAATGAACCATAAAGTCGACTTTCAAAAGGTGGACTCTATTCCAACGTTAGGTAAAAATCTAATTGATATTCAAGAATTAAATCCTGAAATTTTAGTTGATTTAAAGTATGCCACTTCGGATAATTTTATGAAAACGAAGTTGTATTCTAGACTGAATCGTGCTTTTTTACAGAAGGATGTAGCTTTGAGATTATCGAATTGCCAAGATTATTTATCGCGAATTAAACCAGGTTATAGGTTATTAATCTATGACGCTGTTAGACCGGTTAGCGTTCAGCAAAAAATGTGGTATGCGATGGATTCTTTGCCTCTAATTGAACGAGAAAAGTATGTTTCAAATCCTAAAAATAGAAGTTTACACAATTTTGGAGTTGCAGTAGATTTAACCGTTTGCGATGAAAAAGGTATTCCTTTGGATATGGGTACAAAATATGATGATTTTAGAGAAATCGCTCAACCTATAAAGGAAGCTTTCTTTTTGAAAGTTGGAGAGTTATCGAAAGCGCAAATTAAGAATAGAATATTGCTTCGAACCGTTATGCAAAACAACGGGTTTACAAAAATACCAACAGAATGGTGGCATTTTAATGGTTGTTCAATGAAAAAAGCCCTTACAATGTATCAAGTTTTATTGGAAGAGCCGTAGTTCATTTTGTTCTAAATCATATTTTTTCAATGTTTAAAATTATTTTTCTCCTTTTTTCATTTGTAATATCAGGATTTTATTTTGGACAAAGTGGATGTATTGATCCTCAGGCTCAAAATTATGATCCTACCGCAGTGGTTAACGATGGTTCTTGTATTTATCAATTGACGAATTATGCTCCAAATTTAATTTCAGAATTATCAGAGGATCTGGCTGAAAATTCAGGGTTATCTTTTCTTAATAATTCAATTTACAATATAAATGATGGAGGAAATTCAACGATCATAAATGAATTATCACTTAATGGTTCCCTTGTTCGAAATATACAGATAGATTCTGCTCAGAATGTTGATTGGGAGGCTATAACAACGAGTGAAACCGAGCTTTTTATAGGTGATTTTGGAAATAATTCAGGAACAAGAACTAATTTGAAAATTTATCGAATTAATAAGAATGAGGTTATTCAAAATGACACTGTAAATTCCACTTTTATTCAATTTTATTATCCCGATCAAACCAATTTTTCGCCCCAACTAAATAACAATAATTTCGATTGTGAAGCCTTTATTTATTTTCAAGATTCACTTCACCTTTTCACAAAAGGATGGGCTAATTTGTATACAAAACACTATATCGTTCCTTTGAATAATGCAGAACCGGTTGCTGCGCTTCTCAAGGATAGTTTATTTGTAGATGGTTTGATAACGGATGCTTCTATAGATTCTCAAACTGGAAACTTGGTTTTACTGGGATACAAGAACAATGGTTCTAATTTTTACACTAGTTTTATTTACTTGATTTTTGATTATCCGAATAATGAGTTTTTTGAGGGAAATAAACGTAGAATTGAAATTGGAAATATGCTAACACTATCTCAAACAGAAGGAATTACGTGGAAGAATCAATATTCAGGATTTATTTCATCTGAAAAGATAATATCAAGCTTTATAACCATACAGCCAAAGCTTTTTGAGTTTGATTTCACTACCTATTTTGTAAATGATACATTGGGTCTAAATTCAATTAATAGTTCTAAATATTCAATTTTTCCGAATCCTACAAATGATAATTTGAATATTCTATTTGATAAGGCTAACGTGAATTCTGACTACAAAATATTCATAGAGAATAGTTTAGGTCAAAGTGTTTTTGAGTCTTCATTAACCGACCCAAATTTAACAATTGAGCTCGCCAATAAAAATGAAAAAGGGATTTATTTTCTTCGAGTAGTAAATTCTGACTGCAATAAAATTTACACTGAAAAAATTGTATTGAATTAATTAAAAAAGACACTTTTCATGAGCTTCAATTCAATTCGATTGCACCAATATCTGGTGGATTGTTTCGACCCGATCCAAAAATATCTGTCACAACAGATGTTGTAAATCCATTTCCATTTAATATCGAAGAAGGGGAGAAGCTGAAATCAAAATTGTTTGGGTCTGTAAATAATGGATTATTGTTCCAAAAGATAGTTTGATAAAAAGCATCTGATTGTATTTCTTGTGATTTAATCAGGCAATTTTTAAAATCAAAATTCAAGGTTACTCCGGTCATTTGTATTGTATCGATGGCTAATTCGGTATCCAGATTTCCGCTTAAAATACAGTTGAACAATTTACCTTCATTAATGGAACCGACATTGGTCGTGCTGGTTGAATAATCCGTGTAATAATTACTTATTCCAACCGATGGATTTTGCGAACTTCCGTATCCCAACAAGTCACAATGATTAAAATTAAAATCCCCACCTTCTAAAACCAATAAAGAATGTGTTCCATTCTTTGCGATGATACAATTTTCAGCTTTTACTTTTGCTCCAGAATAAATAAAAACACCATATCGAGCCTGATTTTCAATAACGGTATTCGTTAATGTAAGCGTGTAACTCGGATTACTCGGGTCGTCGGAAAATAAATGAATTCCCGATGTGCCGTTTTTGATAATGGCGTAATCAATTGAGCTCGGTCGTGCCTCTTGAAAATAAATCCCATAATATTGTCCGCTAACGTCATCGTAATAAGGCTCTAAGCGATCTCCTTGAAAAACGACTTCATTTCCCGACGTTCCTTGAATGTTGAGTGTTGATTTGTATACGTATAGTAAAGAATTTTTATGCAAATGAACCTGAGTTCCTGCTTGAATAGTCAAACTTTTTGCTGAATCAATAGCCGCGTAACCATAAATCACATGTGGTTTGTCATTTGGCCACGTTCCTTCATTTAAATCCTTGTAATGAAAATAAGCATCTTGACCCCAAACGGCTAATTTTACATATTGATCAACACCATTGGTTCTAAATCGAATGGAATCCTCAACAATCATTGGTAAAATTTCACCATTTACATTAAGAGTTACCTCAACGAATGCGAAAAGGCTGTCTTTAGCAAGAACTTCAACGTCATTTAATTTATTCCCCATCAATCCATCTACATTCATTCTGAAAGGTGAATTTTCTCCACCCATTAATTCGATTTCATCGATTTTAACGGATTTATTTTCGCGGTTGTAAATTTTGAATTGTTTGGTTGTCGATCCAATGGTTGTAAAAACGGTATCAAAAACTAACGTATCAAC
>JBMLTP010000119.1:0-1617 GCA_049239885.1 Crocinitomicaceae bacterium
CGTGAAATACCAGAAACAGAAAAAAAGGAGAAAACGAAGTTTTCACAAGCTGTTGGAGCTCAGATTTCATTAGATAAATATGGTGCTTTTGGTGCTTTTGCAATTAATGGTTTATATGCTTGTCACGTTCAGATAAATCGGGCTTTTACTTTTTCAGGAGGCGCGAAACTTGGATTGACAAATAATTCATTTGATGCATCAAGAGCGATTGTTTCAAATATTCTTGATCCATCACAAAGCTATCAAGGAGGTGACGCTGAATATGATCAATTTATTGCCGGAAGAACGAATAATTCAAACATGAATTTGGGCGTTGGAATTAAGATAAAATACAATGACTTTTTCATTGCTGCCGCTGCTGACCAGTTAACCGAAAATAGTGTCGAATTTGGTAATAGCTCTGCAAATTTTGAAACCAAAAAACATTTTTTTGTTTCCACAGGTTATAATGTTAATGTTTCAGATGTAATCAAACTAAAGGCCATTGCACAATTCAAAAAAATGCAACCTGCTCCTCTATCCTCAGAACTAGCTGTAATTGCCGAATTCGATGAAAATCTATTCGCTGGAATGGTTTATCGACACAAGGCAGCAGTTGCATTAATTGGAGGATTTAACATCAATGACAAATTTCGATTAGGTTATTCAATAGATTTTACAATTAACAAATTGAATAACGCAAGTAATGGTGGACACGAACTTACATTAAAGTATCGATTTTAAATTGAAGAAACTGTTCTTATTCCTTTTCTCACTTATTTTAACTAAAGGGTGGTCTCAGAACTTTGATACTACTGAACCAAAGCGACTTTCCTTTTCTATAAACTCGTCTGCTGAAGAAACGACACCAATCATTTCGTCGAATGGAAAGGAACTTTATTTTGTCCGTACATTTTTTTCAGAAAACACAGGTGGGTCAAACGATCAAGACATTTGGAAATCCGAAAAGAATAAAAATGGTGATTGGTCAGAGGCCGAAAATATTGTAGAGCTAAATAATGAAAGAAATAATGGTTTATTATCACTAAACGCAGCTAATAAAACAGCATATTTAACGAATTCCTACGATAAAAAAAATAAATTCCCAATTGGAATTTCATCAAGCCTTTTAGATCATAACGGAGACTGGAGAAAGCCCAAAGCAATTGATATTAATTTGGAAGATTTCAACCAAACGAACTTCGGTTTTTCAGTTTCAGGAGACCAAAAAACAATGATTATTTCGGGTCAAACTAAAAACACCAACAATGGTGAGGACCTCTTTCTATCGACTCAACAGAATGGAACTTGGTCTAAGCCTATCCGATTGAATGATAAAATTAATTCCAACCTCAATGAAATTTCACCATTTCTAACTGAAAAAGGTGACACACTCTATTTTTCAAGTAATGGGCTAGAAGGATTTGGGAATTACGATATTTTTTATTCCACTTGGAGCAAAGAAACAAATGAATGGTCTAATCCTGTAAATCTCGGAGGAGTTATAAATTCCGCTGGTTTCGATGCTTATTTTGTCAAAAATGGTAATGAAATGTATTGGTCAAGTAATCGAAATTCCAAAGATTCAGATATTTACTTTGCTGAATTAAAAACCAAAAAACCAATTTCTCTTAATAT
>JBMLTP010000119.1:1627-3295 GCA_049239885.1 Crocinitomicaceae bacterium
AATGTGTCGAAGTTCCAAGGAAATGATGGATCCATTCAACTGGAAATTGTTTCGGGTACACCACCATTCAAATATTATTGGTCGAATGGTAGTATGGTTAAAGATCTATTTAAACTTCGTAGTGGAAATTACACCATTGAAATTACGGATGTCTTGGGACAAAAACATACAGAATCAATCCAAATTATTGAACCATTACCACCAATAGAACAATCATTTCGATTACCAGAAGTTCACTTTGATTATAATTCTTGGGATTTTTCAGGAAAAGAAGATTTAGATTCACTTGATTTAATCGTTAAATTATTAAATGAAAATCCAACAATGATCATTCAACTGATTTCTCATAGTGATTGCAGAGGCGATGAAGCCTCGAATTTGAAATTGTCTGAAAATCGCGCTAAAGCTGTCTATACGTATCTCGTAAAAGAAAAAGGTGTTGATCCCCGCAGAATGGTGCCAATTGGAAAAGGTGAGGCTGACCCCTTAAAATATTTAGATACTAAAACTAATTCTATGATTGTTTTAACTGAGCAATATATTGAAACATTCAAGCAATCTGACCAAATTTATTTCGAAAAATTACAGCAACTTAACAGAAGATTGGAAGGGAAAATTATATCTTTCCAATTTGATTCAGAGCTAACTCCGGATGCCCCGAAAGAGTATCTAATAAACTTTTAAAACATGGAACTCATTAATCTTATTTTTAGACTAGGTGTTTTATTTTCCATTTATGGCTTTTTGTGGTTTTTTATTGACCTAATTCTCAAAATGCTCGTTGGTGGAAGAACACGAACGCTTTCAGAGGTGTATCTTATAAAATCAGTTAAGTATCTTTTTTTAGTCAATGTTACATTTTTATTCTGCTTGGATATTAACCAGCAAATAGTTTCATTAAAGAATCTTTTGCCAACCGCAATTATTCTATTAATGTATTTCATTGGGAAATTTCAACAGAATCAACGTCAAGCCAAAATTTTTGGTTCTCTAGGTAGAAATATAATGCAAGAATCATTTAACGTAAAAGCTGAAACTATTTTAATAGCAATTTCTCTATCTGTTTTTGTTGGCTTGTTATACTTTCCTCAATATGCTTCTAACGCAATTGCAAATTGGTTCCGCGAAAGTATAATTGATTTAGAAACAACTGTTTTAATCGGATTCATATTCAAAATGATTGGGTTTTTCTTTTTAGTTTCTATGCTCATTAAAATGATGAATGCCATTTTATATATCATCTCGGGAAAACCTTTTGTTGACATCAATACAACCATTTCAGGTCATCGAAAAAATAAAAAAGACGATTTTGATGACTTTGAAGAAATCAAATAACTGATTTAAATCACATTTTTTCTTGTTATCAATCACAGATTTTTGATTCGAATGTCATTTTTTCAGGGTCAATAGATTCCGAATTTTGAAGAAAAAATGATTATGGAAACAACTGTAACAAATGAAATGGAATTCAATCGTTTTGGATTCATTGCTGTAATTTTATTAATTGTTGGATGCCTCGGAGGTTTAACTGTGGGACTGGGAGCCATTCAAGATACTTTTTCACTAGTGGCAGTTGTAGTGCCAACAATGATAACCTTAAGTTTTTTGATAGCTGTTGCGCCAATGCAATGGATTATGATCGCCGCAAGTGCAAGCGTGTTCATTGAC
>JBMLTP010000120.1:0-3378 GCA_049239885.1 Crocinitomicaceae bacterium
ATATACTATGGGACAATCACTCGTAAAGAACTATATTCACATTGTATTTAGTACAAAGCATCGAATTCAGTTGATAGATAAAACAATTGAATCCGAGTTATTTTGATATTTTTTTGTCGTTTATTTTTTATAATTATGAAAAATTAAAGTATATTTATAGTGAAAATATATTTAAAAATAATAAAATCGTCATTATAGCCGTATATATCAAATATGGTATATTATTGTAAAGGCTTCAAATGATAAATTCGGCGTCAAAATAAAAATTTATATTTGTTTAAAATTACATCCTATGACCACAAAAAAAGTTTTGTCTTATTTGATTTCATTTATAATACTTGCAGTTCTTGCTTTATTAATTTTTCGACCAATTATCAGCATTGCAGACGGAGCATTTCTTCTGACCTTATCCATTGTAGCGGGATTGATTTTATTGGTTCATGGCGCTGATAAAGAATACCTTGCAAATTGGAAAAAAAGCCCCCTGGTGTTATCTGCCTCGGTTTTTGGTTTGTTCATAATCTTGTGGCTGTTGAATTGGTTGTTAAGATATGATGTATGGCAAGCTAGTTCATATCAAACGGTGCTTGGGGAAGTACACAAGAATTCAACCTTTGAAAAAGACATTCATGAAGCGAAAAAAGAACAAATGATTGTTTTTGATGAGTTAGTGGCTCGAACCATCGGGGAAAAAGTCTTGGGTTCGGAAACCACCCTTGGAAGTCAGGCAGAATTGGGGACTTTCGTACTTCAAAACGTAGGTGGCAAATTTTATTGGGTGGCGCCATTGGTACATTCTGGATTTTTTAAGTATTGGTCAAACGCAGATCAAGGTACGCCCGGCTATGTCAAGGTTTCAGCCAACGATGACCAAGACGTAGAATTGGTAACACAAGTAAATGGCAAAAAGCTCCATTTGGTATATCAAACCGGGGCTTATTTTATGAAGAATTTATACAATTACCTTTATTTTAAAGGCTACAGCACATATAAAATCGATCAGCCAGAATTCGAAATTGACGATGAGGGAAATCCTTTTTGGGTAATTCCTATTTCAAAAAAGCATTTCGCATCAAAGGTGTTAAACGTAGACAAATTATTGATTCTAAATCCTGCAAATGGTGTCATTAAAGAATATACTACGTCGAATGTCCCTAACTGGGTAGATCGCATCTATACACCAGAAATCCTTTTAGACCAAGTGGATTGGTGGGGAGAATACGTTCACGGTTATTGGAATTTCGCCCACCGCGACATTATGGTTCCTTCTGGCGAAATGGTTATGGTCTACGGTAAAGAAGGTCATTGTATGTGGTATCAAGGAATGACGTCAAAAGGATTGGATAATGCAACCGTGGGATTTTTATTGATCGATTCGAAAGATAAAAAAGTGAATTTCTACAAGCGAGTAGGTGCTACTGAAACGGCTGCTATGCAATCTGCAGAAGGCAAGGTACAAGAAAAAGGATATACAGCTGGTCACCCAACTGCTTACAACATTTCTGGTCAGCCTACGTATTTAGTTCCTTTACATGATAAATCCAATTTGGTTAAAGCTATTGCCTTGGTAAACATTCATGACTTTAACCATTTAACAGTGGCAAGTAACCTCTCGGATGCTTTGCGGGATTACTCAATCCTCATGTCCGATGATGCAATGAGGAAATCAGGTAACTCTCTTTCAAAAAAAATGAATGCTAAAGTACTTCGCGTTAGTAGTTTTACGAAAGGGGGAGTAACATCTGTGGCTCTATTGATTGATGGACAAGAAAAACTAACCCTATTTGGAGACCCGATGACTCTGACAGATTTGTTATTTGTTAATCCAAATGATTCTATCCATGTGGAGTTTATGCCAGTTTCAGGCCAAACCTTTGGCAATATTACCGAAGTGAAGAACTTGAGCATTAAATAAAACTTATAAGGAATTAATCTTGGTATCCTAAGATTAATCGCATATTTGAACTAAAAACGCATAGTATTCTTAGTCGATTTTAATCTCGCTCAGTTTATTTTCAGTAAGTAACTCCATCAAACTTGAACAAATTTAGCATTGATTAATAAATTTTGTTAAGAACACGCACCAACTCATAAATCACAATATCTTTGATTTTAAATATTTAAGAATGAAACCTATCTATGTTGTTTTAGCCGCCATCGCGGGACTTTTATTAATCGTTTTCTTGGGTTACTATAATTTGTATAACTCGGCAGTCCGACTTCAAGAAGGCGTAAACGAAAAATGGGGAAATGTTCAATCTGCTTATCAAAGACGAGCGGATTTAGTTCCTAACTTAGTTGAAACAGTAAAAGGCGCAGCCAAAAACGAACAGGAAATCTTGACAAAAGTTACGCAAGCGAGAGCAGGAATTGTTGGCATCAACGAAGAAATTACAAATGCTAAAAATCCAGAGCAATTGGAAGTGTTAGGTAAAAAAATCAATACGGCGATTAATTTGGCTTACGAGGCATATCCCCAAATTCGCTCTACAGAAAACTTTCAAGGCCTTCAGGTTCAGTTAGAAGGAACTGAAAATCGCATCAATCGTGAACGCGACCTATACAACGAATCCGTTAAAGAATATAACACACATGTTCGTGGTTTTTTTGCCAGCATGTTTCTAAATGCTGAAAAATTCCCAATCAAAGAAGGATTCAAAGCTGCTGCAGGTGCTGAAAACGCTCCAAACGTAAAATTCTAAAAACGATGCTGACGGCAAGCGAAAAAGAAGAAATTCAAGAAAGCATTAGACTTGCTGAACTTAAAACATCGGGTGAAATTCGGGTTCACATCGACAAAAAATGTGATTCGGATCCATTTGAAAAAGCCGTTTCAGTTTTTAACAAACTCAAAATGTATGAAACGCACGAAAGAAACGGCGTCTTGATTTACATCTCATTTTCTAATCGAAAGTTAGCAATCATTGGCGATGAAGGCATTAATAATGTAGTTCCAACTGACTTTTGGGAAAGCACCAAAAACGAACTAATTTTCCGATTCAAACGAAATGAATTCGCACAAGGAATCATCGATGCGGTAACGGAAGCTGGAAAACAACTTCAACAATACTTTCCAGTCAAATCAGATGATAAAAATGAATTGAGCAACGAAATTACCATGGAATGAAGTTACGTTTATTCCATATCGTTTTGTTATGCTTGATTTCGATTTCTTGCTTAGCTCAATTTCCAAAGCCAAAATATCCGCCAAGACTTTATAATAATTTTTCATCTGAAAAACTTTTAAACGAAGAAGAAGAACGACTGATTGAAAGTCAACTGGAAACGTTTGAAAAAGAAACATCAAACGAGATTGCTGTCATCATTGTCGATAACCTCAACGGTATGGAGCCTTGGGATTACGCAGCGAAAATTGGC
>JBMLTP010000121.1:0-5965 GCA_049239885.1 Crocinitomicaceae bacterium
TTTTATCCGAGCAAGAAATCATTCCTTTCATTGAAGCTTCGATTCGAATCTTTGACAGATATGGTGAGCGTAATTCACGTAACAAGGCACGTATGAAATACCTTATTGGTAAAATTGGCTTGGAGGCGTTTTTAGAATTAGTAGAAAAAGAATCTCGAGCGGTGCAATACTACCCAGAAATTGATTTTGAGTTATTTCATCAATTTATTGAACAACCGGAATTGGATCAGATTTTCACGCCCGAACAAATTTTATCTCAAAATGCCAATCCTGCTTTTCAAGAATGGTTTAAAACCAATGTGATTGAGCAAAAGCAGCAAGGTTATTACGCGGTTTATGTGAAAGTTCAGCTGGGTGATTTTTCAACTGAACAAGCACGTTTATTGGCAGATATCGTTGAGAAATTCGCTTCAAATGACCTTCGATTTACCATCGACCAAAGCATATTGTTGAAATTTGTAAAAGGAGAAGATTTAGTTCATTTATACGAAGCGCTGTCTGGAATTGATTTGGGTGATTCAGGTTACAATAGTTTAGCTGATGTTACCGCTTGTCCAGGGACAGATACTTGTAATTTGGGGATTTCAAATAGCACGACCGTTGCTAAAGTAATTGAGGATTTAATTCGTACCGAATATCCGGAGCTGCTTTACGAGCAATCGATAAAAATAAAAATTAGTGGGTGTATGAATTCATGCGGTCAGCATGGTCTGGCGCACATCGGATTTCATGGTAGTTCAATGAAGGTTGAAAAGGCTACTTTACCTGCGCTTCAAGTGCTTTTGGGCGGTGGAAAGACAGGTGATGGATCGGGTAGAATTGCGGAAAAAGTAATCAAATTGCCAAGTAAACGTGTTTTAGACATCATCCGGACTTTATTGAATGACTTTCTTTCGAATCAAGACGACGAGCAGTTCAATGAATATTACGACCGCAGAGGAAATAAGTATTTCTACGATTTATTGAAGCCGTTGGCAGATTTAACCACCATCAAAGAAGAAGATTTCATTGATTGGGGAAATGAAGAGAAGTTTAAAACGGAAATTGGAGTAGGTGAGTGTGCTGGTGTAATCATTGATTTAGTAGCGACTTTGCTTTACGATGCACAAGAGAAATTAACCAATGCGCGTGAAACTTTTGAATTTGGTTTTTTTGCAGATAGCATCTATCATGCATACGCAGCAGGAATTCACTCCGCAAAAGCCATTTTGATTGAGAACAAGGTGCATTGTAACACACATGCCGGAATTATCCAAGATTTTGACAAGCATCTAGCAGCAGATTTTGGATTCGATGAAACAAATACATTCAGTTTGTTCATTCAAAAAATCAATCAAAACAAACCAAGTCGTGAATTTGCTGAAAAGTTTATCCAGGAAGTTTCACAATTTGTTCAATCTATTGAAAGTAAAACCAAAAAACAAGTAAGTTAAGATGAGCTCAACGATTAAACAACCAAGAATTACACTTGTAGGAGCAGGTCCAGGAGATATCGAATTAATTACATTGAAAGGATTGAAAGCTATTCAAAGTGCCGATGTGATTCTTTACGATGCTTTGGTTAATGAGGAATTATTGAAAGAAGCGCCGAATGCGAAATACTTTTTTGTTGGAAAACGAAAAGGATTCAAAGCATTGAAGCAAGATGAAATAAACAAACTAATGGTCGAACAAGCCATTCAGCATGGACATGTCGTTCGTTTGAAAGGTGGAGATTCTTTTGTGTTCGGACGCGGATACGAGGAAATTCAACATGCGCACTTGTTTGGTATTCCAACTTCGGTTGTCCCAGGTATTTCGAGTTCCATTGCCGTACCTGCGCTTGCCGGAATTCCCGTTACACACCGCGGAATCAGCACTAGTTTTACAGTCATTACAGCCACACTATCTGATGGGAGTTTAAATCCGGAAATTAAAAACTTACCACATTTGAATGGCACTTTTGTAATATTAATGGGACTGTCTAAACTCGCTGAAATAGCAGCAATTTTTGCAGATGCTGGAAGAACGGATGAGGCTTTTGGAATTGTTAGCAACGGTTCGCTTTCAAATCAAAAAGTACTTGTCGGAAACACTGAAACAATTGCTTATCTCGCTGAATACGAAAAGGTAAAAGCTCCGGCCGTAATCGTGATTGGTGAGGTGGTGAAATTTGCACAAAATAATTCTAAAACTTTTTCGATTTTATCACTTAATTGAAATGCGATTTATTCTTTTGAACTTTTTGATTTTTAAATTTTGTTTCGTTTTCGGTCAGAATCGTTTTCAAGAGAATTTTTGGCAAAGTCTCTTAGTTAATTATACTATTTCTGAAGATTACAGAATGTCCTTGGATTTTGGCCATCGAACTTGCGATAATTTTTTCAATGCCAATCGAACAAGTTTAGGAAGGGTTGTAATCGAAAAGAAATTGAATGAGAGTTGGTTTATTGGTGCAGGATATGCTTTTTTTGAACATTTCGGTAAAAGTCGAAACCCTGAAAATCGACTCTTTCCTCAATTAATCTATCGAAGAGTGGATCCAAAATTTAATTTAGAAACTCAATTAAGATTTAGAAATGAAATTCGATATTATCATCTTCAAAACAAGGAACTATTAAATCGTATTCGATTTCAAGGATTGTTGCGATTTTTTCAAAATAGAAAATTCCAACCTGGACTTGGTTTTGAGTATTTTAAAACACTAGAAAAAAATGGTTTACAGGAAACACGTTCTATTTTTCAACTGAATTACGATTTGAATAACTCTTGGAGAATACAAGGTTTTTATATTGCTCAAACACAATCAAGTATTGATTATTTACAACATATTTTAGGCTTTCAACTGCAATTGAATTTTTAAATGAAAAAATTTCATCAAACAAATAACCTCTTTCCAATTTTCCTAAAAGGAAACGAACTTCGCTTTTTAATTGTTGGAGGTGGTGAAGTTGCCTTGGAGAAAATGACCGCGCTTTTCAATAATTCACCGGAAGCAATCGTGCGCGTTGTTGCAAAAGAATATTCAGAAAGCACACTTGAATTTTTGAAAAGTCAATCAACCGTTGAAATCATTCATGGTGCATTCGAAGAAAAGTATTTGGAAGGTATTCAGATCATGATTACTGCGCTCAATGATAAAGAACTTTCAGCTGAACTTAAAAAAGTGGCTAACGCAAAAGGATTACTTTATAATGCTGCCGATAAACCCGATTATTGTGACTTTTATCTAGGTTCAGTTGTTCAGAAGGGTAATTTAAAACTTGGAATTTCTACCAACGGAAAGTCACCAACCATGGCAAAACGGATCAAAGAATTGTTGAATGAGGTCATTCCTGATGAAATCGATGATTCCATTGAAAACATGCAAGAAATTAGAGGTCACATCAAAGGTGATTTCAAACAACGTATCTTGAAACTCAATAAAATTACTTCTTCCTTGATTAAACAAAAGAAAAGAAAGTGGTTCGAATTGGAATGGAAAAAAGTCATCTTTTCTATTTTAGGTGTTCTCGCTATCATGTTGGCTGGTCATGCTTTTTTTTCGCTAATGCCTCCTAAAGCAATTTGGACAAGCACAGTTGGTCTTGTAGATCAGTTGGATAGTTCTTTTCTTTATTTCATGTTAGGTGGATTCATTGCTCAAATGATTGATGGCGCTTTGGGAATGGCTTATGGATTGAGCGCAACTACATTTTTAATGAATTATGGGGTGCCAATTTCTGTTGCAAGTATGAGTGTTCATGCATCTGAAATATTTACAAGTGGTGTATCTGGTTTGATGCATCTTAAGTTTGGAAACGTACATAATCGTTTATTTAAAGCAATTGTAATTCCTGGTGTTATTGGAGCCATACTTGGTGCCTATGTCCTAACTGAGTTTGAAAAATATGGTTCGTACATCAAACCCATTGTAAGCGTTTATACATTGTTTCTTGGTGCCTTGATAATTTACAAGGTAATTCGGAAGAATCAAAATCGAAAAAAGGTCAAACGTGCTGGTTTGTTGGCAACTTTGGGCGGATTTCTTGATTCCATTGGAGGTGGAGGTTGGGGACCAGTTGTTTCCTCTACACTAATAGCGCATGGTAAAAATCCTAGATTAGTTGTTGGTTCTGTTAATCTAGCAGAGTTTTTTGTTTCTTTAGCAAGTTCATTAACCTTTATTACAATTTTAGGTTCGTCGCATTGGCAAACAATTTTAGGGTTAATTTTGGGAGGTGTTTGTGCTGCGCCAATTGCTGCGCATTTATCAAAAAAGTTGAATGTTAAGGCTATGATGCTTTTTGTAGGTATTGTAGTTATCATTATAAGTCTAAGAACCATTGTAATGTTTTTAATTAAATAAAAAGATGAAGAAAGTATTTTTAAGTGATTCAGGGCCAGAAACATCTAGTGCTATATATAGTTTTTGGCGTTGGCAAAATGAAGCGGATTTACAGGTTGATAAATTGAAAGATATAATTCAATTCTCAATTGATTTGGGTATTAATGCATTTGATATTTCACCAATTTATGGCAAGGGTCAGTTGGAAGAGTTATTTGGTAAAGCAATCCAAGAATTAGGAATAAAAAGAGGTGACTTGGTGCTTTTTTCGAAAATTGGTGTTCGAAAAGAATTAGCTGATGGCTCAATTGAGTATAAGGAGTTAACGGAGAAAAGCATTAAAGAGCAAATCGACTTAACCTTGAAAAATCTGAATAGTGATTATTTAGATGTTCTCTTAATCCATGATTATGATCCCTTGATGAATATCGATGCGGTTGCCTCGACGTTAACATCACTTCAAATCCGTGGAAAGGTTAAGCATGTGGGTGTAAGTAATTTCAATGTACAACAACATAAATTAATTGCTTCTCGTCTTTCCAATGAGGTCGTTACAAATCATTTCGAACTGAATTTATTGAATACACATGCGCTGGAAGATGGTCGAATTGACTTTATAAAAGAAAATTACTCCAAACCAATGGCTTTCGGTCCTTTGGCGGATGGACGTATTTTAAACGGTGAAGATGATTTAGCAATAAGTGTCCGTGAAAGTCTTCAAGTCGTTGCAGAGAAATACAATTCCAATATCGAACAAGTTGCTGTGGCTTGGATTTATAAACTTGGGGCGCTTCCAATTATTGGTAGTTTAAATAAAGAACGTATACGAAACGCTGCAACAGCAAATGAAATTCAGTTGACGCATGCCGATTGGCATTACATTTATGATGCAACAAAAAACTAATTGAAAAGATGAATTCATTGGATTTTGATAAATTATCGTTGCCTGAATTACTTCAAGAGTTGGTCGTAATGTTTTCTGGTAAAATTGCTTTTTCAACGAGCTTAAGTTATGAAGATCAGGTGATTACGCATCATATTTTCTCCAACGATTTACCAATTCGCGTTTTTACGTTGGATACTGGTCGAATTTTTCCTGAGACTTACGGTGTTTTGAATAGCACACGCGAGCGTTACAAAAAAGAAATTGAGGTTTATTTCCCTGATTTTAAAACTGTTGAAACGATGGTGACTCAAAAAGGTCCGAGTAGTTTTTATGAGTCGCTTGAAAATCGAAAGGAATGCTGTGCCATTCGTAAGGTAGAACCATTAAATCGCGCGTTGCAAGGCGTTGAATGTTGGATTACTGGTCTTCGTTCTGAACATTCTGAAAGCCGAAAAGCCCTACCAATTGTTGATTTTGATGAGCAACGACAAATTCAAAAAGTGAATCCGCTCGCAAATTGGTCCTTGGATGATGTGAAAGCAGAAATAAAAAAATACAATATTCCATACAACGTTTTACATGACAAGGGTTTTGTGAGTATCGGTTGTCAGCCATGCACACGAGCGGTTAAAGATGGTGAAGATTTTCGTGCCGGTCGCTGGTGGTGGGAAGAGCAAAACAAGAAAGAATGTGGATTGCATGGTTAGTTGAGAGTTTAGAGTTGAGAATGAAGGATTGAGAGTTGAGAATTTAAAATGTAGAATGTAGAATGC
>JBMLTP010000122.1:0-10169 GCA_049239885.1 Crocinitomicaceae bacterium
ATGCTAACTATCGGTGAGGAACAAGGACTATATGGAGCAGATGCATTTGCAGATTACTGCAATTTGAATGACATTCCAGTAAAAGCTGTTTTAAATAATGATGTTATTGGAGGAATCATATGCGGACAAACCTCGTCTGCGCCATCTTGTCCTGGGTTAAATAACATCGATTCCACACAAGTTCGCATTTTTTCTTATGGTGGATTTAATTCTGTTCATAAACAGTTGTCACGCTTTATGAAATTGCAATACAAGGAAGAATTAATGCCCTTTGTCACAGTTCCAATGGTAGTTACGGTCATGTCAGGCGAAGATCGTTCGGGAAGAGGTGGCGACCACATTCCTTTTCGACAAAATGGCTTTGCTTCGTGTCGCTTTACGTCGGCTAATGAACATGGAGATGCATCGAACGGACCAGGATATGCAGACAGGCAACATACCACCGATGATGTATTAGGAGTTGATACCAATTTTGATGGAACCATTGATAGCTTCTTTGTTGATTTTAACTATTTATCTCGAAATGCCTGCATTAATGCAACAGGGGCGTCAATAGCGGCACTTGGGCCTAAAAAACCTGATTTCAATATTGCTACCATTCCAGGCCCAGGAATAATTATTCATGTTACGCAAGAATCAAATTACTCAACTTATAGGGTTGGAGTTCGCTCAACAACAAATGATTGGGATTCCGTTTATACGATTTCAGATTACTACGACACCATTTTTCCACCCGTATCAAATGTTTATTACGTAAGTATAGCTTCGGTAGATGAAAATGGATTGGAAAGCTTATTCTCCAAAGAAATAGTAATTCAAAACAGTCAAATATCCGTCCCTGAATTAGAGGATACAGCGAATTCACCCATTGAATTACTTCAAAATAGACCTAATCCATTTGATGAGGCAACGATAATAGGGGTCATTGTAAATAAGGAATTCTCATATAAAAAAGCGGAAATTGTGGTTTATGATCTCAATGGTAAAATTGTTGAGAATCTGCCTGTAGATTTAGTCTCTGGTGTAAATGAAGCTTTTTACGAACATGGTTATGGCAAAACGGGAACATATTTCTATGCTTTAATTGTTGACGATAAAGAAATTCAGCGTAAATCAATGATTTTTGCGAATTAGTATTCGTATTTATTGAAATAGTTCTTTTATAATTTCCGAGTTTAAAAACGATAGAAATAGTGATATTAACGCGTTGATTGCAAATATTCATGGAATCGAGGTAAATATTCATTAAGGTAATTCTAAAAACAACCAGTTTATTGTCATGACGTTTTAGATTTATAATCACCTAAAATTTCGAGTCATGAAGATGGTAAGAGCACTTTTGTGTACAGCTATGATTTTGTCGTTAAATTTCAATTTAATAGGACAGATTGCAAATCAAAAAGAGGAATTAATTCAACATGTGCGAGATCATGTGAAACCCAGTATGACTCAAAAACAAATTGACAGTTTATATGAAAGAGCTAAAGCGAATAAAGTAAAAAGCGATGAAAATATCAAAGAACTAGTCTTGTCCGCACAAAAGGCCAATAATAATTCAAACTCTTATAAGTCAGATGCTTGTGATCTCGCGAACTGGGGATTTGAAAATGGTAATATTGGAAATTGGGCCACTACTGGTTGTGTTGAACTTCAAAACGGCGGAATTGATACGTACAGTGGATTCCCAAAAGTGTTTAACGGAGACTATTCTTTGAAGTTGAGTAATGATATGAATTACAGTTGCCAAACCGCGGCTGCCGCCAGAACCTATTCAGTTCCGGCTTCTGGTCAAACGTTCATTACCATTCATTTTGCGGTGAGTATATTTAATTTTCCTCACGTTTCATTTCAGGCTGCTAATTTCAATTTCAACTTGTTCGATAACCAAATGAATGCGCTCCCTTGTCCGTCATATCAGGCATATTATTCCTATGATCAGGGTCCTGTTGGAATTCCAAGCCTTCAGCAAACTCCTTTACCTGCATCAAGTTACAACCCAATGGTGGCAGGAGATTTATTCTACAATTCGAACGTTAGTTTTTCCGATTGGCATCACGTTACAATTGACTTAACGCAATACGCAGGAACAGATGTAACGATGGTTTTTGAGAACCGTTGGTGTGCATTCGATGTAGATTGGATCTACACCTATATTGAAGTAGACTGTCCTGTAAACAATAGCTTACCGGTTCCAGTTTGTCTTGAGGATGACGATGTTGAACTATGCGCGCCTCAAGGGATGCTTGCGACCTATAATTGGGAATTCAATAATGTTTCATTAAATAACACAAACCAATGCATAATGGCAGATAATCAAGGTACCTACACTTTGAATTTTCGTCCCGTTTATTTGGAATGTGCCGATACGTCGTACGAAATGAATTTTGTGTTAATTGATAAACCCATAGCAAATTTTTCTGTGGATGAATTCTGCATTGGGCAACCAATAAATATTAATAACTTAAGTGAGTTCGGCACCAATTTCAAATGGCTTTATAATGGACAAGAAATAACACAAAATGTTCCAAATTTGGTATATGAGGATGGTGAGGATAACTTGACATTAATTGTTTTAACCGGTGGTTGTTCAGACACCATAATCAAACCGCTGGTTGCCCACATGAATCCGGAGCCTCGTTTTGATTTTAAAAATCAATGTGTTGGAGTTCCCTATAAAATCGTTAACCTATCAACCGATATAGAAAATGGACCGTTGGATGTAAATTGGCATATTTCAACTGATTATCAAAGTACTAATTGGAATCCAGAATACACTCCAGTAAATGATGAAGTATTTGTAATCTCATTGGAAGTCACGAATCAATATGGTTGTTCCGCCGGAATTCAAGCAAAAGCGCAAGCTTATCCATTGCCTATTGCTAAATTTTACCAAAGCGAAGACATGCTGTCAGAAAACTTGGCATTCGTTCATTTTCAAGATGAATCATCTTCGGATATTACCTCATGGGAATGGTTGATTGGGGATCAAAACGTTTACAATGGTTCTGATTTCTATCATGAATTTACCGCGCCAGGAACATATAATGTTAATTTGATTGTCTACAACGAATATGCCTGCAGTGACACAGCTTTGAATCAAATTTTAGTAAATCCTTCATTGACTGTTTTTGTTCCAAACACGTTTACGCCAAACGGAGATGAAATTAATCACCTGTTTTATCCCGTTTTTTCTGGATCTGATATTGATCGTAAAAACTACTCGTTTTTAATTTACAATCGTTGGGGAGAAGTTGTTTTTCAAACTGCTAATATTCAAGATGCTTGGGATGGATTGCATGAAGGTAAACCTTGCATGCAAGGAACTTACAGTTGGGAAATAGCTTATGTTGAAAGTTCGAGCAAATCCATAAGACGCATTTATGGACACGTAAATTTGGTGAGGTAATCGGTTTTTACTGTGTTTAATTAACCAAATAGATGAACTAAAAGTGTTAATTTCGTGGAGATTATCTTATGTCAAGTCACGAAAAAACAGCCAAGTCAACCGCTATAATTAGTATTATTTCCAATGCAGGTCTTGCCATAGCAAAAGGATTTACAGGTTTTTTCGGTCATTCTGATGCGCTTATTGCTGATGCGATAGAATCCACGGCTGACGTTTTTGCAAGTGTTTTAGTTTTGTTGGGGCTAAATTACTCTACGAAACCTGCCGATGAAAATCATCCCTATGGGCATGGAAAGGCGGAAGCACTCACTACGTTTGCAGTTGTTGGATTCTTGCTGATTTCGGCTACCATCATTGCTATCGAGAGCATTCGTCACTTAAGTGAACCACAAGAAAAACCTGAGTTTTTTACGCTTTATGTTCTTGCTGCGATTATTCTTATTAAAGAAATATCGTTTCAATATGTGCGTAAAAAAGGAATTGAAACCAATTCTTCTTCCTTGAAAGCGGATGCATGGCACCATCGAAGCGATGCGATTTCATCCGTCATTGCATTTGTGGGAATCAGTTTAACTTTTCTATTTGGCAAAGGTTTCGAAAAGGCGGATGACTGGGCAGCTTTGCTCGCATCCGGATTTATTGTCTACAATGCCTATAAAATTTTCAGACCTGCGTTGGGTGAAATCATGGACGAACATCTTCATCACGATTTAATTGATGACATTCGACGCTACTCAACCGAAGTTTCAGGCGTAATTGATACTGAAAAATGCCTTGTTCGAAAAGCTGGAATGGTTTACATTGTTGATTTACACATCGAGGTTGAGGGATCGCTTAGTGTTTTTGATGGCCACGAAATCGCACACCGACTGAAAGACCATTTAATGAAAAAACTTCCTGGTATTGCAGATGTTCATATCCACGTGGAGCCTGTTCGAAAAAAGTTTAGATTCTAGCCTCCTTTTTTCTTCGTTTGGGAATACCCTTCCTTTATCAATAAATCAAAAACTTTATCTCTGAAACTTCCTTGAATTAGAATTTCGCCGTCTTTGACCGAACCACCAACGCCGCATTTGCTTTTCAACATTTTACCTAATTCTTTTAAGTCGTCCTCGGTTCCAATAAAACCTTCAATCAAGGTAACTTCCTTGCCTGCACGTTGTTTTTTATCAAGCGAAACATATAATTTTTGATGTTGAGCGGGAAGGGTCTCTTGAGTAGCTTCTTCTTCCTGTTGATATTGAAAATTCGGATTCGTGGAATACACCACATTAACGAGGGTTTTATTCTTTTTTGACATAAAACAAATGTATTAAAAACCTTTTTTGAATACTAAAAAAGAAGAAAAAAATCAAACAAAAGAATCAAAAATCGAAAGAATTTGATTAACTTAAGGTAAATGGAAACACAAACAATTAAATGTTGGGCAGAAGATGATCGCCCACGAGAAAAGCTTATTTTAAAAGGAAAAACCATCCTTTCTGATGCTGAATTATTAGCCATTATCATTGGGTCAGGAACACGTCGTAAAAGTGCAGTTGAACTCGCTCGAGAAATTTTGTCAAGTTTTGAAAATAACCTCGCCGATTTCTCCAAGGTAAACTTGAAACAATTACTAAAATTTAATGGTATTGGTCAAGCGAAAGCTGTTAATATACTTGCAGCATTGGAGCTTGGTCGCAGGAGAGAAGGAGCTTCAACCTCGAATCGTAAAAAAGTTGAAAATTCTGAAATGGTCTACCAACATTTAAAACCTTATCTCAGTGATTTAAAGCATGAGGAGTTTTATGTTATTTTTCTAAATCAGGCAAATGAAATTATACAAACCAAGCAAGTTTCAAAAGGCGGAATGACCAGCACAATCGCGGATGGTAAGGTAATCTTTCAACTCGCTTTGGAATGCCATGCCGCAGCTTTTATTCTTTCACATAATCATCCTAGTGGGAATAAAAAAGCAAGTCATTCGGATATTCAACTGACTAAGTCCATTCGTGATTTTGGTAAATACATTGATTTACATTTGTTAGATCACCTGATTTTCACGGATAATGGCTATCTTAGCTTCGCCGACGAAGGCCTCTTATCAATATGACTAAAAAACGCATCATTACCATCATAGGCGCTCGACCACAAATTATTAAGTCATCGGCGCTTAGTAGAGCAATTCGAAACTCGTTTTCGGATAAAATTGAGGAAATAATTGTTCATACGGGACAACATTACGATGAAAATATGTCGAATGTTTTTTTCGAAGAGATGGAAATTCCAAAACCGAATTACAATTTGAATGTCGGAAGTGGTTCCCATGGAGCTCAAACGGCAAAAATGATTGAAGGGCTTGAAAAAATATTTCTTGATGAAAAACCAAATGCCATTGTAATTTATGGTGATACCAATTCCACAATTGCAGGAGCCATAGCAGCCGCGAAAATTCACATTCCAATCGTTCATATTGAAGCAGGGCTTCGGAGCTACAACAAATCCATGCCTGAGGAAATCAATCGAATATCGGCGGATCATATGTCGACGTTACTTTTTTCACCTACAAAAACAGGAATTTCAAACCTCGAAAAAGAAGGATTTTCACTTGAAATAAAGCAGAAAGCTACAATTGATAAACCGAATGTTCATTTATGTGGTGATATCATGTACGACAATAGTCTTTATTTTTCTTCAATTTCAAACCAAAAATCAACAATCTTAAATAACCTTGGTTTGGTAGGGGAAGACTATATTCTCTGCACCATTCATCGCGATTCCAATACAGATATCCCTCAAAATTTGAATGCTGTTTTTAAAGCCCTTGTGAATATTCAAGAGAAAAGTGGATTAAAGATTATCTTGCCCATTCACCCAAGAACGAAAGGGAAAATGAATGATTTATTGGAACTAGGTTTGAAAGAAAAGCTAGATTCAAATTCAAATTTTCTAATTATCCCGCCAGCTGGCTTTTTGGATATTATTGCATTGGAAAAAAATGCTCGCATTGTAATTACGGATAGCGGAGGGTTGCAAAAAGAAGCATTTTTCTTTGAGAAACCGTGTGTAATTCTCCGTGAACAAACCGAATGGGTAGAAATCGTCGAAAATGGAAATGCAATTTTAGCAGGTTCCAATTATGATAAAATCGTTTCGGCCTTTGATGAATTGATTAATAGAAATGATTTTACATTTCCGCAATTCTATGGTGATGGACAAGCAGCTAATTTTATTTGTGACAAAATAGTTGAGGAAATCGAATGATATTGATCTACGTAAATAGAGTAACAACCCGATTGGAATACACGCTTGATTTTGTATTCAAAAATAGAGGTATTGCCTATAAAACGACAAGTCACAAAGGATCATTCGAACAATTTGAAGGAATTAAGCTCAATTATTCGGATCAAGAATTTAATGATACCGCAAGTATTTTTCCGTCATCACTTTTATTTTCTGAGGATATCTCATCCGTTGAACTTTCAAAAAAAATGTTTCACCAAACGGAATGTCTTTCGTTCAATACTGTTGTGGATCCATTTGCTAGCATTTTCTATGTTTTGACGAGAATGGAGGAATATTTTGCCTTGAATACGGATGGTTTCGGTCGTTTTGAAGCATCAAAAAGCATTCAATTTCAATATGGTTGGCTAGAACAAGCCATTTGTGATCGTTGGAGTATGGATATTCTTGATTTTTTGAAAAATAAAGCAAACTATCAATTAACTATCTTGAAAGAAAATGTCAAAGTACTCCCGACATTTGATATTGACAACGCCTATGCATACAAGAACAAAGGCCTTTTAAGAAGTTCCATTTCCAACATGAAAGATTTCTTTTTAGGTCGAAGCAAACGGCTAATAGAGCGCCAAAGTGTCCAAACGGGTTTAACAAAAGATCCGTATGATACCTATGAGAAAATCCTTAGTTTGAACGTTGGAAATGATTCTTGTAAATTATTTTGGTTACTTGGAGATTTTGCAAAATACGATCGGAATATATCACACCGTTCAAAAAAGCACCGAAAGTTGATTCAGCGTATGGCGGCGTCCTTTGAAATTGGAATTCACCCCAGTGTTAAATCCAATAGTTACGAGTTTTACCTACATAACGAAATCGAGCGACTGGAGTCCATTGTTAAAAAAAGAGTGCATTCAAGCCGACAACATTTTTTGGTTCTCAAATTCCCACAAACCTATCAAACGTTAATCGGTCAAGAAATAACGGATGACTATACAATGGGTTTCGCGGATCACGTGGGCTTTCGGGCGGGAACAGCTAGACCATTCAATTGGTTTGATTTAACGAAAAATGTAGTCACCAATCTGACCGTTCACCCATTTGTCTTTATGGATGGAACGCTTAATGAATACATGAAACTAAAACCAGAAGAAGCTATAAAACGAATTGATGTCCTGTACCAAGAAGTTGTGGCGTGCGGTGGTGAATATTCTTTCATTTGGCACAATGAAACTATTGGCGATTATGGAATTTGGAAAGGATGGTCGAAGGTTTTTGAGTATTCGGTTTCGTTGAGGGAGACTTGAATTTCTCGTTCAAACAATTCAATGAATCATTTCATTCATTGCAAGGGATAGGATTTTCTTTTAGATCATAACATGATAAATTTTTAACTATAATAGATATTTCACAAATATCAGATGTTTCAATCCATGTTTTTTCTATTTTTCCAATAACTTTTTTATCATCATACAACCTGATAAATTCGCCATTGGTCCATGTAGGCCAATTTTCTGAATAAATAATATCACCTTTGGAATTAAAAAATTCTATACGTTGAATATTATTTTGCTTAAGGGTTAAATACTCAAATTGTTGCTTAGCTTTTTCCTCTGAATTTATTTTAGAAGTATCTTTCGTAGGCATTGATGTATAATACCATTGCATATCATCTACCGTCCAATTAGATCTTGATACTCCAATCCCTGTAGTAAACAGCGAGCATTTACCTTTTGGAATTGACTCGTAAAACGCTTTTTCTTCTTGATTATTTTTTTCCCAAAAACTAACCCTTATTTTTAGTTTTCCATCCTCAAAAAAAACATTATGTGTACCTTTTGGATTTCCGTTTAAGTCATTACTTCCTTCATATCTAGTTTTTCCATCAGAGTAATTGACTTTGTAATTTAATAAGTTGTAATCGTTAAACTTAAAATCACTTTCAATTATATTACTTAATGGATGGTAACTTGTCGATTTTAGTTGCTTTCCGAATAAATATTCTGCCTCAAATTTCTTGTGATTTTTGAAATAATAAACAACGTTACCATGAAGTTTACCATTTTTAACCTCCCAAATAAATTTACTGTTTTTTTCTTTTCGAATAACAGTTCCACTTATTTTGCTTAAAGGTTTTTTTGTTAGAAATATGTTTGTATCAGAAAAAAAAGATACTTTTTTATATCGATATACTTTTTGACCATTTGCAATAAATACAAAAAGTGTAATTAGCGAAATGAAAACGAATTGAATAGGCTTCATTTGATTTAAGTATCTGAGAATTAATTTTTATAAAATTACAATATAAATGGAATTAATATCAGTTAGACTCCATATTAAATCATAGTCAAATTGAGAATTAACATGGTAAATGCGTTATTCATTCATTAAATTTCCAAAAATGAAAAATGAATTATCCTTTCTATTTTTGCCATACTCTTTTACAATTGATGAAACAAGTGGTTATGAACATAAAACATATACAAGCACTTATTTTACAAGTAAATAGCCTGATTGAGAGAGAAAGGATTTAATAAGGTTTAACCACCATTTTAAATTAAAGTCAAAAAAAAAGATCGAAAATTTTCATAACGAATTTTGAAATTTTCGTTTCCTGATTAATCACTTTGTAAATTGAGAAATATGAATAAAATTTGGTTTCTAATCATTGGGATTACAGTAGTAACAAGCTGTGCTTCATCCTATCATTCATTTAACAAGAAACAATTGAGAATTGAAAATAAAAAAGAATCAACAATGTCAAAAGACAAAATCTATTATTCGAGGGAAATGATAGAAAAACAACAAGATGAAGATGCAAAAATCATTTCTACTTGGCCCGAAGAAAAGAAAAAATGGTTTGCAGAAAACTTTTTCTACAAGGATATTTTCTTCAGAAACGATACGCTCGTTGTTGTGAAATAATTCAATTATAGCTGAAAAACAAAAAATCCCAAGTTTTCACTCGGGATTTTTACGTGGTACCTCCAGGAATCGAACCAGGGACACAAGGATTTTCAGTCCTTTGCTCTACCAACTGAGCTAAGGTACCAGCCTAATTGGAGTGCAAATTTATAATAAATTTCTTTTCATACCAATCAAAACTAGAAAAAATCTTAAATCCACCTTATCTTTGTGTAAATGGGATTGCCTCAACGATATGCCTGCCTGGATTTTGGGAACACCGACATTAAAGTTGCTTTGTTCGAGCAAGACGAACTTTCAAGCGTTAAACGCTTCAGTTCAGAAAAGGAAATGTTTGGTTTTTTGTCTTGCGAAATGCCCGTTGCAGTTTGCTCAGTTCGCAATGAATCGTTGGGTATAGAACTACAAAGTTATTTCAAGAGTTTAACATTTATCAATTCAAATTCGAAGTTGCCTTTTCATAATTCGTATGCAACACCTCAAACACTTGGAATTGATCGTTTGTGCAACGCTGCGGCTTTGTCAAGTAAACCATTGAATGGAGCGAAGCTGGCAATAGATTTGGGTACGTGTATCAAATTTGATTTTTTAAATTCTGAAAATTACTACCTCGGTGGCT
>JBMLTP010000123.1:0-5045 GCA_049239885.1 Crocinitomicaceae bacterium
CGTTTAATGTATTGCTTTTTAAGTGCTGATTTTTGAAGCGATCTCGTTTTGAGCAATTGGAATTATTTTCTTGCGAGAAAACGCCAAATGAGAACGAAAGAAATAAGATAAAAACAAGATAGTTTTTCATGGAAATTAGAGTTTGTTCAAAAATACGAATAAAGAAATAAACGAATATTAAATCGCTCTTATTGAAAAGGGATTTAGTTTCCCCTAAAATGAATTATGAAAGTTTATTATTCACAAACCAACGTATCGTAGTTCGGTGAAAATCCTGCCCAAATCCCCAATGCTCCACCACTTATATTGGTCGGAATATTTGTAGGGGTTGCAAATGGATTACCACCCGAATAAATTTGATTGTACTTTTTTTCAAAGAATTTATATTCATTTTTCCCAAGCGTAGAGAATTTCACCACAATTGTATCACCTTGTGCGTAATAACCTTTGTACTTGTCAGGTGTATTCGGGTCATTCCACAGCATTGGGTTTTCATAGGCAAATTCAAAACTTAAGCCATTGAAAAAGCGATCATCGAAAAAGGGATTGAATGGTTTTGAAAACGTGGGATTTGAAATGTATTTAACTTCCCATTTGTAGGCGTTCCCATTTATGTTTGGGTCTGACAAGCGCGCCCACGAAAATCCATATCCAGGTAAATTCTCTTCATTTTTCCAATAAATAGAGTCCAAAGCAACTGGTTCAGGAATTCGAGTTTGAGCGGTATATTCTTTTGAATCAGCGATAACTTTCAAAGAATAGGTTTTTCCAACTTCCCCAATCATTCCCAATGAAACATAAGCGCATAAATGGAGATTAACCAAAGAATCTGCAGGCACGCCAAATAATCCTGCTGCAATTTGCTCTGTTCCGGGAGGTAAGTTGTCTGTGCAAATTTCTGTTAAGGTATCCGTTGAAGTACCGTCTGAAATAACAATTGTAGCTCCAGATACAAAACCGTTTAAATAGGCCTGTAAATTTGTAGGAGCATAAATATCATTGGTTTTTGACAATAAAACAATAGCAGGCATTCCAGTTTCAATACTACCATCAATCACCAATTGTTCCTTGTATCCTGGAATATCAATTTTAACTTCTTTGGTGCAAGAGGTAACAGATAAAACCAGGAAAATGAAATAAATTACTCTCATATGCTACAATTCAAAATTCCACGTTACACTTGGTATAATTGGGAAAAGCGAAACTTGCTTAACCGTAATCTTAAAGTCACCATTCAAAAATTTACCGTCGTTATCTACATAAAGGAAGAATGGATTTGCTCGATTGTAAACATTGTAAACAGAAAAGGCCCAATTACTCTTGATTTTTTTCTTTACCTGAATTTCATTTCCTTGCGCATCTGTTTTGGTTTTATAATCTTTACTATACCAATTCGCTGACAAGTCTAATCGATGGTAAGGTGCCATTCGAGTTGAGTTTCGAGCGCCATAATTAAATAATAGATTTTGTTCTTGAACATACCAAGAACTAGGCAAGGTTAATGTATTTCCTGTTGCGTAAATGAAACTTGTCGAGAAAGTCCAACGGTCATTTAATTTGTACGTTCCAACGATACTCAAATCATGTCTTCGGTCGTATTTAGCTGGATAAATTAAACCTTCGTTCAAATCAGGGAACTTACGGTCAGTTTTCGCCCATGTATATCCAACCCATCCAGTAAATTTCCCAACTGATTTTTTAATGAAAAATTCAATTCCGTAAGCCCATCCTTTGCCATAAACCAACAGGTTATCTGTGTTGTCATTCACCTCATCACCTGGAACAGCTCCTTCCTTGTATTCAATCATGTTATCCATTTCCTTGTAGTAGATTTCAACGGAAGTTTCGAACATATCATTCATGAAATTTCTAAAATAGCCAATTGATGCTTGCCAACCAATTTCAGGTTTTGCTTTATCGGTTGAAGGATACCATATATCTGTTGGTAAGGAAACCGCACTCAATGAGGTAAGATGCACATATTGATAATTATATGAATATCCAGCTTTTATTGAGCTTTTATCGGGTAGCAAGAATCGAGCAGATAATCTTGGTTCTAAACCATGGTAAAATTTAATTAAATCTCCTTTCGAGTATTGAATTGCTGTATCAGGTGTGCTGATTCCGTCGCCTTTAATGTAACGTGTGAAAGGTCCAACATGGTGATACATGCTGTATCGAAGTCCTGCGTTTATTTTTATTTTATCATTCAATTCAAAATCATCCAATGCGTAAAAGGCTGTTTCGTGTGCATATAGTTTTTGAGCGGCGCCAGTGTTAAAAACAACGGTATCATTTTGGGCGGAAACGCTAGTTGGTGTGAACGTGTGATAAATGTGATCAGATCCCCATTTAATGCTGTGTTTGGAATTTGGGAAATAGGAGAAATCAACTTTTGTTCCAATATCTCGAACTCCTGAAAACAATTCAAATCGAAATTCATCTTGTGCAGAACCGAAACTAAATTGGTAATCCGAAAATGTGGAGGTTAAATTCATGAATAACTTATTGGAGAATAAGTGATTCCATCGTAGTGCTGCAATTCCATTTCCCCAAGGCATTTTGGCGTTGAATCCACCTTCTCGATCTTCAAAATTGAAAACGTCTTTCCCATAATAACCGCTCAGGAAAATGCGATCCTTTTCCGTAATCTTATAGTTGAATTTAGCATTGAAATCATAGAAAAAATAGCTTGATCCTGCGAAAGGGGAGGTGTCTGGTATCGCCGCTTTCATAATTAAGTCAATGTAGGTTCGTCGTCCAGAAATGATAAAGGATCCTTTATCTTTTTTCAGTGGACCTTCAACCGTCAGTCTTGATGAAATTGCTCCCAAACCACCTTTGACTTTAAATTTCTTGTTATTTCCTTCATTCATATTGACCTCCAAAACGGAAGACATCCTTCCTCCGTAGTTTGCAGGCATTCCTCCTTTGATTAAATTGACACTTTTAACAGCATCCGCATTAAAAACAGAGAAAAATCCAAATAAGTGAGCGGCATTGTATACTACTCCTTCGTCCAACATAACTAAGTTTTGATCAGGTCCACCACCTCGGACATAAAAACCTTGTCCGCCCTCTGAAACTGAGGAAACTCCAGGTAATAACTGAATTGTTTTGATGACATCTACTTCACCCATGAATGCTGGAAGTGTCTTAATTTTTTCAATATCCAATTGGATTTGTCCCATTTGGGTTGAATTCACGTTCTCACCTTTTTTGGCATTGATGACGATTTCTTTTAAATCCTTTACATTAGTCCCTAATTCAATATCCAAACGAACATCATTGGTTAGGTCAATTTCTCGAGATTCTGAAGGATATAGTCCTGAGCGAAATTCAATTGTGTATTTACCTGAATTGACAGTAAGCGAATAAAATCCGTAGTTGTTTGTGACCGCACCTTGGTTTGTTGAGGGAATGTATACTTTGACTCCTATCAGTGCTTCACCATTTTTACTATCAGTAACATAACCACTCAATGTGGATTTTGATTGAGCGTTTGCTGTAAAAAAAGCAAATAATGTAAAAACGGAGAGAAAAAATTTCATTGAGTCATTTAGTGCCACAAAACTACAAACAACTCATGTTTAAAATGGTTTGCAGGAAAAGTTTTTTCATTTAATTATTTTTCTTTTTTAATTTAGGCAAATTGAAATAACAAATAAAAAATGACGGGCAGCAATAGATCAGCATTATTAATCTTTTTAATCATTTGTAGTTTTATCGGTTTTATGGTAAAACTACCGCTTCCATTTCGGGGAATTGGTTTTGAATTGCATGCGGCGTTTTATTTTCTCGCATCGATTTTTTTATTGATTTTATTTCCAAAAAAACATGTTTTAATTCTGTTCGGACTGATTTTCTTTGGTATTATGATTGAAGTAATGCAACATGCCTCCAATTATGTATTGGAAAAACGCATTCATGGGAACTTTGATCCGCTTGATGTGAAATACAATCTTATGGGAATTTTTTTAGTTTTCGTTCCTTTTTATGGTTTGAAGATTCTCGGGAAAATGTTCAAATAGTTTTAAGAAACTAAACTCTATCTGTTCTTTTTGCTTTTTTATTGGGTTCTCCGGCCGCGGGTAGTTTTTGTTTATTAGTTCATTTAAAGCGCTGAAAAGACTTCAAATCGCTCACCTAAATTTTTATTTCAAAATGGTCTTTTATAGTTGAATTTAATAAAACTGTTATGATCAATAGATTCTCTTATTTGAGGATATCTAATTTCAAATTGTTTTGTATTTTTATTAATCATTATTTTTTCTATTATTAGAAGTATTGGATGTTCTAAAGAATCTACTAATTAACTTTTTAAAAATGAATAACAGAAGAGATGTTTCATCACGAGATACAAAATTTGCCAAAAGAGCGGCATTATGGATTGCAAGTAGGAATATCTCACCAAATACAATATCCGTTTTGAGTATTGTATTTTCACTTTTTACGTTGATTTCATTTTATTTGGACAGTATTGCTTACCTAAACCATCAAGTAGCAATGATACTGGCTATAGTTGGTATTCAAGGTCGATTAATAATGAATTTATTGGACGGGATGGTAGCCATAGAATATAATAAAAAATCGTTAGTTGGGGGTTTATACAATGAAGTCCCAGACAGAATTAGTGACACGCTTATTATTTTTGGTTCAGGTCTTTTGGTTGCGAAATATAAGTTTGGAATGGATTTGGCATATCTTGCGATAATACTTTCAGCATTTACAGCCTATATAAGAACTTTAGGTGCATCGTTGAATTGTCCACATTTTTTTTCAGGCCCAATGGCGAAACAACATAGAATGGCATTGATAACAATTAGTTGTGTTATTGGTATTTGGTATTTACCAATCTTTTATATCGGTTTAATTGTAATGAATGTTGGTTTGCTAATTACATGTGCAAGAAGACTATATAAAATTTCAGTCTTTTTGAAGTCTTTGGATAAATAATCTGTAAAGAAAAAATACTGCTCAAGCGGAATTTCGCAGGTGGGCGGTAGTTCCGAAATATCTAACCAGCTGAGGGAAGATATTGAGTG
>JBMLTP010000124.1:0-8224 GCA_049239885.1 Crocinitomicaceae bacterium
AGTGGAATTTTTGGAGGGCTATCACACGTATTGAATGTTAATATTAAAATTCGACGGCTACAATCTTCGCTCGAAAAGGAAGAGCCGTGAACTGTATTTGGATCAAATAATAAAATAGATCCTTTTGGTCCAACGCTAAGTTCATGACCGAATTTGTCTTGAAGCATTTCAACTTCCTCATCCGAAAAGTCGAAAAGCAAGTTGCTTGAGGCTGAACCATCTAAAGAAAAAGACTGCTCTTTGAACTTTTCTTCTCGTTCCAAAAAGAAATTTTGACTCTCAGGAATAAATCCTAAAGCACCATTACCCTCATTTACATCGTCAAGAAAAACAACTAGGTTTAAAAGTTTATTCTCTTTAATTCCATCAAAAACATTCCAAAAAGGAAAATCTCGGTGATAAGGCCAAACTGAACTCTCAGCTTTGTTTTTTATATTTATTTTCGACTGGTGAATATAGATTTCCTGATTCCCATAAATCATATGACATATGGATTTTAGTGTTTCATTTTTTTCTAACCACTCAATTATTTCTGGATCTCTATGAAATCCATAATACGAACGCACCGTAGTTTCATCCGATTCATAAAATTTAATAGAGAACTCTGATTCTTGCATCTTACCTTCAATTGCTTCATCTAAAAAAAGCTGAATTTTTGGTAGAACAATAAACCCTTTTTTTTGATATTCCTCTAAATGAGAATGATTCATTTTAAGTTGAAAAATTAAATTGCAAATTTAGGAATTTTTCGGGTTCAATGTGTAAAGTAATTATCGTAAAAACATATCTAAGACCATTTATTTCAAAAAACGAATAATAGCTATTCTTTTCTATGTCTACAAGTTGAATTTCAGCAGGTTCTGTCGTAAAACCCGTGCCAATCATTTTTGAATAAGATTCCTTTAGGGAAAAGTATTTGAACAATGAATTTATATCAGCTGAAACGGTTTTCCAATCGAGTTCGTTGAATGCAATTTTTAGATCTTCACTGGAAATGGAATCAATTTTTTCAAAGTCAATTCCAACTGGAGAATTGGATGCAGTTGCGAAAACAAAACCTTGACAGTGCGTGATGGAAAGAAACAAATTAGGATGATTAGATAAATAGGGGCGCCCTTTTGAGTCTTTTTTAAATCCACATTCGTGAATGGAACCTAATTCAAGGTTTTCACATAGTTTATTCACTAAACATCGTGCAAGTAAGCTTTCTTTTTTCCGGGTTAAATCTGTCAATTTTTCACACCATGAATCGGTAAATGGCATTAAATCTTCAATTTCAAATTTGGAAATATGATCGTGCTCAATCAGAAGAAAATAGTCCATTTAAAAAAGTGAAGGAAGTTGAAAATCAGGGTCAAGATTCGATTTTATGGACTTGTATAGTTCCTGATGAAAATCACTCATCGTTTTAACAAATCGTTTTTTATGAATTTCACCGATGCCATGTTCACCGCTTATGTGACCACCATATTTTAAAAGAACTGCATCGAACTGTTCAATTACGTCATCAGAAATTGGATTTGAATCATCGAAAAATACATGGATATGCCAATTTCCGTCACCTGCATGACCAAAAAATACAGACTCTAGATGATGTTGAATCAGGAGATTTTTCAATTCAGAAAGCAAATTAGCAGTGTTTCGCAAGGGAAAACTAATATCTAAATCAATGAATTTTTTATAGTCTTGTAGATTGAATCCAATATCAAATCGTTCCGAAATCTCGTGGTTTTCTTTGGCTTCTATTTTGAATTGCTTGTGTCGATCAAGATCTATGTTTGTTCCTTTCTGAACCCCAAGCCATATAACAGATTCTTTTACTTTTGAACTAAATCTTAGCGCATCTGGTTCAGCCATTTCCAAATAAATAGGGTCGTAAATCAGAAAATCAGAAATGGCATTTGTGAGCTCATAAAATGAAGAATGAGAAATTCGAAAAAGTTCCATTTCTAGAATATGAACACAGGACAAAGTTGCTTTACTAATAAATCCCAACGTGCCTTCCGAACCAATGAAAAGTTTCGTAAAGTCAGGTCCTTCAGAAATTTTCTTGCACTCTGATCCAAATTTACATTTCGAACCAGTGGTTGTAATTATCTCAAGTTGTTTGACAAATGAACCTATCTTCCCATATTTCAACGAATAGGGTCCCCCGCCGTTAAAGGCTATCATTCCGCCAAGGGTAGCCATTTTCAAACTTCCAGGCATTACAGGAAAACTCCATCCTTCGGATTCTACAAAATCTTTAATTTCTTGCATTGTATTTCCTGCAGAAGCTGAAAAAATTCCCGCTCGCTTATCAATCCACTCAAGCGATTTATAAAGAGAAAAATCAATGAAAATCTCATTGCTATTTGGAATAGCAGCTCCGCATACTCCGCTCAATCCAGCGCCAATTCGAAATTTCGACGTCGTATTCGTTTTTAGAAATGAAATAAGTTCTTTAGCGTTTTTTGGTGAAAAAACAGATAATGGGTTTCCTGAAAGACCCGAATGATCTTTAATCTCAATCATTACTCAGATGTAATTCCAAGGATTTAAAAAGTTGTTTGACGTTGGTCGCTCCAAATCCTTGGTAATCATTTATTCGTTGAATAAACTCATAAAATAGGGTAGGGCGATCACCAATTGGCTCGGTAAATACTTGAAGCAAGATTTTATCATCCTCCTTTTCGCATAAAATATTAGCTTTCCGAAGCATTTCGATTGGAAGTTCTGGTGCTTGTATTTTTAGATCTTCGTAATATTTGGCAGGAACAGGCGTAAAGTTCACACCATTTCCTTTAAGTTTTTCAACTGTTGAAATTAAGTCATCTACTTCAAAAGCAAGGTGTTGAATTCCATTACCGAAATGATTACTTAAGAAAATATCAACTTGTGATTTCTTTTCTTTTTCAGGAAGCGGCTCAACAATAACCTTATTAAAAGAATTGCCAGGAGAACTTAAAACGTGCATTTTCATCCCTGATAGTAAATTGGCAAAAAACTCTTCACCGATGGTTTGAATGAGATTTAGGTTTAATATACGAGTTAAGTAATTATTCCAAAAATCCGCCTCGTTTATTCGCACAACCGATGCCAAATGATCAATTCGTTTTAGAAATTGTTCTCCTGAAATGTTGTTTGTTTTTTTGAATCCAGCAAAAGGAGCGTCTGTGTTTTTTCGTTCTACGAAGGTCAGCTCGTTATCGTCAAATAATTTAATGCTGATAAAAGAGCTTGATTCCTCATCAAATTTTTCAGTTATTTTATTAGTTGAAATGATAGCGGCATTATTTTTTAATAACTGCTCGGTTTCCTCGATTGAATCTACCTCAATTCCAAAGCGCTTAATTGAATTACCATGCCTGTCTACAAAGGAAACGACATCATGTGCAGCGGGTTCAAGTGCCGATGTAATAAGAATATTCGCTTCACCATTTTGCAGCCAATAGGTAATTTCAAGTCCATGTTGACCTTTTTTCTCCTTAATACCTTTCAAGGTAAATCCTAAGGCCATTTGGTGCCACCAAGAGACCATCTTGGCCATACCAACATAAATTTCAACAAATAAGACTCCTTTAATATTCATTCGTTCAAGCTTCGAAATTCATAATTCTTCGTAAAACGTTATTCAAATCTTCATCATCAATATTCGCCACACAAATTCGCATTTGATTCTGGTATCTCGAATTTTCAGAAAAAAGCATCATCGGAATTACGCCAATATTCTCATTCAATAATAATCTTTCACAAAATTCGTAATTTATTGATTTGTTTGACTTTAATGTGCAAAAAAAACCTCCATTATAATCAGTCTCGTGCAAGTTTAAAATCGTTCGATTTCTTTTTAATCTTTCTTTTGCATTAGACAAATGACTTGTTAGGTCGTAGTCATTATTTTCTAACCATTCCGAAACGATTTTTTGAGTAATACCCGAATTGTTTAAACTGAGATTTGATTTTGCAGAAACGAAATCATTAACTAACCCATTCGGAATAGCGATAAATCCTGTTCGAAGTCCTGGAGCCAGTATTTTTGAAAAAGACATTGCGTGAATAACTTTCTCAGAATTCAATGAAACAAGAGATGGGAGTGGATCATCCAAATTGAATGGTCGGTATGTCGCGTCATCAAAAATATAGAAATTCTTTTCTACTGAGAGTTCTATTAACTTTTTACGCTCTTCGAAGTTAAGACTATAACCTGTTGGATTTGAAAAATCTGCTGAAAGATAAAACAAACTTCCTGAAGGTAAATTTTCAAGTTCTTCAAGCCAAGTTGATTCTTGAAATTTAATTGTTTTACACCCAAAAATTTTCGCAGCATCTTCAAAACCAGGATAGGAAGGTTCAATGCATGCCAATGTTTTATCCTTAAAACATGAAATTGCGAGTGAAATAGCTTCCTGAACTCCATTCGTAATTAAAATATTAGTTGGGTCGATTTGCACGTTTTCATTTTTTTGAAAGAAGATACTTGCTTCCTTATTAATGAATCCTCGTGTTTCGTGATAGTTGATAAACTTGCTATTAAATGGTATTTTTTCTTCAGCGAATAAGGTTCCAGGATTGAATTCAGGATACAAATTCATTGGAGGAACTCCAGCACCAAGGTTGTAATCTATTTTTTTTGAAGCAAGATTGTTTAGGAAATTTGTCCGTGTACTCAATTTCTAATGCGGATTTAGCTTAATAAACAAAGGTAATTTTTTCATTGAAAATTGTAATCTTTTATTATCAATAATTTACCTTTTCTAAAACCAAAATTCTTCCATTCGTTGTCGTCGCTAAAATCGAAGTTTCATTTGCCGCGAGAGTAAAGCAATTTTCATTGGAAAGTGATTTCCAGGTTTTTCCGAAATCAGTTGAATAATCAATTCCATTTGTTCCGCAGCAATATAAAACACCATTCGAAACAATCACGCATGAACGATAACCTCTAGGAGATTTTTTCGGTTTCTTCCACGTTTTTCCTCCATTAAGAGAATAAAAGCAGGTGTTTTTTGATTCATTAGGTTTTGTATAGTCACCGCCTACAACGACAATCTTTTTTGGATCTAATTCGAATGAATTTTTTGTTTTCGGTAGGTAACTCATCGAGTAAGGACCACACGATTCACAAGCTGGGAAAGGAATATCATAAAATCTCCACGAATTCCCCATGTCAGAACTTATAAAATAACGCGATTTCAACCCGCCACTAACAAATGAAAAATCACCATTTATAATTTCAACGGTTGAACCACTTGCAGCAAATGCCGCTTCACCCGAAAAGGCTTTTATTTTGCCTTCGCAAGGATTCCAAGTTCTACCTCCGTCAATTGATTTGAAAAGAGAAAAATGATTGTTCACAGGATCACCCATTAAAAAACCGAGATTTCCATTAAAACTCATTCCATCGAGGAAAATAGATTTGCTTGTATCGCCTCTGTAATAAAAAGGAGTTTTTGTGAACTTTCCGGTTGAATCAATAAAAATGATTGCGCCATGATCGCCTGTTTGCATCGCGATAACCTCATTTCGAAAAGTTGAATGAATGTCTCTAACCTCTGGAAATGTGTCAGATAATGGGATGATTTTAAAACTATCAGTTGAATAATCAAGTCTGTAAATTTCTCCATTATTCGTTCCAACATATTCACCATTAAAAGCCCGTGCATGAATTGGTTTTTGGGAGTATGGAAGGATGCGATTTTGTTGGCTATAAATGTTTGAGGATATATACTTACAAAATGCAATAAGAAATAGAATTTTTAAGGTTATAAATTTCATTTTTCGTAAAATAATTTATTTCGAAGCAAACAACTTTCGTAAAGCGTTAATGAAGTTTTGAGTGAAGTTGCGGTTCGCGGAAGCGAAGCTGGAGCAATAGAACAAAAGCACGAAACGAAAAAACGAATGTCCCGAAGGAAATGCCTTGTGAAAGTTGAAAAAAGCACTTTTTGTCTTACTTTTTTTGGTTTGGAAAAAAGTAAGGATATTAAAAATGGAAAGGATTTTTGCTTCATTTTAGATTCATGTGTGTCTAAACCTTTCAATAAAGCGTTTTTCTTGTTGAACTTTAAGTTCATTTAAATTTGTTGGAACCGCGCGTTTCCAGCGTTTGTGTGACCACAACCAGAATTCGGGATTTTGAATTATTTCTTTTTCTAAAAGTTCGGTGTGGGTCTCGGTAATTTCTCCGTAGTTCAATTCTTTTGGGTTATCAGTAATTAATTGTAATTCCAGCTCGTAATAACCACGCTTTCTTTTTCTAACCACGAAAAAAACAACTGAAAAATCGTATTCATTGGCCATAAATTCAGTTCCAAAAAGCACAGGAGTTGGCTGATTTAAGAAGGTCGTCCAATAGCTTTTTTCAGCGTCGGGTGGAGCTTGGTCGCTTAAATTGAGAATCGCGAATGGTTTTTCTTTGTAGCTTTCAAATGCAGTTTTGTAATTTTTGGCATGCACGACTTTCATTCCGAATCGCTGACGTTGGTTATTGACTTTTTGATCCCAGAATTTACTGGTCATGGGCATGCCAATTCCAAAAGCTTGATGTGGAAAAAGAAAATTTTGAGAACTAATCAACCATTCCCAGTTGTTGTAATGCCCGGAAACAAGAATCACATTTTTTCCTTGATCAAATAATTGCTGCATCAACTCCGGATTTTTGACAATCAATCTTTTTGTTAATTCTTCTTTTGAAATAGTTAAGTTTTTGATTCCTTCCACTAGTAAATCAGCAAAATGACGATAAAATTTATTCGCGATGTTTTGATGCTCTCTTGCTGTTAAATTGGGAAACGAGTTTTCAATGTTTTTAAGAATTACTTTTTTGCGATAAGGGAAAATATAAATTAATAGAAATGCAAAAAAACTGCTGAATAAATACAAAATTGAAAGTGGTAATTTCGATAATGGATAGACAAATAAATAATAACCGATTCGAGCCATTTTAGGTGTATTTTCCTTTCCAAATTTGTTCAATCCCTTTGGCTATCTCTTGTTCCTTCGGACTGCTTCCGGATTTGAAAAACGTAGTTCCCGTAATTTCTTCCGGTAGGAATTCTTGTTCAGCGAAATTACCAGGAAAATCATGGCTGTATAAGTAACCTTTACCATATCCCATTTCTTTCATGAGTGCTGTAGGAGAATTGCGCAAGGGTAGGGGAACACCTAAATTTCCGGTTTGCTGAACTAGTTGTTGCGCTCGATTGATAGCCATGTAAGCGCCATTTCCTTTAGGTGATGATGCTAAATAAATGGTACATTGAGCCAAGATAATTCGTGCTTCTGGCCAACCAACTGTTTCAACTGCCTGAAAACAAGAATTAGCCATTAAAAGTGCATTTGGATTGGCAAGACCAATGTCCTCAGATGCTGAAATAATGAGTCTTCGTGCAATGAATTTTGGATCTTCGCCTCCTTCTACCATGCGCGCTAACCAATATACTGCAGCATTCGGATCGCTTCCGCGAATGGATTTAATAAAAGCAGAAATGATATCGTAATGCTGTTCGCCGTCTTTGTCGTAACGAGCTAAACTTTGTTGGGCATTTTGAAGAACGACTTCATCCGTGATGACAATTTTTTGTTGCCCCTGAAATGTTCCAATGATGATTTCAAAAACGTTTAACAATTTTCGTGCGTCTCCACTGGAAATGGAAAGCAATGCATTAGTTTCTTGCAATACAATTTCTTTTTTACTTAAAAACGGATCTTGTTCGATCGCGCGATTCAAAAGCAAAAGTAAATCCTCTTTCGTATGCTCTTTTAAATTGTACACTTGGCAACGCGAAAGTAATGCTGAAATTACTTCGAATGAAGGGTTTTCGGTAGTCGCGCCAATTAAAGTAACAATTCCCTTTTCAACCGCACCGAGCAACGAATCCTGTTGTGCTTTCGAAAAACGATGAATCTCATCAATAAACAAAATCGTCCCTTTGGGTTGAAACATGCCGCCGTTTTCCACTTTTGCGATAATTTCACGAACGTCTTTAACACCAGATGAAATGGCAGAAAGTGTATGAAATGGACGATTTAAATGAGCGGCAATTAATTGTGCTAATGTTGTTTTTCCAACACCCGGAGGTCCCCAAAAAATCATAGACGGGATAACTCCCGCATCCAACGCTCTTCGTAATGAAGCATCTTTTGCCAATAAATGCTGCTGACCGATGTATTCATCCAAATTAGTTGGACGCATGCGTTCGGCAAGTGGAGCGCTTAGATTCATCTCGCTAAATTACTAATGAAT
>JBMLTP010000125.1:0-7811 GCA_049239885.1 Crocinitomicaceae bacterium
GATCAAAAACGAATTTTCCCTGTTTGTGCTTGGTTGCAAGGTGAATATGGAATGAACGATATTTACTTAGGTGTGCCAGTTGTGCTTGGTAAAAATGGTATCGAGAAAATCATTGAATTACAATTGAACGAAGCTGAGAAAACTCTTCTTACTGAATCTTCTGAAGCAGTGAAAAGCGTTATGAATGTTTTAGATAATATGAATGCAAACGCATAAGTTTTAAAAATCCTTTTGTGAAAGGCGATATCGATAAGGTGTCGCCTTTTTTTATGCGCTAAATGCGTTTCGTTCCTTTTGTATATCTTCCAGGACTTCTATCGTTAATTTTAATTCTTCAATATCCTTATCGCATAATTCGTAGTACTTTTTTTCTGCATATAGTTTCCAATAGAGAAGATGTGTAAATAAGAATAAACCATACAGATGTGTTTGTCCAGTAAATATTGGTAAAACCGCAAAGGGAATGAATGAAATAGCCCAAAAAAATAAATAGGAAAATAAAGAAAGTAAAATATAATGAACTCTCAAGTAATTTTTAAACTTGCGGTCCGAGTAATTTTCAGTTGTCTTCAATTCATTCCGCTTTATGTCGTGATAATTCATCATTTGTTATTTTTCGTATATAACAACAAAAAAATGAATTTATAACATTCGTTTTTGAGAATTTACTTCAAAGTATTATTTGTGAAAATTGAAATTCATGTTAATTAAGCCGATTTCATTTGAAGGTATAAACAAGTTGTTCTTTCCAATCAGCTAGGTTCAATTTAATAACGCTACCACTCGTTTTTTGATAAGCTAAATTGGTTATATCGAAATATAACGTATCGTACATAGTTCGTTTACAAGATTCTTCGTCAAGTGTTTTATGAATTAGGTTTATTGAACGAATTGGAGGCAACGATTTCGAAATCATTTCACTTCCCACGAGTTCAAATTCATGCTTAGAACAACCTCCTGTATAATTTATTGATATTTCAAGAAGGTTATCCTTTAAAACAACGTTATTAATCGTGGTAGAAATCGAATTTTGGTTGTTGTCGCCGAGAATTGCGATTTTGATGTCAGAAGAATTAACCAAATGAGTATTGTTTTCTGGGTTTTGACTCATTTTTTTTGCGTTAGAACAAGAAAATAAAATCAATGCGGCAGTAAAAAGAATGTACGATTTCATGATTTCTTAATTTTTGATAAAACTAGTTAAATAGATACAAATAGCGTGCAACAATTTCAAAAGAGAAAAAATTGATTTAATGGAATATTAGTTTCTTTTCAAAAATTTGGTTGTGAATAGCGAAAATTCATTGGAAATTAAAACAATATAAATTCCGTCAGGAAATTGTTCCAAATTTAATTTTGTTTGATAATCGCTCTCCCAAAACAATTGTCCATATTGGTTCAAAATTGAAATTTTCCCTTGAAAATCTATAGGAAGACCTTTTATTGAAACTTCATCAGTTGTTGGATTTGGAAAACATTCTGGTTTATCATTCCAATTTGATTCTTCAAACAAACCTAATCCTCCACAATTTGGTTCTGCACCAACTGATTCCTGAAATACACCATTTGCCACACTCCAATTGTACCAGGTGCCTGATGAGCTAGTCTCCCAAGTGTTAAGATCAAATAATTTAGAACCAGTGGCGTCTCCTTTGATTTGGAAAGCTTTAATTGCTTGCCCATTGTGATTCCAAGTTAGTACATTACCAGGTGAACAAACCTCAGGAGCTTGATTCGTTAATTCGCAATTAACTTGAACGAAATAGGCATTATCATCATAATTTGGGTAACCACCAAAAACGCGAGCATGACCTGTTGAATCGATGCATACGGCAGTGTATTCATCACAAGCAATGGCATAACCTGAAACACCATAATCGTTATAAATTCTACTTAAAAAGGATACCAATCTTCCTTTTCGATCAGGGTTATCAAAGTGTGTATCCGTAATTACGTTTTGTAAAATATCATTCTGAATAAAAGAAGTTGAATCTACAGTCACAGTATTTGCATAAGGGTTTGAAGTTGCTGTATTCGATGTTACTGTTCCGTTTTCTGCTAAAAAATAATACTTGCCTTGAATTGCCATTCCTGCGCTCGTTCCTCCGATTACAACATTTCTTTCATTTATAGCTTGATTGATTGCGTTTCCAACAGGACTGTTTCTCCAATAACTTATGTATGTCCATTGATTACCACCGGCAAACCAAATGGCTTCGGCTTGGTTGATTTTATTTATTACGTATGCATCAGAACTGGCATTTGCATTATTGCAAACGATTGTTTCAACTGAATTGACAATTATTCCCAAACCTGAAAACAAATAATCGTTATATCCATCAGCCCCCGTGGCTCTGAGCACCAAGACATCACCGCCATTTGCTCTTTCCAAAAACCATTTCATCGCATTGTCGTCCTCGGATGCACCGCCCATTAAGCAAATTCCGCCTTGTACATTTGTTACTAAATCGGTTGGATTTCCTGTGAAATAGGAAGTGTAGTTTTGGCTAATTGAATACGCTGAAACAAAAAATAAATAAAGTGAGACCAGATTTTTCATTAGAATTGAGATTGAAAAATTGAAATTACTAATTATTGATACACTTGTTAGATTCGCTCCAATCATTAGTGATTTTTACTGAATAAAAACCTATAATCGTTTGAGAAATTAAAATTGTTTTGATTCCTGCAAAAAGAACGATTAGAATTCCAATTTTCAAGTTTTTGATAATCGAATTTAGATAAAAATTATTTATTGAATTTATATCCTTTTCATATAATTAAGAGCTAAAAAAAGTAAGAATCTCCATAATGCACTTAACTTTGTAAGATGCAGCGAATATCCAATAACAAAGCATTTACATCCTACCAAATTACGGTCATTCTAATTCTAGCACTAACTCAATTTAGTGTAGTCTTGGATTTTATGGTGATGTCGCCACTTGGAGATTTATTAATTAAAGATTTAAAAATTACACCGGCTCAATTTGGTGTTGTCGTTTCTAGCTATGCTTTATCAGCAGGCGTTTCCGGATTTTTAACTGCGAGCTTCGCAGATAAATTTGATCGAAAAAAACTATTGTTATTTTTCTATGGTGGATTTATTCTTGGAACGCTTTTTTGTGGATTGTCAACGAGTTATATGATATTAGTTCTTTCTCGAATTTTTACAGGAATTTTTGGAGGCGTAATTTCCTCTATTTCTTTAGCTATTGTTGCCGATTTATTTGAGATTGACCAGCGGGGTAGGGTAATGAGTTTTCTACAAATGGGTTTTGGAATGAGTCAGGTTTTAGGCATTCCTATAAGTCTTTATCTGGCAAATTATTGGAATTGGCAAGCGCCCTTTTATTTAATTGTAGGTTTGGCTACGCTCATTTTTTTTGTGATACTAATTATCTTAAAGCCGGTAAATGCGCATTTGGAATTGCAACGTGCCAGTCCGATAAAACACCTATTACAAACCATTTCGAATCGGAATTACCGAATTGGATTCATCGCCACAGCTTTTATGTCGCTTGGTGGATATTTAATGATGCCCTGGGGAAGCGCTTATTCGGTTAATAACATTGGAATTGATCAGAAATCCTTGCCTCTTATGTTTATGATTGTTGGTATAGCGACTTTTGCCATTATGCCAATTGTTGGAATTTTGAGCGATCGGTTTAATAAGTTTGTGATTTTTACGGGTTCCTCCATTTGGATGGTGATTACTGTGTTGATTTATACCCAGTTACCGCACGTTTCATTGTGGGTGCTGATTCTTGTGAATGTTCTGATGATGATGGGTATTATGGCACGAATGGTTCCCTCACAAGCTTTGGCGGCATCCATCCCAGATATGAAAGATCGCGGTGCATTTATGTCGGTAAACTCCTCACTTCAACAAATGGCGGGAGGAATAGCAGCTTTAATTGGCGGTTGGATTGTTAAGCAAAAGAATGAGTTAAGTCCTCTTGAAAATTTCGATTGGCTCGGTTACTTAGTTATTGTAGTCATTTTGTTGAATATCTTCTTTACTCATCGAGTTTATAAGTTTATTTCAAAAAGAGAGAAAATAAAATAAGTAATCATTTATTGAAATCTAAATAAAGTCACATAATTCGAACTAAAAAAAACTAAAAATATGAAAACCAATCTTGGACAATATTTGAATAAAATGATACTTTTCTTAGTAATTGTATTCGTTAATTTTCAATTTATCTATGGTCAAACGACAAACCCGCTTGAGGGATTAAAGTTGGCGGGACCAGGCGACATTCAGCAAGGTGCACCCTTAATGCTCGATCCAATGTCGACTCCTATGTATGACGAGCAATTTCAAAAAATTAACCCATCAGACTTCATGAAAATTATGATGTCTAACGAGTTTATTCCTGAACCTTATGTTGATAAGGATAAGTCTGTTAAAGCATTTGTTTTACGAAAAGCAACCGAAGAAGAAAAAACAATGATGTTGAAAATGCAAAGTGGAATGGGAATGGATCAAGAAAAAAGTGCACTTATTGGAGCTCAAGCGGTTGACTTTGTTTTGGAAGATACGAAAGGTAAAAAACACATACTCTCTGAACTGAAAGGCAAGGTTGTTGTGCTGAATTTTTGGTTTATTGAATGCAAACCATGCGTTATGGAAATGCCTGAATTGAATGAATTAGTCACTGAATTCAAAGGGAAAGAAGTCGTTTTCCTAGCAATTGCGGTTAACAAAAAAGATCAACTCAAAAAATTCTTAAAAAAGACAGAGTTCAAGTATAAAGTTTTAACTAATGGTCAGTCTGTATCAGATTCATATGGCGTTAAAGGCTTTCCAACGAATTTGATTATAGATCAAAATGGAATTGTTCGATATGTATCTACGGGTATTGGTCCAAATAATAAGGCTAATTTGCTAAAGGAAATAAATAACTTGCTAATCAAATAATCTGATTTAATTAAAATTAAATCTGCACTGTCGTATCAATTTAGTATAGGTTCTTGTTTGGTGTTTGAGAAAATATGAAAATTAATTGATCATTTGATTTTCAATCCCTATTCCGTATACATTAATCCTTATTTTGTATTCTTCTCTTTAATGAGTTCAAATTTACATTTGTCAAAAAAAAGAAAATGAAGAAAACAATTTTAATTACAGGTTCTAGCAGTGGCATAGGTAAAGAAACAGCTAAGTATTTTCAGTCAAAAGGCTGGAATGTTATTGCGTCAATGAGGAGTCCGGAAAATGAAAAAGAACTAACCACATTAGAAAATGTATTTGTTACTAAATTGGATGTGTTGGATCTTGATTCAATCGATAGTGCAATAGCGAATGGAATTCAACGCTTCGGAAAAATAGATGTGCTTTTAAATAATGCAGGTTATGGAGCTTATGGGCCGTTAGAATCATTTCCTAGGGAGAAAATTCTTCGTCAGTTCAATACGAATGTCATAGGATTAATGGATGTTACCCGTGCAATTCTTCCCCATTTTCGAAAGAATAAAAATGGAATAGTTATCAATATTTCATCCATGGGTGGAAAAATGACTTTTCCGTTAGGATCGCTTTATCATGGGACGAAATTTGCGGTTGAAGGTATTTCTGAATCTTTTCGTTACGAAATGGAGCAAATTGGCTGTAAAGTTAAAATCGTTGAACCAGGAGCAATTGCCACCGACTTTGCAGGCCGTTCATTTGATTTTAACCACGATGAAAATTTGAAAGAATATCAGAATGTTGTAAACAAAATAATGACGGTATTTCCAACAATGATTAAAAGCGCTTCACCAGTAAACATTGTTTCAAAAGTGATTTTTGAGGCGGCTACCGATGGTAAAAGCAAATTAAGATATATGGCAGGAAAGGATGCCAAGATGTATAATTTTATGAATAAGGTTTTTGGTTATAATTTTATTGTTTACATGAATAAAAAGTTTTTTAAATTGTAACAAATGAGTCAACTAATCTATTTAAAATCAATTGCTGACCTATCACGTCTTTTGAATGAAAATGATTTTCATCCCTTGGTTGCAGTGGTAGATTTTAGTAAAACCAAGGATCACATCGAAGAGGAAACACGAATCACAACTGATTTTTATTCGGTGATGTTTAAGAATTATTGTAAAAGTTCCATTACCTATGGTCGTAAAGCGATTGATTTTAATGAAGGAAGTTTGATTTGTATGGCACCAAATCAAGTAATTACTATAGACAACGAAATCGAGCCCCGAGAGAATCCAATGGGATGGGGCTTATTTTTTCATCCTGATTTGATACGCAATACCTCGCTCAATGCTAAAATGAAAGATTATTCGTTCTTTTCATACGAAATAGCTGAAGCGTTGCATTTATCAGAAAAAGAGAAACAATTACTTTTTGAGTGCATTGTAAAAATAAAAAAGGAATTGAAGGAAAACATTGATGATTACAGCCAAACAATCATTGTTTCAACAATTGAACTTTTATTAAACTATTGCAATCGATTCTATGGAAGACAATTCATTACCAGAAAAGCAACTAACCGAGATATTTTGGAGAAAATAGAAACTCAATTGAAGCAACACTTTTCTGCAAAAACTAATTCAATTGGATTACCAACCGTAAAATACCTTGCTGATTTAGTGAATTTATCACCAGGTTATTTAGGTGACCTGTTAAAAAAAGAAACAGGATTAAATGCCCAAGAACACATTCATCAATTTATCATCGAAGAAGCTAAGAACATACTTTTAAATTCCAACCAGTCGGTGAGTGAAATTGCCTTTCATTTGGGTTTTGAATATCCTCAATATTTCAGTCGCTTATTTAAACAGAAAACAGGTAAAACACCAATGGAGTATCGAAATTTGAATTGATAAGTTTGATTTTACTAATAACTCAATTATTTTAAAATCAATCACTTATTACCCTTTCGACTATCTCCTCACAGCCACCATAAAATAAATCCGCTTACTTTTTCCTTCTTGCTTGGGTTCTTCCCAGAAAAGTTGAAATTTTTCTGATTTTCGACCTTTTATTTCAAGCGAAACGCGCTCTTTAGGATGGGTGAATAGTTGTGCCTCAATGTAATTCCCAAGTTTAATCGTATCGTTATTTGCAAATGTAACTTCTTTCTGAAAACCATCAATTGGAGCATTTAAAAGTCGAGCAACCACATTTCGCTTTTTTCCGGATGCGTTTATCAAATAAAATTCGGTGGAGTAAATTTCTGCACAAGCGACAACTTCTTGTTTTTTGGGAGTTTCTTTTCCGGTCAATGGTGAAATATTGGGTTTCGTAATTGTATCAGAAAATAATGTCGGATCTATGCGAAGTTTATAGTGACCAAAATCATCTGAGCTATTATTAATGACTTGTGTTACAATTCCATTCTCATCAAAATAATGGGTGACATCGTCCCATTGTATTCCACCATCAGGATGACCTGTGAAATGGGCTTTTTTAACCGCTCCAGATGGATAATAATCAAAATTTACAGAAGAATGACCTGCTGCGTTTCGAATTGACATAGAATAAATTTCTTTCCCGTTTCGATCAAAAGCTTTGGCATAGCCCCAGTTCAACTCATTTGTTAATTTAACTTCCTTAGTCGATATTTTTTTATTCGAATGATATCGAATGTTGAAAGTGGTATCTTTTTTTTGAGTGTATGAAAAAAATGACAGGAGAATAAAAAAGATGGCAAAGTGTGAATTCATGTTACTGTATATGGTCAAAATAGTCAATTGTTGTGCCAATTTAAACTATTTGATAATAAAAGTTTAATCTTTCTGTGCATCGTCTTCTGAATTACTTTTAGTAAACTCAAAATAATAGCCAATCACAAAAAAGTCGCGAC
>JBMLTP010000126.1:0-7733 GCA_049239885.1 Crocinitomicaceae bacterium
GGATAGAATTTTATTCATGTTTTTTCCAATGGTTTTTATTATTTCACTTACATACCTTCAAAAATTCCCTAAACGTATCATGTTATTCATGATTCTATTCAATGGGTTGCTGGCCATTTCTACGGCTTTCATTATTTATAAAATGGATATGAAAGGAACATATGTAGTTTCCTTTTTATTCTCGTTGTTAATTCCGGTTTTATTAATTTTTAACGGAAGAGGTTTATTTCGGAAAATTACAAACTAATCTTTTCTGAGATAAACATCCTTTTCAGCACCAAGTAGCCTTCCAAAATAATAACTTGTCATATTAGGACTCTCTCCAACCTTATTTAGCTCTTGACTCGGAATGACTCCTGAGTCAGGTAATGGTGGTAACAAAAGGTGTTTTTTATTTGAATTTTTCTCATTTTTAATCAGTTGAATTCGTTCATCATATTTTTCGGCGAAATGGGACGTTAATCGAATTTGTTTGATGAAAAAGACGAGCATGCATGCCAAGGAAATCCCCGCAATTGATATTGAAGTCAATTTATTGAAATTAATTTGCTGTCCTACAATAAAACACCAGAAAAAAATGGAGATATTGACTGCAAATACAAAAGGCATTGACGATCTTGCTGGACCAAAATTACCAAAAACATAAACCATCGGTAGAAAGGTGCAAAAGAATACAATACACAATAGAATTGAATTGAAAATGATTGCCTTTTTAAGGTTGAATTTTGGTAATGTTATTTTATCCTTAAAAGTACTGGAAAATGCCATCACTAAAAGGTAGATTGCAATTAAAAATAGGATTCGTTCGAAATTTAATTTAACGTCATAATCCGAAAAAATAGAATTGAAGTAACCATTTTCCTTTATGTAATATTTCTCCATTAAAACGCGATTTGAAATACTGGATTTTAACAGTGAAATAATAGGGAAAATCATCAGGCAAATTATGGAGGAGGCAATTTTTAATTTCAACCCATTGGAATTTTTGAAATAAAAAAAGGTAAAAATCAAACAAGCTATTAAGCTTAAAACAAGGTTCTCGACCATTCCTCCTAAAAGAATAATTAGTGAATAAAAGATTAATCTGTAAAATATTTTTTTATTCTGAGCAAGCGGAATTGCTAGAAAAAGAATGGCTATTGGCAAAAAATAAATGGTGTTCGCAATGGTCCAAAACCAAATCTCTTGAGCATTGATTCCTGAGAAATAAAAGCTTGATACAAATAGAATTGAGATTATTGGAACAAAAAGTAAGTTTTTTTGATTGATTATTTGTTTGCTGATAAACTTAAAAAAATAAGTACTAGAGGATATTCCAAATGAAAATGTTAACAAGAAATAAATAAACAACCAAGAACTGAAGGTTTCAAAGTTGTGTGTAAAAAAAGCAATTGTATTGAATACTAAAAAACCAGTAAATCGAATGTTCGTTTGTAAATTCCATATAGAATTAAACCATCCTTTGTCCTGAAATTCTGAATAGAAATAGAGGTCATCCGAACATGGTCTAACAAAAAAGGAAGTCGTAAAAAGAAATGCGACAAATAATAGGCAAAAAAGAATTAAAAATGTCTTAAAAAATGGGACTTTCATTTATGATTTGGCTTTTTACCTTATCAAATACATTTTACCTAGTCCTTTGTGAAAGTAATTATCAGCTCCAGATTCCAAGCGTTTAATTTCTTGTCCATTTATTTTAGCTTTCACACGATACAGGTATACGCCATTGGCCAATGGATCTCCAAATGCGTCTTTTCCATCCCAAGCAAATTCAGTAATGTTTCTTCCAATTTGAATTGGTCCGAGTTCACTTTCGTTTATTTCACGCACAACCTTACCGCTAATCGTCATTATTTGAATCTGCAGATCATCTGGAACTTCGTCTCCAGTTAAGGTGAAAACAAACCTTGTACTAGTCGAAAATGGATTCGGGTAATTCATCATTTGCGTAATCATCGATTCGTGAATCACTTCAAAATTGATTTTATATTCCAAATCTCCTGATTGATTCCCTGATTTATCCATTCCTTGAACAAGTAGTGAATACGTTCCTGATTTTTCAAAGTAAGTTGGGTAATTTATTTTAAACCGCTTGTTTTGCGAAGTTGCAGGAATCCATTCCATTACTGTATTTCCAGAAGCGTCCATAAATGGAATCCTTTTCTGAATCCCATCAGGATCTGTTATGTAAATACCGAATGAGGATGTATCTGAATCTGAATCCATAATCAAGTATGGGTTTTCATCTTTTAAGGAAATCAATATTTCACTTGTTGGCGAAATAATATCATTATTCAAAATATGTTTCCCATTAAACGTAACGTCCAAAAGCGGATTGATGTCTTCCTCCACAACTGTAAATGGAAATTGAATAATATTATTTAAATGGGTTAATTCTGGTTGATCCAAAGTTGTTAGACTAGCGTCAACATAAGGATTCACTTCCATACAAAACCAATTATTACCTACCAAATCCTTTGTATTGAATGAAATCGTATCATAAAGTACACCACCAACCAACAATGAATCTTGCCTTGGATAATTTATGATATGTTTAATTTGATTCTGATCGATAATGTAATAGTCTACTAACAGTGGGGTCATGTTTGTCGAACTTATGTTTTTTACATCGATTGCGAATTTCCCGATTTGCCCCTCTTGCAGTGTATCATTTTCAGGCAACCAAACGAAGCCATCAGTTCCATCAATTGCTGCTTCTGGGACTTCATCATATAATACTTGCCAATACTTTAATTGAGAAGGCGTTAAATTTATTGTGTCTGTGTATTTGGCAACAAGTTTAATATAGGGGAATGAATCTGCTGGCATTACGCTTGTCAAGTTCAGAAGGGAATCGCCCGAAATTAAAACAGTGTCAATTGACTTAAGGTAATTTCCGGAAGTATTAAAAAGTTGAATTTCCAAATTAGTTGTATCAGCTGTAGGTTGCTCCGAAGGTTTGTGATTCCAAAAAATAGATTTCCATTTGGATGATGGTCCAATTAACGGAGAAGTTTCTCTTCCAATCGATTCAATACCGGTGATTAAGGTATCCAAATAAATATCTTCATTTCCTTGGGTGAAAATTTCAACAACAAAGCTTGGATCTCCTTTACGTGTTAAAAAGATCATTGGTTTATTCGGTCTTCCGGGTGCAATTTGTGTTGAACCTAGATTTTGGAATGTTGTATAAAGTGTCGTATCTAATTGATTCCACCAATCATATCGAGTAGCAATTGGAGTGAAAACTAAAATATAATCTCCATCCGGAACGACATTTTCCACAAAATTTTGAAACTTATTTATTTGATCCAATGTGTTCTGACCAAATGTAAAATATTTCATCGGTCTTCCAAAACAAGTCACATCATTGTCATTTAAATTACCATATCCCCCATGTTCAGGATTGGCTACGGTTCCATTCGAGTAGGTATATCGTGTGGCCCAAGCTTGAAGTGTTGATTTATCTATTACGGCAACTTGAAAATTTGGATTGATGTAATCACAAAAACTATAATCTTGCTGAACACCATTGAGTGTCCATTCATTGTCATAATGCGCTGGTGCTTGATTGGTTGTCTTTGCCAAACAGGTTATTCGTGCTTCATTGGGTTCGAAACCACGAAGTTCTGTTTGAGCACTTAAATTGACGCCATTAAATGAATTGAATTTAAACTGATCGTAATCAGCCTGACCCCATCCCGACTTGTTTGTTATGTGTTGAAAAGAACGATTTTTCCATTTGATTGTAGGTTCCATAAGTGCTACCCTCCAAAAATATACTGTGCTATCTGTTAAAATCAGTGGTGCTAATTGATTTGTGGAAGCAGATTTCCATTCACTTGGATTTACCTGTTTTAGTCCTCCTAATTCAGTTTTTTCACAATATCTTCGAAAATTGCTACTGAATGATGCCACTGTATCAATTTCAAATCGATAAGTTCCAAATTGAGCTAAAGGGTTAATTGTGGATGCATACAATGTAACACTATCAGAAGGAACGACTGCAAAATCGGTCGGGAGAATTGGTTCGATCCCATCTACATTGATATTAAAATTTTTAATCAGCTGATTGTTTTGTATTTCCTCATCCTGTTCATCAATTGCATTTGGAATATCAACGCGAATGGTGAATTTGTTCAATCCAATGCCAATTGATGGTTGAAATGGGATTTTCACTGAAATGGTCTTCTCGTAATCCAATCCAGTTAAAGCAATGACATAGGTTGAATCAGTAAATGAATTGGGGAAATCCCGAGTAATATCAACTGAAAAAGTATCGGTAATTGATTTCCCTAAATTTCTGAGCGTAATCGAAACATTCAGTGAATCGGTCGCATAAGTAATAAGATTGGGTCCAAAGCTTACGCGTGAATCAGTTAGTTCAATTTCAGGTTTTTGGTGATAATTTAAGCGAAGCATCGGATCGCCATTCAAAGTCATTTGACAAAAAGTAGCCTCTGTTTGGAGATTACTGGAAGTTGTCAAAACCGTGTCCATCGCATTTTTAATATGTTCACCGATGGTTCCACCATAATTATACTTACTAAATTGCTTGTAAAAATTGGAGGAATATTGGTAAAGCGAACTCGTAAAACCATAATTGATTGTACCAATGTATGCGATTACCCCGGCGTTGGGAGTAAGAACAAATGATTGAGAATTCGAATTAGCATTATGGAAAATATTCCCATTGTAACATGAATTCGCTAACAAAACTGGGTACTTGCCTTGATTATCCCAATTCTGAGGTTCATCAATATTTATATCAAAACCTGAATCTGATGTTGTAAAATGCCCAAAGAAATTCATAAGGCTTACACCATCAGAGATTCGGTCTTTTATAACATCTAATTCGGCAAGAGAAATAGGATTGCCGTTATCTTTAGCGACTGCCATAACATCACCTGCGAAATAAGAACCCTCGGCGGTTTCAGCCATTGTATTTAGGTAGTTTTTAAACAAGATTTGCTCACCAGATGAGGTTCCACCTGAAAAATGAAGAATGTGTTTCTGCCAATCTTTCGTTTCAGTTGAATAGACAGATTGTTGGTTTTGCTGTTGTTCGTATTCGATTACCTTGGTAAGATAAGTTTGTAGTTCGGCTTCTGTTTGAACTGAAATTCTACCAGTTGGAATTAATGGGGCGTATTTGTCGTAATTCTCAAAGTTGGATGTAATACATTGGTCACAAGATGGTTGGCCAAAAGAAGGGATTAAATTATTCTGATAGGCTGAAGAATTTGTTCTAGATCCTGGTCCAATGTTGGTTGTTGAAGTAATATTTGCTTCTCGAATACCTTTTCCAACTAAAAATAATCCGATCGGTTTTTGAGTTGAGTTTTCATAGATGAAATGAGCAAATCTTCGAATTCCATTAATGTGTTTTGGAATTCCTCCACCAAATTGTTGATATAAATCTTCAACTTGAGCCAACACGACATTATATGAACCTCCTACGTTTGAACTTCTGTAGGAAGCGTATTGGAGCGCCTTGTTTCTAAGTTTCTCAGGATAAATAAATAACAAGGCATTCTCCAAATTTGGAGTTGCACCATAGTTTGTGAATTGTCCTGTGCCATTAACAGCTTTTAATTGTGAGATGTTGTTGACTGAATTTAAATCTTGAATTACAATTTTCTGTTCGTTGCTATTTAAATCATTTGGAATAAGGCATTGCCATTGACCTCCTGATTGAATCATTGGAATTTTATTCATTTGACTACCTATTGAAAAAGCAATCGGATTTGTCACATTTAAATTGGAAATATTTATTCTGATTTTATTTGAAAGTGTTGAATTTAAAACAGAAAAAGTAGCACTCGTTGCATTATTGAAATTTGGTATCCTAGGGTATTTAAAAGACCAAAAGTTGATGGACTGAAAATCAGTAGCTACGCCAAGGTCATTTACTAAAGAAACCTTATAATTTGAATTCCCACTTGTAGGCATAACAGAAACAGGGAAATTCTTATTGATGTAGACACTTTTGTAACCTGAAAATATGGAGTCAAAAAGCACGAAGTTCGAGGTACCAATGGTGTGTCGCGTGTGGTGATTACCCAATCCATTTCCAAAATAGGCATTCGATGAACCAACAACTACGGCCGAATAGTTAACATTGGGAGCGCCTGTCCCTTGAAAAATATTTTCTAATTGAGTCGAGCTAAAATCCCAAACTTGAGGTGTCGAATTAACACCATTTAATGCAGTTTTTCCCCAACCTTCTCCTTGCACGAAGAAAGAGCTAGAGGCATCCGAAGTTTTTTCGCCTTCATTGTAACGCTCATTGTACCAAGTAGATTTCTCAAAGAGAACAAAATTTTCAGGTGTGTAGGACGAAACGTTGACATCCGTTTGAATTTGAACTCTTTGGTTTGTTGTTAGGTTATTCCAAGTAAAGAAATATTGAATTGTATCGTTGTATAAACTGTAATTTGGATTACCCAACCAAGACGGATCATCATAAAGTGTCGAATCTAGCCAGCCATCGTTTCGTTCGGCATAAAACAAGATGAAATCTCCTGCATTAATTGCGTTATCTCCCCCATCTTCAATGTGCAATGGAATTTCTTTTTCACGTCCAAATAGCTGGATGTTAGCGGATTGAAATGAAGTTATAGGTATTCCCGCAGACTGAAGTGCGGTGAAATCCAATTTATAAATACCAGACCGAGCAACCGGAAACGAATAATATTTTTGGTTGTAATTTATCCATTCATTACCAAAACTCTGAGCATAAATGCTGATAGAAGTAAAAAAACAAATGGTTAAAATTAATCTTATCATTTAACTGCGTTCTTTGGTTTATCCAATTTCAATCGAAGCGAAAAAATATGCGTGTAATAATTTGCAGAAGCATCACCAAGTCTAGTAAAGGCATAATCAAGTGAAAATCCTTTAAAACCTAGACCCATTCCTAAATTTGGTTGGAATCCCCAATATTTACTTTCATCCATATTGGTGAATTGTTGAATTCCTGAAATTCCCCCTCTTATTTTGACAAAATCCTTGAATCCAACATATAATCCCGTGTGTGGATCGGCAGATACCAATCCTGATTTTAATAAAACGTTTCTTTTTCCGTCTGTTGTTAAATCGACATTAAGTTCACCTCCCGTGTGAAAACCTTTTGAACCTAAGTCAAATTTTCCAGCTGCAGCTAAAATAATTCGAGGCAGAGTAAGTTCCAATCCATTTTCTGGGATCGCATTTCCAGTTGAAAGAAAGACGTTCTTCGTCTCATCGTCCAAATCAAAAACCCAAGCGTTGAACGTGGAAGAAATATCTCTCGCCATGACACCAAATTTCCAATTCTTTTTTAATTGATATTGCCAACCAGCGTCCAAACCAAATCCCCAAGATTTTGCAAAGTCCCCAACATTTCGGTAAATGACTTTCATTGTTCCACCTAAGCTCATTCCTGGAACTTTTAATTTTCGTGCATAGGAAGTTAAGAAAGCATAATCTCCTGCTGTAAATGAACTTATATTGTCGTAATTTATCCTTCCATTGTTGTCAATCAATTGAGTTGTATTAGGTATGTCATCCACCCCAAATCGAATTGCCGCAAAACCCAAAGTGCTTGATTCGTCAATGGAATGAGAAATACCAAGAAAATCATATTTTGCTATCCCTGCGAAGTATTCAGAGTGCATAAATGAAATTTCCAACCATTTATTGCATTGTGTCAATCCCGCTGGATTCCAATAAATCGCGTTTGTGTTGTCAAT
>JBMLTP010000126.1:7743-9982 GCA_049239885.1 Crocinitomicaceae bacterium
AATACCCGCAACAACCGCATTACCCATTCCAAAAGCATCAGCGCCGACACCCAACGACAAAAATTCATTGGAATATTTAGGTGCGACTGTACTTTGAGCGAAAGTTGATAGTGGAAATAGTATCAAAAAGACGCGAAGTATGTTTTTCATAGTCTAATAATTTAAAGCTTTATAACATTCGCATTGCTAAAAAATTGTGTTCTTTGTACTGATAATCGCTACGAATTGTAAATTTAAGTCAAAACGAGAAAATAATTATCATAATTTGTTTAAAATTGCGACATGTTAACAGTCAAAGAAATTATGGCTCCGATCGAAGCGGAATTGACACAATTCGAGGAACACTTTCGGGATACTATGCGTTCGGATGTTTCTTTGCTGGATAAGGTCACGCACTACATCATTAAACGAAAGGGCAAACAAATGCGACCAATGTTCGTTTTTTTATCAGCCAAATTGCTTGGGGATGTAAATGTGACAACTTTCGATGCTGCATCACTTGTTGAATTATTGCATACAGCTACTCTTGTTCATGATGACGTGGTGGATGACGCGAACGAACGCCGCGGTTTCTTTTCTGTTAATGCGTTATGGAAGAATAAAATTGCCGTTTTAGTTGGTGATTATATGCTTTCTCGTATTCTTTTACTATCAATTGAAAAGAACAATACTGATTTACTTGGAGTTGTCGCTAGAGCTGTGCGTGAAATGAGCGAAGGGGAGCTTCTACAAATTGAAAAAGCGCGTCGTTTGGACATTACCGAGGAGGTTTATTTTGATGTTATTCGTAAAAAAACAGCGTCTTTGATTTCTACGTGTTGCGAGGCAGGAGCGATTAGCGTTAATTCAACTGAACATAGAGATCGGATGAGGGAATTTGGTGAAATGGTCGGTATGGCATTTCAGATAAAGGATGACATTTTTGATTACGGTTCCCCAGGAAACATCGGTAAGCCAACAGGTATTGATATCCGGGAACAAAAAATGACTTTACCCTTGATTTATACGATGAATCACGCAGAAAATTCTGTGCGTTCAGAACTGATGGACATTGTTAAAAATCATAATTCAAATTCTAAGAAAATAGCTCTTGCCGTTAATATGGTAATACAAAATGGTGGAATCGAATACGCATTTAAAAGAATGAATGAGTTTGCTCAAAGGGCAATTGAGCTCCTCGAGCCTCTTCCTGAAGGTGATGCGAAGAAATCATTGATTGGGTTGGTTCATTACACTATAAACAGAGATAAATAAAACAAAAATGAAACGAAATTTATTTTTTTCACTTGCGACAATTTTATTCATAACCTTATTTTCTTGTGGTTCGGATGATCAACAGCCTAAAAATGATGTTAAACCTGAAAAGTTGGTTGAAATAAAGGATGGTAAGTATACGGAATGGTATCCTGGAAAAAAACAAATCAAATTTCAGGGAATGATCGAAAAGAATGGAAGGCGAGAAGGTAAGTGGGTCTATTTTTCAGAAAAAGGAACCGAACTTTCATTTACGATTTATGAACATGGAATCAAACAGGGATATACTGTTGTCAAATACCCGAATGGGGCCATTCGTTATCGGGGTGAATACAAAGATGATAAAATCGTAGGGTTATGGACTACATACGATCCAAAAGGTAAGGTTATTTCTGAAAAAGATTACGGCTATCCGGCTGAATGAGTAAAATAGCTTCTCATATCATTGATCAAATCATGCAATCCTCTCGAATTGAAGAGGTTATTGGTGATTTTGTTCAATTGAAAAGAGCCGGTTCAAGTTTAAAGGGTTTAAGTCCATTTACGGATGAAAAAACTCCTTCGTTCATAGTTTCTCCCGCAAAGCAGATTTTCAAGTGTTTTTCGACTGGGAAAGGAGGAACGGTTGTCACTTTTTTGATGGAAAAAGAGCACTTTTCCTATCCCGAAGCATTGCGTTGGTTGGCGAATCGATACAACATCGAAATACCTGAGGAAACTGCACCAACTGCCGAAGAAATTGCCGATAAAAATGAAAGAGACAGTCTTTTCATTATCAACGAATTTGCCAAGAATCATTTCTTCCAAAATTTATTTGAAACGGAAGAAGGAAAGGCTGTTGGTCTGTCATATTTTGAAGAGCGAGGATTCAGAAAAGACATTGTTGAGAAATTTCAATTGGGTTATTGTCTAAACGTAAGTGATAATTTCACGAAAAGCGCTCTCGAAAAAGGATACAAGCTCGAATATTTGGAGAAAGTTGGTT
>JBMLTP010000127.1:0-9156 GCA_049239885.1 Crocinitomicaceae bacterium
TTTAGAATTCGTTTTATCTCCTCGGCGTAATCCACTTTATTGTAGTTCACAGCATAATCTGCCCCGAGCCCCGAAACAGCATCTATTTTCTTATCGCTTCCAACTTTAGCAATTACAGTTGCTCCTCTTCGCTTGCACAATTGAATGAGGATACTCCCAACACCTCCTGCTGCTGCGTGAACGAGGACATTATCTCCCTTTTGGATGGGCGCTAAAACGTCGGACATATAGTAAGCTGTAACGGCTTGTGTGCACAAAGCCAAAGCGGTTTCAAAAAGGACTTCACCAATTTCAACTACGGCGTAGTGTTTTGTGATTACATGTTTACCATAACCTCCGAAACGACAGAATCCTAATACACGCTTACCGACTAAATTAGAATCAGCACTGGAGCCAACCTGAATGATTTTTCCAACAACTTCATAACCAATTACAAAGGGAAATGGCGGTGCTTCACGATAAAGTCCATTGCGAGCCATTACATCTGCATAATTCAATCCAAATGCTTCGCTCTCAATTAAAACTTCCTCATTTTCTAACGAGCGTAATGTCGTTTTTCTGAGTTCAAACGCATTTTCAGGTTTTCCTTTTTTGTGAAGGAAGATGGCTTCTGTTTCAAACATATAAATTAGAATCGAGCAGTAATTCCACCCATCACTTGTATTGGTTGAACAGGGTAATTGTACCAACGGTAATAGCGCTGACTTGCTAAATTGTTTACTTGTAAGAAAGCTGAAATTCGTTTGTTATAGCGGTATTCCAATCCAAGATTGATGTCGGCGATGAATCCTAAATTTTGATAGTATTGATTATTTTCTTCAAATACATTTTTCCCTGGTGCATAAACTAACGCCTTTCTTCCTCCTTCAAGATTCGCATCAATATTTACTAAAAACTTATCGTACAGATTGTAAGAGCCTCTCAATAAAAATTGGAAATTCGGAAGGTTCCAAGCAAATGCTTGATTTTTCGTTTCGTAAGAGAAATACCTGGCAATTGCGTCAATTTTGATTTTTTCATTCAACTGATACGCAAGGCTACCTTCTAGTTTCGTAAGATTCATCGTGTCGTAAACTACTCCAAATTTATTTCCAACCGAGTATAAGGTGTCGGTAACAAAAAGCGCTTTATTCATCACTTTGGCGAAACTTGCATTGACGTTGAAGCTAATCTTTTTGGTGATGGTTCCTTTGAATCCTCCGAAAATATCGAAAGGAGTGTTTTCATTTGCCAACCTCGTATTTACCAACATAAATTGATTTTCATCCGATAATGAGCGAAACGAAGTTTGTTTCAATCCTCCTTTGATTCCAACAAATGGAATGAAAATATCATTAAAAAGTGAGTATTTGAACTCGGCTTGAGGGAAAACGTAGGCTTTTGCTTTGTCGTGAATGTCAATTGAAACAGCAACGCCGATTTCTGCTTTGAGTTTATCATTGAACATTTGAGTCAATACGCCCGGTTGAAAGTCAATGATTGTATTATTGTTAACTAACCCCGAGTCAATAGCCGTTAAAACTGAATCTCGAATTCCGTAGCGATAGCCGTTGAATCGAACACCTAACTTGGCATAAAACGTTTCAGATCTGTATTTGTACCATCCCTTTGTATTGAAATGAAAATTATGTTCTTGCGTTTTCCATTCCGAAAGTGAATCAATAATTGGTTTTTTGGTGGTCAAATAATTGTAACCCGCACCGAACATCAAATTCAATGTTGAGGTGTCTCCGCGGTTTGCAATAAACTCAAAGTCTCCTCCAACTTGATGGAAACGTTGCGAAATGGAATCAGCAGAGATAGAATCGACAGGAATTCCGTAATAATGGAAACCATTGTTTTTGTAATTTAAATCTCCTGATAAGGTGTAATTACTCTCGATGATTTTTCCAAATGCATTGAAATTGGTTCGGTCAAATTGTGCCGGAGAATACGTAACTTTTTCTCTGTTTTTTACATCTCCAAAAGAACTTAAATGTTTCGCATTTAATCCATAAAAGTAATTCCGGGATCGAGTGGAATTGAAATACAGCTCACCCAGAGGCATAATCGTAGAGCCAACGCCCAATTTTGCATAAAATGGATAAAGTGGCTTGAGTTTTTCGGTGGTTTCTACTGTTGCTGCTTCAATGGTATCTAATTCTATTTTGGTCGGCTGGCGAAAAACCAACATCGGGTAGGAAGGAACATTTGTCGGTTTAATCGTATCAATAATCTTTGGAAATTCCAATATGCGTGATGCTGGTTCTACATCGCGACTCCCCTTTCCGATGACATCAATGATGTCGTTTTGCCCAAAGACCGCGAACAGATTAAAAACGATCCCGAGTAGCAATAAATGTTTCATCTTATTCACCATCAATTTCTATTTTTCGTTCGGGTTCAGGTTCTTCGATAACCGTCGGATTTTTCAATTGCATCAGTTCATCCCACATATCGTTGGCTTCGCTTAAAATGCCATCATCTTGAATCGGATAGAAATCCATAACTGATTTCAACGTTTGTTCAGCTTGGAATAAATCATCATTCAAAATGTGAATTCGTGTTTGTAACATCAATCCTTTAGCAACCCAATAGTTGTAACTAGGTTTCATTTTAATGAGCGCTTTAACTTCGGTTTCGGCTTTACCGAATTCATTTTGCTTGAAGTAAATTTCAGCTAGTGTAAATTTGGCTTCTGAACCAATTGCAGTTGTCGTATTTTTCACCAACCATTCTAGTGAAGGAATTGCTTCGTTAAGTTGATTCAACTTATAAAGTGACATCCCTTTTGAGTATTCCCCTTCAACCTTTTGTTGCGTATTGATAGATGGGGTTTCCAAAACAAACTTGGCAAAATTCAGAGCTTTATTGAAATCTTCCGTTAAGTAGGCGCAACGCATGACACCTAATCGAGCGTTGAAAATGTTTGTTGGTTTTGTAGCTAAATTGTCAAATTGTTCGTAGTACTTCAAGGCCTTTGTGTAGTCCTCGTGGGTGTAATAGTAAGCCGCTGTTCTTGCAGCTGCCGATTCGGAGAAATTAGTTGTTGGTGTTGCTAAATATTTTTCAAAATAACCAACGGCTTTTAAAGTGTCTTTTTGTTTGAAATAACCTTGACCCAGGTAATAATAAGTTTCATTTACAAATCGACCACTTGGAAAACGCGTTAAATAGGTTTCAAACTTGCCGATTGCATCACTGTAAGTGCTGTCCATATAACTTTGAAATGCTGGTGTGAAGAACAAGTTCTCTTTTTCGTCAGCAGAAATATTGGCACAAGCATAGCGATCCGCTAGTTCAGATGCTTTTTCAGGTTGTTTTTTAGCGGCGTAAACATCAATCAGCCCCTTAACGGTTTCTTCACAAATGTCTCGGACATTTTCATATTGATTTAAAATTTTCAGGTACTCTGCTTCTGCTTGGTTGTAATCCCATTTCTTGTAGTACAAATCCGCGATGCTCAAACGTGCTTCAATTACCAAACTAGATTTCGGGAAATCAATGATGAATTGTTTGAAAATGCCAAGCGCTTCATCGTAATTGGCTTGACCAACGTGCGCTCTTCCTAAATCGTAGGTGGCATTCATCACATACTTCGATTTTTTATATTTCGTAACGAGTTCGGTTAGGGTTTTAATGTTTTCCTGAGGCTGGTTGCTATAACCATAGGATTTCGCTAAATAATAAAGGGCTTTATCATTCAGGGAAGTATTCAGTTTGAGAGCTTCTGAATAAAATTGAATCGCTAAGTCATTTTTTTCGGTGGTATAGTATCCGTCGGCAACTCGGAAATAAGCGTCAAGTTTCTTTTCTTCATTCTTCGGGTTCGACTGCAAGAAAATTCGAAAGATTTTGATGGCCTCTTCGGTTTCTTCCTTTTTCAGGTGAGCGTAGCCCATATTGTAATAAGCATCCACTTTTTCCGAAAGTGCGTCTGAGGCAGGAGAATTGATAAACTCGCGATAGGTTACAATTGCCTCCGTCATGTCATTGTCTCGGTAATAAATATCGGCCATCCAATATTTGGAAAGCGCAACTAATTTCGGATCTAATGGATAGCGATCAACTAATTGAAATGCTTTTAAGGCTTCATCGTAATTGTTTTTCTGAAACAATTCAACACCATAATTGAATGCAACTGTTTGATAAACTCGTTTGAGTCGTGCGTCTTTGTTCGGGAGTTTATCCAATGATTCTAATGCTTTCGAAAAATTGCTAGTGGAAGTGTAGACATTCACGAGGTATTGAAACACATCTTCTTTTCGCTTTGAATCCGGGTATTTGGATAAGTAGTTTTCAAAGGCACGTACCGACTCATCGTATGGATTAATGTCTACTTTAAACGAAATTACCGCGAAATTGTAAAGCGCATCTTCTTGAATTTCAGGAATTTTCGTCATTTCCGACGCCCGCTCAAAGGCACTTCTCGCCGGTAATAATTTGTCCAGGTTTTGATAGCATTCTGCAATGTGATAAAGTGCAATTTGACCCAAACTATCATCGACGCGTGTTACTTTATCGAACGAGCGAATGGCTTTCTCGTAGTTTTTCGTTTGATAATACGAATAACCTAGTTCGTAGGCATCGTCGCGAGACGGTTTTTGTTTGGTTTGATGTTGCTCCAAAAATTCAATTGCTTTTTTGTAATCTGCAAGTTTATAGTAGGAGTTCCCGATGATGTGTTGAATGTCGGATTCATTGTCTAAAAAATTACATTTCAATACAGTTGGCGAAAAATCAACAACCTCCTGATAACGCGCTTGTTTGTGATAAATTTGAACGATGTAATAAGGAACAACCCCACAAAATGTAGAATCTTGTCGCAATTTCAAAAATCCTTCAAGCGCAACCTGAAGCGAATTTTTCAAATAGCTCAAATGGGAATAAAAATAAAGACTCGGAGAAGCATACTGACTTTTCCCATCCTTTGATTCTCGAAAGTTACTGAATGCGGTTTCTTTGTCTCCATTTTGATAAGAAGAGTAACCTAATTTGAAATAAAATTCATCTCGCTGATTCGTGTCGAGTTCTTTTACTTTTACCTTATCGAACCATTTTTGCGCATCTTCAAATTCTTCTTTTTGAAAGAAATACTTTCCAATTCGATAACCGATTTGGTTGCGATAAATATTCTCTGGAAAACGTTTGTTAAATGATTCCAATAAAGGAATTGCATCGTTGTTGTATAGTTCGAGTGCAGAAATACCTTCATAGTAAAGCGCCTTTACAAAGAGTGGATCATTTTCGTTTTTGTTACTTTCAATGAAATTTCTAAACTCCTTTCGAGCCGCGCTAAATTGCGATTTTTCGTAAAGTTCTTCTGCACGAAAGAAGTTTGCATAATCGCTTGCGTATTTTTCTGTTTCCTGTGCGACAAAAAACAACGGAGAAAATCCAACGAAAAGAATTAATTTTTTAAGCATAATTTATCGCTTGTAAAATTAAAAACGACTAATTGCTTGAAGGTTTCACGAATCAAAAGTTTTAAACCCGTCTTTGTTAAGATTAAAATGAAGCTTACTGACCTAAACTGAAATCCTTTGGTGAAATTTGTAAAAAACTAACGAAAGTGTCTAAAGTAATCAGTATTTCCAATGCCCAAATTTATCAGCAGAATAAGCTCATTTTGAAAAATGTTTGGTTGGATTTGGAAGCCACGGAATTTGCTTATTTAATTGGTAAAACCGGAAGTGGAAAAAGTAGCCTTTTGAAAACGATTTATGGCGAACTGTTGCTAAAAGAAGGCGAAGGAATGGTTGCCGGATACAATCTCCGACGAATTACAAAGAAAGAAGTTCCTTTTTTGAGAAGAAAAATCGGCATTGTTTTTCAAGACTTTCAATTGTTGATGGATAGAAATGTCATTCAGAATTTATATTTTGTTCTTGGTGCAACCGGCTGGGTAGACAAAGAACTTATTCATAAAAGAGCCTTAAGCTGTCTTCAATTAGTCGGAATCGAGCAAAAAGCGAATTCAATGCCGCATACCTTATCTGGAGGAGAACAACAGCGCGTTTCTATTGCACGTGCCTTACTTAACAAACCTGAATTGATTTTGGCTGATGAACCAACTGGAAATTTAGATCCGGAAACCTCGGAGGAAATTATGCAATTATTAATTGCTGTTGCCAAAGAAGAGAACACGGCTATTTTAATGGCTACCCACGATATGCAGATGGTTCAAAAATTTCCGGGTCGCGTGCTGAAGGTTGTTGATGGGGAAGTGAAGGAGTTGTAATACCGTAATTTAATCCAATTATGGTTCTTTAATTTAACCTCCAATATTAGGTTGAACAAATTATCAGATTGCACATCATTTATTTCCAACGATTTATCGAGCGGAGGACATGCTGTTTACCAAAAGTTGGGTCAGCGTTTAGAGCGCACCTTGGTTTATTTATATCGCTAGAAACGAACTTAGTTTTTAATGAATTTCGCTTGGAGAATTTCTCCACTGATGGTTTCCATCACACAAACATAAATGCCACTTTCCAACTGTGAAACGTCTATTTTATCTGATGCCATTTCCGTTTGAATAAGAATGTTCTCGCCTGTCAATGAATAAATTTGAACGGATGCCAATTCTTCTGAGTTCGCAATGGTTAATTCGTTTTGAACGGGATTCGGGTAAAGAGTCATTTCGTTCGCTTGAATCGTTTCGATTCCCGATATAGCATTGTGAAACAAGACATTATCCACGTAAACGACACCGCTTCCTGTTGGATTACCAGAAAAAATCAACTGAGCAATATGGTTGTTAGATGCGAGGTTCACGAAGTCAGATAATGGAATGTCTAAAGTCACCCAGCTTTCCAAAGTTGGTGTAAAGGCCAATTCATGTTCTGTGTCGTCTCCACCAGCATAGGACAAATCATTTCCGAAGTCGACAAGTTTGACACGCAATTCAGTCATGTTGGCTGTCCAAACATTCAAGTAAAGATGCGTCATATTAGAAACATTCAAAATATTACTACCTGTTGTTTCCACTCCAACAAAATTTAAGGAACTGTATTTTTTAGTATCGTTTCCTTGTATTTGGATATCGTTCAAGGTTCCCTGAGACCATGCAGTTTGCCACGTGTTCACAGGAACATTTGTGTATACGTTGCTAAACATCGAAATCACATCGGTTGCTGCGAAATTTGGATCTGGTGCCGGTGTCATTGGTGTTGGTAGGGGAGGACCCGGTGCACCAAAAGTAATATTATCGAAATAGCAAATATTGGTTGAGGTTCGGTTTTGAAAGTCTGGAAAAATAATCAATTGATCAATTCCGCTGGAAGATGGTAATCCAAGGATAGGTGTGAAGTTAAACGTTAACTCTTCCCATTTATTAATCAACGTGTTTGCCACCAATAATTCTCCTGTTGAAGCTCCTGAAGCAGTCGCAAATTTGATCCCAACGTTGCTGATAACTGGCTTATACACCATAATCTTCACGATACAGTTTGCTGGACTCAAAGTAAATGTCCCTAGGTCTACTCCATGAGCGCTTTCCACGCCAGCATAGGGCATTCCGCCTTGTAGCGCTGTGAATTTTGCTGCTGTTGTGGACGTGTTGATCCCACTTTGATCTGGATTCCCAACAATTTCTAATGGTGGATTCCCAATGTTTTCAAAGACTGTCCAAGACCACGTTAAACCAAATTCTCCTGGTTCAAAACTAACGGGTCCATTTTGAGCAAGGGAAATCAATGAACTTAAAATAAAAAAGGTAAATAATAGTTTAGGCACAAAGTATGTTTTGGTTAAAAGTACAATAATTATTTGCTAATCGAATAGTTAATTTCACCAATTAACAATTACTTGCGTTAAAACTTAAAACCCCATAACGTTTTGCGGCTACAAGAAGTTGGCGATTTTGAAGTACAAAACTGTCAACCTGCAAGAAAGTTTGATTGAAAAACTGAACTTCATTTAACCATTTTACCACCAATTTCTTACAGGTGCTGTTACCTGCATGCTTTGTTTTTAAGTGTAGCACCTGTTATTCTTTTATTACTTTCTTGGTTAAAACTCTTCTTTTTTCTTTAAGAAATACAATATAATAAACCCCTTTCTCCAAATTCATTAAGGTTAATGAATTGTTTTCAGCTTTATTGATGTTTGAAACTACTTGCCCTTTTGAATTGTAAATAATAATTTCATCGGACACAATATTTTTATCCCAATAAAGTACAGACGATGTTGGGTTTGGGAAAATTAATGTTTCAGCGTTTTCAGAAATATTATCAATAGAAGATAAGGTGCCTGTTCGTGTAATATCTACCTCAATACCATGAAAGATATCATCGATGTTATCTGTATTTACCAACATAAAATCAGAACCCAAAACTCCATTTTGGGTAATAATTGGATTTTGTATTGTTACGTTAGTTGTTTTCCATTGATTATCACCAATACCTATTATATTTAGGGCAGTCTGTAAGCCTAATGAATTATAATATTTTAATTCCCAAGTCGAATTTTGATTTTTATCAAGCCACGTAATTTTAAATGTTAAACTGTCTGGATCTGAAAGTGAAAACACATTGGAATCGAATTTAAAATACATAGTGTCTTTACTACTGCTGTTTTCAAAAGAACGAGCAAAACGGTCGTACTTTGATGAGCTTGTATTGATAAGTCCCCTCACTCTGAAGAGACCAATTGAAGTTGAATCTGGATTTATTTGAGTTATCCATCTTTCGTAATTCCCTTCTTCAATGTTCCATCCAGCATCATTATACCCTGTTTGCTGGTCACGTTGATATACTTGTCCTTGAGTAGCCGAAAACACATCATCCATTTGAGCACCATGGCTTGCATAGGCATTGCAAATAGCAATATATCGAGCCTGATTTTGCTTATTGGCTTGACCATAAATGTTTTCTGGAAATTTAATGGTGTTTTGAGAATTTAATCCTTCATGGAAAATGGAATAGGCAGCATCTGCAGTGCTTGGATATACTTGTTTGGAATATTTATTAAATAGCTTAAAAACATCATGTAATTCTGGTTTTGATTGTGCTTCTTGCAACGCACTTTGGGTAACAAGCCAAACCGAAAGACCAGTATTTAGCCCGCTAAATGCACCCCAATAAAACCCTAATGGAACATTAATTTGGTACAAGGGTTTCGTCCATGTTTGATCCATTTCTGCTGCAGAAAATAAATGTAATCCTTGTGGATTAA
>JBMLTP010000128.1:0-9996 GCA_049239885.1 Crocinitomicaceae bacterium
GGTGGTTTTGCTTGGCAAACATATGTGCTTCCATGATTTCTTGTGCGCTCCATTCGGAAGTTCCCCAATATAGGATTTTCCCTTGCATGATTAATTGATGCATTGCCCAAACGGTTTCTTCGATAGGCGTATTCTTATCCGGACGATGGCAAAAAAACAAATCCAAATACTCCAATTGGAATCGCTCCAATGCTTGATGACAGCCTTCAAAAATGTGTTTTCTATTCAACCCTTTTTGAGTTGGGGATTGTCCTCCTGTTCCAAAAAATACTTTTCCACTCACAATGTAGCTATCTCGCGTCCAGTTTTTCTTTTTCAGAATTCGTCCCATTACTCGTTCACTTTCTCCCCTCGCATAAATTTCCGCATTGTCGAAAAAGTTGATGCCATGTTCGTAGGCGATATCCATTAGTCGTTCGGCAACGTCATCTCCTATTTGTTTTCCAAATGTTAGCCAAGAGCCCAGCGATAAGCGAGAAATTTGTAAGCCCGATTTTCCAAGATTATTGTAGTGCATTTCACTCATGTTACGTTGTTTTAATGTTTAATTTCTTATTTTGAAAGTGTTTAAAAACCCCATTGAGTATCACTACCAAAATGATTATTGCCGACCCTATGTAAAAATTTGAATTCAATAATTTGTGCTCTTTTAAGATAAATATGGCCAGTAAAATTGTATAAACTGGCTCAAGATTGATGCTCAACGAAACGGTGAATGCTCCCAATCTTTTTACAATATCCATTGTTACTAAAAAGGCAAAGGAAGTGCATAAAATCCCCAAAAAAAGCAGCCAACCTAGATCTGAAGAAGTCATAGAAAAGACTTCATAGTTCAATCTTCCTGATAGCAAAAGAAATATGGAAATGGCAATGAAACCTGTTGAAAGTTCGTAAAATGATAAATGTGTTGATGGCACATCGTGAACCAATCTACCATTGAAAACAGAAAACATCGCCGCAAGTAAAGCAGAAGTCAAACCTATGTATAATGCTTTCAACTCGTTGGCTGAAAAATCGCCAGAAACGAAATAAATTCCGTAGATAACCACTGCGCCAAGCGCGAATTCAAGCCAAGAAAACTTACGTTTCATAACAATTGGTTCGAGCCAAGTGACGTGCAATGTAGTTGTGGAAAGACATAAAATGCCAAGTGAAGCAGTAGATAGTTGAATAGCGTGGTAAAATGTCAACCAATGCGCTGCAACAATGATTCCAACCGAAGCAATTTTCCACCAATGTTTTCGTTCGACTTTAAATGATTTTTTTGTGAAAACGAAAAAACAAGCTAGAAATGCAGCGGCGATAAACACTCGATACCAAACAATTAAAACCGCATCTAAATGAATGAGTTTTCCTAAAATACCCGTGAAACCCCACATGAAAATGATGAGGTGTAGCAAAAAATGGTATTTATATTTCTCGAACAAGAACTATTTCTTCTTACTCCATTCTTCAATGGAAGTCTTGTTCATCTTCACATAGTTATTATCACCATCTTTTTCAGCCGCGACTATTGATTTCTTCGCTGTTTCGATAGCTCCTTTATAATCGCCATTTGCAGCTTGTAGCTGAGCCATTAATCGAGACATCCAATAAGCCTCAGGGCGTAATTCAACCGCTTTTGTGCACCAAGACAAAGCTTGCTTCATATCCAATTTCTCTTGGAAGTAATAACTAGCTGCAGAATAGTAATCACCAGCTGTTGGCCCGTCCATTGTTTTTTTGATGCTAGCCAATACTTTATCCTTCGTATTGATTGTAAACGGAATATTGATGCGAGTTTTGTCCCACGTAAATTGAAGTGTAGCGCCTGAATTTTGAAGATTATCAAGTGAAATTGTAAGATTTTCTACGACATCATTTATAGCGACAACTGGAGAAGTCAGCTTTAAGGCAACTTTTTGTTCGTCCCATTTTTCCGGTGTACCCCAGTTTGTAGTTTCGGTGTAGAAATAAACTTCCCAATTTTCTTTGTTTGGTTTCGTAAATATGGCGTAAGTACCAGCTTTAAGCGTATCTTTTCCAAAAATCAATGCGTCAGAAGACGTAATTTTTGTGTTTTCATTTGCTCCGAAACGCCAAATTTCTCCAAATGGAACAACATCACCAAATATAACCCTATCCTTTTTCCCTGGGCGAGAATAAGAGATAGAAATATCAGCCAATCCAACTTTCTGTTCGATTTTAGCCAACGGACTTGATTTTGGAGTTGTGATTTGCGCGTAAGAATTCAAAACGATTAACGCGAAGGAAAAGACTATGATTTTTTTCATTTTTATAATTTTAGAAGTTCAAAAGTAGCTTTATAAACAAAGCGATTCAGAAAAGGTTGAAATTTTCGTTATTTAAACGTAATGGTCTGAATATATTATTCTGTTTTTCAGTGAATTAGCTGATATTTTTGATCAAGACGTTCCGAAAGCTCCAAAATGTCATTTTTTCGAACCAAGGAATCACACCATTCAGAAGGTATTGAATCAATTCCATAAATAATACCCGCTAAACCACCCGTTATTGAGGCCGTCGTATCGGTGTCACCACCCAAATTGACAGCAGCTAGAACAGCTTCATCAAAGGAATTGTAGTTCATAATGCACCATAGCGAAGCTTCAAGACTATGCAAAACGTAACCTGAAGAACTAATATCTGCCTCATTGCATTCAAAAATAGTTGCTTCAATAATTCGATTAAACAATATCACTTCATCAATGGCTAGATTTGATTCACTGAAAAAAAGTTGGATGTCTTTTTGCGTTAGTCTATATGCCTGAGATTTTGATTCGGTTTTTAAATAATTTTCGGCGAAGCGAAGATAAATCAAACAAGCAATCGCCGAACGAACATGATAATGAGTTAATGATGAGACTTCCCAAATTAGGTTGAATTGATCGTGAATGCTTTTTCCAAACGTCAAAAACAATAAAGGAAGAATTCGCATCAAGGAACCATTACCATTCGCTTGATCATCATCATTGCTTTTCAACGAATGTAATTTGTCGTATTCGTCGTTTTTCAAAAAAGAATCTAGCTTGGAAATCGCCATTGATGTGGTAATTCCGATATCAAATACCTTTCCATGAGGAGTCCAATAAGCTTCATTTTTCCACTGAACAAATTTGTGCGCAATTTCTTTAAGATCATACCCGTTTACAAGACTTTCAGCCAAGCAAAATGTCAATGAACTATCGTCCGACCAAGTGCCTTTGGGTTGATAATAAGTTCCAAATTCGCGCATTCCAATAACTGGATTGGCTTTTAACGAATTTCTACTTTGAAATTCAACTGGAACTCCGAGCGCATCGCCAATTGCGATACCAAATAAAATATCTTTAGCTAATGCTTTCCTCACTTGCGGGCCATTCCATAATAAACTTTCTCTGCTCTTCTGTTTCAGGAGACTCACGTTTATCAATTGACGTTGTTCTTTTCAGATAATTAATCGTTTCCAATACGTTTTCCTTTGAGGCCAGAGAATTGTTTAATAAAAAACACCCAACTGCGGTGCCTGTTCGTCCTACTCCGCCCCAACAATGCAAATAAACAATCTTCTTTTGTCGAATGGAATCTTGGACAATTGAAAGAATATCTCTCATCGTATCAATAGACGGAATTGAAAGGTCTTTAATAGGTAACCGATGAGTCTCGATGTTATGTTTGTTTAAGTATGGAGCGTAGTCATAAAATGATTTATTCTCATAATTTTTCTCATCCACCTCCATCAAATTAATTACAACATTGACATTAACCCGGATTAGTCCATTTAATTTCGCGATAGTCTCTTCCTCTTTCATTGAAGCAGGAATTTCACCAACAATAAATCTATTTGGCAAAACCCAATAAGAACGCTCAAAAGGTATCATATTCATTTTATTATTTTTTATAGTTCTAAATATCTTAATGTATGCTCGCACTTTGAACCGAAAAAGTATTTGTCCAATACCAATTCAAAAACCTTAGTTTCATTTTGTACTGCATTAAAAAGAGTCATAGAAGACTTCAGTTTCATATCGTCTGGCGAACCAAATACCGAGTAAGCAGACTTATTCTCTAAATTCAAAAATTCCGAGGTAATTTCAATTAACCTTTGGCTAAGAACAGGATCATTTAAGTAAGCTTGCGCCTCTTCCCTACTTTTTATTGCGTAATGAACAGAATTATAACTTGTGCCAAGCCCTTTATATTGCGGGAAAATGTACCACATCCAATGCGATTGTTTTTTTCCGAGTTTAATTTCGGCAAGGGCATCATGAAAACTAGTTTGTTCGAGGTGAGGCACTTGAGCAAGTAGAAAACGATTAAGGTTAAAAGGATCTGTCAATTCTGTATTCATAATTTTAAAAACACAACATTTTTACAAGTAATTTTCAAATATATGATAAAACCCGTTATTTTTATTCTTTAACTTCCAAAGTTGTCTCAACCTCCCAATTCGCGCGCACCTTTAAAGGTGTAGAGAACTGTAAAACACGTTCAGCTTTCGATTTATTTTCTGGTGAAATTGGATCCCATTTACCATTTTGATTCAAATCTTCAATGATTCTAAATGTATATTCACCTGGTTTTAAACGAGAAAATACAATGGGCTTTTCAAATGAATTCAAATTAATTTTTTGTTCAGCAATGAGATTTTCTTTCTCAATAATTTGAATTATTCCAGCCGATATTGGTTTGCTCAATTTCACGTTCAGCGTTCCAAATTCACGGTCTTCCTTACCCATTATTTCAATTTTTGTCGAGCTATTAAGCTTACTAGAAAGACCTTTGATTGCGCCATCTTTAAAAGTTACTGCGTATTTTTTTACACGTTTATCGGTCGGTTGCAATTGGATTCGATTCTGCTCAAAACCAATTGAGAAATTTACTTTTGAACTATCAGGATATTTTAGAACTTGTATTTTTGAAGTATCGATTGATTCAATAAAATCCATTACTTCAAATGAGGCGGTATTTGATATTTCATTCTCCAAGGTTACATTCTTAGGAACTAACTTTATTATTTTGTTTTTCTCCAATCGCCTCAAATTGAATGTGTCTGAATTCACAATCAACTGAATTTCATTTCCAGTAAGTTCCCCAATCGCAATTTGAAGACTATCTTCCCGTGGATGCCAAAATAGGTTGTTTTTCAATTCTTGATCATTAAGAGAAATAGTTGTAATCTTATCTGTTTTAGGGACATGCAATCCAATCAGTCCTGGTGGAATTAATTTCGCGTTTTTAATCTTATCAGATTGAAGAGGAATAGATAATTTCAAATCAACTGTATCTGATGAATTTCCATTGATTACAATCGAATCAAATTTCCAATCTTGTGCCTCATCTTTTTGAATCTGAAGATCTTTGTTTTTATCATCAAACGCCTTACAGTAATAGATGCCTTCTTTTAACGATGTTAAATTGGCAAATCCAAATTGATTACTTTGACCAAAATAAATCGGCTTATCCGAATTCAATGAATCAAAAAGTCCAACTGTTATTTTTGACTTAATCTCATTCGAAAAAGCATCAACAGTGCGCGCAACAAACACTAAGGAATCTAATTTAGGTCCGGTGGAAAAGGTTATTCGCATCAACGAATCGTTTCCTTCTGTGAGGTCTTTAACCGCAGCGTTTAAGTACAAGGTATAAGTCGTATTCTTTTGTAATTCGTTGGAAAGATTTATTCGTAGCGTTTTTTTGATTAATCGGGATTCTAATCGAGCATGCTGGGGAACTATGATTATATTTTCTGAAGGTTTATTCATTTGAACGAACTCATCAAACGTCAACTCGATGAATTGCTTATCGAAATTGATTGTTCCTTGATTAACACTTGATTTAACTACCTTGGGCGCTATCTCATCTTTAGGGCCTCCTGTAATTGTTCCAACTTGCGCACAAGCTGAAAGAAGTATAGAAATAAAACCAATCAAATAATGCTTGAAAGCCATTGGCAAAGTTCGGTTAAATATTTTTCATCTACCGCATCAAAGTCATTTAATTGGTTGCTATCCACATCCAAAACGCCTATAACTTCCTGATTTTTAATTAACGGCACAACTATTTCACTTTTTGATAAGGAACTGCACGCGATGTGCCCTGGAAATTGATCAACGTCAGGAACAAGCATTGTTTTGCCCTGTTCCCAACTTGTTCCACAAACTCCTTTTCCTTTTTTGATTCGTGTGCAAGCAATTGGACCTTGAAATGGACCCAAGACCAATTCATTTTCTTTTACCAAATAAAACCCGACCCAAAAAAATCCAAAGGTTTCTTTAAGCGCCGCAACGAAGTTCGCGAGATTTGCAATTTCGTCTTTTTCTCCCATTAAAAGAGCTTTTAGTTGAGGAACTAATTCACTGTATTTTTCAGCCTTGGTACCGTTTGAAATAAATAAGTTTTCTGACATAATTGTTTCTTACTACAAAAATCTCTTTTTTGCTTGTATATTGCAACCTGAATTTTTAATTTTCCCAAAAAAAATATGAGACTTATTTTCATTACCTGTTTATTATTGACTTTTTTAAAATCCTTTTCGTCTTGCTCTTCTACCAAAGGAATGCGTGTTCAAGTATTACGTCCTGCGCTTATTTCTGTTCCGAAAGAAATTCAGAAAATGGCGATTTTAAACCGAGCTGTGCCTGCGCCGAAAAACAGTGCGGAATCCATATTAAGTGGTGAGACTCCGTTGCGCGATAAGGAACTTTCAGAGGAATGCCTAAGGGGATTAACACAAACCTTAAATACATCCGAGCGCTTTAAAATTACAATTTGTGATTCGGCATATTTAGCACAGGATCCTAAAAGTTTAGATTTTGGTACTGCATTAACATGGGATTTTGTAGATAGTATGTGTTCGAAATATCAAGTGGATGGCTTATTAGTTTTAGAATTTTTCGATACTGATTTTCAAGTGGTTAAACCCATTTCAACCGCAACTCAGGCAATCGGCTCATTAATTAATGATCGAAATAATCCCAATAACACAAACCAAGGAATTCGTGTTACGGGATCGGCATCTGCTAATGCGGGGTTCCGCGTTTATTACGGGAAAAATCATAAAATTGCTTATGAGGATCGCTTTGGCCATAAAAAAAACTGGACTCAAACGGCGTACACGATTCAAGACGCTATGTCAAAATTGATCAAACGAAATAGCGCTTTGTTGGAAGTAAGTAATGAAACAGGATATGAGTTCGCAATGAGCATTGTTCCACTTTATTATTGGGAAGATAGGGTCATGTTCAAAGGCAAAAAAGGTATTATGGAGCGAGCACAAAGACAGGCGTTGACGAAAGATTGGGAAGCAGCACTTCAAACTTGGTCAGAGATTTATGACGGTTCGGTTAAGACTAAAATCAGAGCGAAGGCTGCACACAATGCTGCATTGGCTTGTGAAGTATTAGGTAGACTAGATGATGCCCAAAAGTGGTTATCAAAAAGCTACATCGAGAAAGGATATAAACCAACGCTCAATTATTCCGAGATTATAGATACCCGAATCAGAGAGCAGGAAAAACTCAAAAAACAACTTGAATCGTTTGAGTAATAATTACTCTTTTACAAATCGATGTGTTGAAGTTGCATCATTGCTAATAATCTTCAAAAGGTAATTTCCTGAAGAAATTGCTTTGACATCAATTTTGTTTGAAGAAGCGATGCTTTTTACCATTCTTCCATTTAGATCTAAAATTTCAACTTTTTCAGCTGTGACATTGAAGAAAAGCATTTCAGAAGTTGGATTTGGGTAGATTAAAATGTATTGCGATTTACCTTCAGTTAAGCCAACATTCGAATCGACAAATACAGAATCAGTTAATTGACAACCATTTGCATCGGTTACCACAACCGTATACCAGTCACTATTCAGATAAACAGCCATTACTTCTGTTTGATTATTACCATCGTTCCATTCATATGTATATGGAGCGGTTCCACCTGAAACGTTTACACTTGCCGTACCGTCTAAACTTGTCACTTGTGGTGTAGAAGAAAGTGTTGCGGTTAAAGAAGTCGGTTCATTAATCGTAACATTCAATGATTGAGAAGTACAATTGTTCGCATCAGTAATATAAATCGAATAAATTCCGGAAGTTAAGTTCGTATTTAGGGAACTTGTAGTTTGCTGATTAATCCAGTAGGTGTAATTTCCGGTTCCTCCTTGTCCTTGAATTTGAATTTCACCATTTGCATCTCCATTACATAATACATTTGTAACAACTGAGGAAACCAATAATTCAGCAGGTTGAAAAATTAAAAATTCAAGCGAATCAATACAGCCTCGTGCATCTGAAACTATTGCGGTATAATTTCCCGCTGAAAGGCTATCTGTTAACTGTGTACTATCTTCATTTGACCAATTGTAAACAACTGGCTGATAGTTCGAATTCAATAATTCGATTGAACCAAAGCTATCTCCAAAACAAACATTATTAACAATATTCGTGTCAATTATTATTGGCAATGGTTCAGGAATCCAAACAGAATCTGTAACAATACAACCATCAGGATGATTGATTACAATTGAATGCCAACCGCTCGTTAAAGCATTATTTGGTTTGGTGGTAACACCATTATCCCAAAGGAATGTACACGTACTAAATTGACAGGGGCAACCCGTGGAGTTAACGGTAGCCATTCCATTTGTTCCCCCTGGACATGCTGGAGAAATTATTCCTCCAAAACTGATAATGTAAGGGTCAGACATATTAAAAGTTCTCGTCTCAAAACAGCCCAAAGCGTTGGTTACCAAAACAGTGTATGTTCCTGGTCCCAGATTAGTAAGTGAAGAATCTTCACTTCCATTTGTCCATAAATAGGTATGAGGGCCAGCATTTGAATTTACAGAAAGAACCACAGAACCATTTGTCAGACCATTACAAGAAATTTGAGTCACAGCAGCGTTTGTAATCACACTACCAAAACCACAATTCACAGCATCAAGATTATAAACGCCATCATTCTCAGTTCCAAGATAACTTCCCCAAGCAATTCCACTATTTGGAATTACAGAATTTATCTCTTCACGATTCACATAAATTCCTTTCCATCCAACTGGATTAGTACTATCCTTTTTTACAGTATAAATCAAATCAATTTGATTGTCACCATCCAAATCAGTTATTAATGGTGTTGAGCCTAAATTGACACCTGTCTTTGTGCTCCCGACTTGGGAAATGGTTCCAGTTATAAAATTGATTTTTTGAAGTCGGTGTTTGTATGATCCATTTTCCAAATACGTGATGGAAACTAATCCTTCGTCGCGGCCATTGTTATCAAAATCCAAAGCGTTAGCTGAAACATAATTAAATTTACCTAAACTATCTTTGAAAGTCATCTGTCCCGTAGATCCATCTATTAGTACTTGATAAAAATCGGAATAAGAAGGAGCAATTCCTTTAAACAAAATAGCTAAAACATCCGGAGTGTTATCTCCACCCACAAAATTACCTAGAACGGGCTCTGCACTTGATTCTGTATTTGGTAGCTGAAATTGCCAAGTTTGACCAAAATTTACGCCTTTAATTTTTTTGATTTTACCGCCAAAACTTTGAATGATAATATCATAACCATTATTCCCGTTTTTCGACAATGCTGCAGGTGCGATAAATCCTTTATTTGGATCAGTGTCCAATTGAATAGAATTCGCCAAAGAGTTACTATTTATTAAATCGTTTAATGGACAAGCCCAAAATGAACCTCCTAAGTTTTCACCTCCAGTACCATACAAAATCCATTTAACTCCATCTCCTTGAACTTCAGCCACAATTGGTGAGCAATAAATTTCTGCACTATCGGGAACGACTGCCTTTGCTAAGAGTTGACCATTTTGCGAGTTAATAACCATTAGATGTCCAGGAGGCCTATCGGTTTCCCAATCCGGAGCCGCGTGATCACCACCATTAGCAACTAAAATGTCTGGAGTTCCGTCTCCACTAACATCAGGAATAAACTGAGGGTTATAAAAATTATACAACCCACTATCAGCAGGATTTGTAGCATATGGAAAATAATCCC
>JBMLTP010000129.1:0-2635 GCA_049239885.1 Crocinitomicaceae bacterium
GCAGCCCATAGGAGAATCGAACTCCTGTTTCCAGGATGAAAACCTGGCGTCCTAACCACTAGACGAATGGGCCAAATGTATATTCCCCAAATTTTGGGATTGCAAATATAGAATGAAAAACTTTAACTACAATAGGTCTAAAAGATTTTTTTGTGTAAAAATCTAGATTTTTTGCATCAATGATTCAATTCGATTTAAACGATATCCGTATCCTCGGCTCGCATTTTGAACCCCAATCTTTTACCTGTTTGTAATTTCAAGCTCTCTCCTATCGATTGAATTTGAGCAACAGAAATTTCATCCAAGAATTCAAATGGCGGAATGTAAAGATCAAAATTGAGTGCGTGTGCAAATGACATTTGAATAATTATCTTCAGCACTTCTTCATTCAATTGCATGTTCTGGGGGTCACGGAAGTACGTTCCTAGTTGACCTTTCCCTTCAATCATAAAGTGCCTATCTTTATTGATGAAAATTCGACTTATTAAGTACCCCCTATCATCAATTCTATTTTGTTCGAATGATTCAGCCAAGAAATTAAATGTATGTATAATTCCAAAATAACCATTGTTTTCATCCGAATTGAAATAAGCAGTTCCCCATAAAGGATTATATTCAGGAAGTCTGAAAACATTATTGTGCAAGTTAAAAACCAAAACATCACTGCCCACATATGCATGTATTTCAAATTTTCCCTTTTCATGAAAACTTAATCGAATTCGTGGGTCCGCTATCGTTTTTTTAAGCTCATCGATTTCCTTCTTTATGGCTGCCTTCATCATCTCGAAGATTTTTTCACTATCATCCGCAATGTCTTGCTTCAAAGCTGATTTGTGCAACAACAAGTCAATTAACTGTTTACGATTTTCTTCAAATGCGTTTGTTTCTTTTTCTTCCATTTTCGTTATTTAATTTTTCGAACCTAAAAATAATCGTAAAATCCAAGTGAAAAATAATTTTAACTCATGTTCACAAATTACCACAGATAAAATTAGTTTTTTTGGAATAAAATTGCGAATTTTGAAAATAGAATATGAAAAAGCGAATTTGGTTCATTATTAATCCAATATCAGGGATTCGTCGAAAAGACGATATTCCTGCCTTGATTCAAAATCATTTGGATTTGGATCAATTCGACTATTCCATTCAATATACGCAATACAAAGGTCATGCATTTGAACTAGCCAAAGAAGCCGCAGAAAAGTCGATTGATGTGGTTTGTGCCGTTGGTGGAGATGGTTCTGTTCATGAAGTTGGAACCGGCTTAATAGGATCTTCTACAAAGCTTGCAATCATTCCAATCGGTTCAGGAAATGGCTTGGCTCGACATATGCACATTCCATTAACTGTTCCCAAGGCCATTCAGTGTATAAACAGTATGAATGACATTCAGATGGATACTGTAATGGTTAATGACCAACCGTTTTTAGGTGTAGGAGGTTATGGTTTCGATGCAGTAATTGCAAAAAAATTCGATGAAGATAAAAAACGAGGATTTTGGACGTATGTCAAACTCGTTATGAAAGAATTTTTCAAATACAACCCAATTAATATTTCAATTGATACAAATGGTCAGGTTAAAAAATTACCTGTTGTGTTATGTACAATTGCAAATACATCTGAATTTGGGAATGGATTCGTTGTTTCACCAAAGTCAGATGCAACGGATGGAAAAATAGAACTTTTTATTCTTAAACCATTTAGTTTTTGGAGAATTCCAGGTGTCATTTACCAGTTTTTCACCCGAAATTCTCATCATTCTCAATTTGCAGAAGTAATTTCCTTCGAGAAGGCTACGATTAATTTATCACAAAAGATTGCACATTATGATGGAGAGCCTGTTGCAGTTAAGAGCCAATTAAACGTGCAAGTTGTCCCTAAAAGTCTTCATATTTTAATCGGAAAGTGATAAATGTCTTTTGTCAATTGTGATTTAGAATCCTTTCTGGGTGTTCTTAGTAAATTAGAGAAAACATCAAGTCCTTCGTGGGGATCTATGTCAGCCCAACGTATGGTAGAACATCTGACAGATGGAATCAACATGTCAATGGGAAATGGTGATTTTAAGCTCGAAATACCAGAAGACAGAGTTGCCAAAATGATTCAGTTTTTGGATTCCGACAAGCCAATGGCTCAAAATATTCAAGTTTCATTTGCTAAACCGGAGACACCACTTAGAAACTCTGACTTAGATGATGCAATAGATGAGTTCACACTTGCTTGGGTTGATTTCGAAGAACTCAATGAAAATCAACCTGAATTCACTGCCTTACATCCTTATTATGGTAATTTGAATTTTGAACAATGGAAACGTTTGCACTCAAAACATTTCACACACCATTTTAATCAGTTCGGTTTAGTTTAATGAATCCTTTTTTTCTAAGTTTAATTATAGGCTCATTCTTGGGTACACTCAATTATTTTTATTGGCGATCAAAAGGTTATAAAAGTGCGTTTCAACTGGTAATGAGTATTTTAGGGTTTACTGCTTTGGCAGCGGCAATCGTTCGTGTTTTCAATTAATCGTATTTTGGTGGTAATTTGGTTTCTATTAAAGTAAAAATGTATTTCTAACTTTGCTTCATTCATAAAATCCATAACATTTGAATCAAGAAGATAAAGATCAAATTGAATG
>JBMLTP010000130.1:0-3934 GCA_049239885.1 Crocinitomicaceae bacterium
AAAAGTGTATATGAATCTGAGTGATCCAAGGGAATCGGAGTTTCTGGATATAATCGTTCAAGTTCCGTTAAAATGAATTTTCCTTTCTCTTTTTTTGTCATAAAAAACCTAGTGTAAAAATGTGAATCCATCGATTATCAGAGACCAAAAACCAAAGAACAAATGGACCTGCAAAATACCTTGTAAAGTAACTGCCCATGATGAAAAACGCATCCTTTGTGCGATAAAACAACACGAAACTTGATACTATTAACACGATGAAAACCAGAACGATGGAAGAATAAATCGTCAGATGAAATCCAATTTGATTTTTGAAATGATTTGTAAAATGGTAACCTCTTAAAGTTAGATGTACAATTCTTGTTTTTTCAATCGAAATAAATGGATTCACATTAAAATCCAAACGATCGTTTTTTGAAATTGTATAATTTCCATTTTTAGATGTAATTATATTAATCGTAAAGGCATCATTTACAAAACTCATTTTTTTTCCATATTCCAAGACAAGATCAGACTCAAATCTCTTTGGAATAATTAAATCAATTGCCAACATGAAAGCTATTATTAATGATGTCAAACTGACAACAAAAGTATATTTCCAAGTAATGCCACTTTGCAATCTTTCGTACCATTGATTTATTTTTTCGGCCTTCTTGCGCTCATTTTCCAAGACCATCTTCCTCCACTTTTCATTTATCTTTCTGCGTCTTTCCAACTCCGCATCAATTTGGATTTGATAATCCTTATAAACTCTATACTGAAATGACTTTAAAATAAGGTTGTATACCTTATTGAGATTTTGAAAAAGTTCTTTTGCGTTTGGTGAATTATTGCGATCAGGGTGATATTTTTTTGCTAATTCTTTATACCTTTTCCTAACCTCCTCTTCCGTTGAATTCTCTGGAAGACCGAAAAAATCAAATAATTGCTTTCCAGTCATTCGATTGAATATTTTGAATGGTTTTTATGCGATTGACCTTCCCACTTTTCGTGCGATCGAATTCTTTTACATTGATATAAACTTTGGGTAATTCAAATTTATCAAGAACACTTTGGAATCTAACTTTTTCAGGAATAAAATTCGAATTATTTTCAATAACCAAAGCCAATTTTTGACCCAAACGATCATCCTTCAAACCTGTGATAAAAAACGAGTACGGTATTAGCTCCGATAGTTTTTGTTCGATTTTCTCTGGATTCAATTTTACTCCACCACTATTGATCATATAATCGGAGCGACCCAACCACTCGAATTGTTTGGGTGAAATTATTTTGACAAGATCATTCGTTCGTAAAGGCTCTTCGAACATTTCAGGGTAATGAATTATCAAATTGCCATCCAGATCACTAACCTCAGCTCCATCAACCGTTTTATAAAAAGCATCGGTTTCTTTTCCGATTTTACGCAGCGCTATATGTGATACCGTTTCTGTCATTCCAAATGTTTGATATACAGTCATTTCATTTTCCTTCAACAAATTAATCAATGAGTTTGAAACGGGAGCGCCACCAACGATAACCGTCTCAATTTGTCGAATCTTATCTGGGCACTCAATTAAAATTCGTTCAAGCTGCAAAGGAACCAATGCCAGAAAATCAATATTTTCATCACTATTCAAAAGTGGATTAACTGCTGGTTCAACAATTGTCAAATTCCATTTCCCGACAAACGCTCGAGCAAGCATCATTTTACCAGCAATGGTATTTAGCGAAAGGCAAACCAAGGCATCTACCCTATCCTGAAGATTAAAAAAACGAATAGTTTTATTAGCAGATAAAATCATTTTTTCTTTTGCTATTAAAATCTTTTTAGGTTCACCTGTAGAACCAGAAGTTAGTACCTGAATTGAATCATTTTTTTTCCAATCCGATTTAAATCTCAGATAATCCTTTTCGATTGCCTCATTTTGGAATTTGGCAGATATCATTTTAAAATTCGATATCTAGATTAAACAGATTTTTAAGCGTATGAAGATTTGGATTTCTTCTCGCTAAAGCGTTAAATTTATCTTTTCCAGTAAGATATTTAACTTCTTTATTTGGGTTATCTGATAAAATTAAGTTTATATCAACCTGATAATTATTCAAGTTTTTCCTTAAGAAATTAATGAAATCACCAAGAATAGGGTTGATGTAGTCAATTTGAATTTGATTGTCAACTTCCAGTCCAAATTTTTCCTCCTCAAGAAAATGAGGTTCACGTTTAATTAAGGCATGATAAAAGGTTTCCATCCCATTTTCCTTCATTTGAAAAGCGAACTGTTTCCAAAACATTTTTACTTGTTCATTGGAAAATCCTTCTCGAGGCATGTCTTCTTGATTCGGAGAAACTTCTTGGTTTTTTTGCTCCTCCAAAATTCGCTTTATTGAAACGTGAGTAGAACCAACATTTCCGGTTGGCTCTGATAAAACTTTTGGTGGAACCTCAGCTTGAACATAAGACTGTTTTACAACGGGTTGATTTACTTTAGTTGTTTGGGTGTTTTTTCGTAAACTTTGATTCGGAAAAGGTAGGATATCAATTCGATCCGTTAGCCATTTTTTTTTTCCTGCTCTTGCTTGAGCGAACAAAGTTGCATAAGACCTACTTCAATCAGAAGCCTTGGATTTTTCGATGATTTGTATTCGACATCAATTTTACTAAGAACGGATAATGCCCTCAGAATTCTGAATGAATCTATCAATTTTGATTGCTCAACAAATTTCTGCTGAATGGTTTCAGGAACATCCATTAACGAGAGCGTCCTAACATCTTTGCAAACCAATAGATCACGGTAATGATCAGAAAGACCTATTACAAAATTATGTCCATCAAATCCTTTTTGATAAATATCGTTTAAAATTAAAAGTGCAGCAGGAATATCCTCCTTTTCAGCACATTCAACTACTTTGAAATAGTAATCATAATCCAATACGTTAAGGTTTTCCAAAACGTGCTTGTATGTGACGGTATTACCTGCGAAAGTTACAATTTGGTCAAAAATTGATAGTGCATCACGAAGAGCACCATCAGCTTTCATAGCAATCATATGCAATGCCTCTGGATCGGCAGTGACTCCTTCTTTTGTAGCGATAACAGCCAAATGATCAGAAATATCTTTAACTCGAATTCGGTTAAAATCGAAAATTTGACAACGAGAAAGAATTGTTGGAATAATTTTATGCTTTTCCGTAGTCGCCAAAATAAAAATAGCATGTTTTGGTGGCTCTTCTAACGTTTTCAAAAAGGCATTAAAAGCGCTCATAGAAAGCATATGAACCTCATCGATGATATAAATCTTGTGAGTTCCTAATTGCGGTGCGATTCTAATTTGTTCAATTAAACTCCGAATATCGTCTACCGAATTATTCGAAGCTCCATCCATTTCATATACATTCAATGAATTTCCTGTATTGAAAGATAAACATGAATCACAGACATCGCACGCCTCAACTTGTTCCGTTCGATTGAAACAATTGATTGTTTTAGCTAAAATCCTTGCTGTTGTTGTTTTTCCAACACCACGAGAGCCACAAAACAAAAATGCCTGGGCTAGGTGATTGTTTTTAATCGCGTTTTTTAATGTTCCGGTAATAGATGCCTGACCAACAACCGTATCAAAGGTTTGGGGGCGATATTTTCTTGCGGAAACAACAAAATCACTCATTAAAACAAAAGTAATTTAATTACTCAAAAATATTTCTTCCTATCAAAAAAAGATACCAACAAAATATCAGATAAATAGAAGATTATGAAAAAGACTTTATCGAATTAAATTCACGTGACCAACCACCTTTCTTCGTTTATCATTTAACGCATTTTTGAAAGTAATTTTCCAAATATAGGTTCCATCCTGGGCTAGTTTCCCTTTGTCGCCATAAGAACCATCCCAGCCTTCCAAAACGTTGTTTGATAGGAAAATCAACTCTCCCCATCTATCAAAAATGGCTAATT
>JBMLTP010000131.1:0-30456 GCA_049239885.1 Crocinitomicaceae bacterium
CCCAAAAATATTACGAGGGAATAATTCCTACACCATCAGTTTTAACTGCAGAAGACAAGGAACTAATTGCTGAAATGGAAGCTTTACCATTGCGTATTGAAAAACTTATCTACGCTTACAAATTACGTGAAGCGCAGGCAGAATGGATGAATTTAGCACGACTTGGAAACAAATACCTAGCGGATCAAGAGCCGTGGAAATTAATAAAAACCGATCCAGAGCGTGTGAAAACCATTCTGTATTTTGCCAATGTATTGACAAGCCAGCTAGCCTTGATTGGGCGGCCTTTTCTACCCGCTACAAGTGAACGATTAGCCAAGATGTTAAATATCAATATCACCAATATTTCTTGGAATTCCAATCCGGCTGAAATTTTAGCGGCAGGACATCGGATCGGAACACCTGAAATCTTGTTCACCAAAATAGAAGATACGCTTGTTGAAGAAGAACGCGCAAAATTGACTCAACAAAATACCACTCAAAACAATAAATTCCCTCCTATGAAAGAAGCCATTTCCTTTGATGAGTTCACCAAACTTGATATGCGCTTAGCTACGATTAAACATGCTGAAAAAGTTGAAAAGGCGGATAAGCTGCTGAAGTTAACTGTAGTAACAGGTATTGACGAACGAACGATTGTGTCCGGAATAGCTGAACATTACAAACCTGAGGAAATCATTGGCAAAACCGTTTTGGTTTTACTGAATTTGGAGCCAAGAAAAATTCGTGGTATTGAATCACAAGGAATGGTTTTGATGGCTGAAAACGAGGAAGGAGCTTTAAGCTTTTTAGCTCCTGAAAAGGCATTTGAGGCCGGTCCAACAGTAAGATAATTCAAACATTTGTTAAATGACTTGCACAAACGGGTTATTTGACTTATCTTTGTACTCTAGTTCTCAACGGAGAATTTTAAATTGAAATAACAAGTAAAGATATATTGCGGGGTTAAGGTTCTTCGGGACATAAACCTCAGTAATATTGAAATAACGCAAAAGATACATTGCGGGGTGGAGTCCGCCGCGGCGGAGCGTTCGTCGGGACATAAACCTCAGTAATATTGAAATAACGCAAAAGATACATTGCGGGGTGGAGCAGTTGGCAGCTCGTCGGGCTCATAACCCGAAGGTCGCACGTTCGAGTCGTGTCCCCGCTACTAGAGAAGACTCATCAATAAAAGTAATTGGTGAGTCTTTTTTTTGTCCCATAGAATTGTTTTATAGTTTCACCTTAGCATCTTCTTAAAAAGAAAATTCCCCCACCGTTTTTCAACAAGATGAGGGAATGCAGCGACAAAAGTTAATTATTGAATTATGAGAAAACTAGGGCTTTACCTTTCTTCATTTGGTCTATTCAAAAGCATTTGTTTTATCTTATCATCATCACTCTTTGATACACTATTTTTGTTAGCGGTCATGGAATGATATATCAAATAATTTTCACATTTCATTATAAAATCACTTTAAAAAAGATTAAACCAAATGATTAATTTTCTTTTTTATTTGGTAATAATTTACGAGCTTTAGTTTGGTTTTAATTTTTAATTAAAACCATTCTGGATGCTCTTTTTTTATCTCAACACATCCATTATCTTTAGCCCAATTGTTAAACTCAGTTAAAGACATTCCGTTATGTTTTTCAAGTGATCGAAACATTTTTCCATTTTTAATATGCATAATTTCAATTTTGCTTCCAAAAGCATTTTCATAACGATTCTCAAAAGTTGAAACATTCATACTACCAGTTGTTGACAACTCGGAGGCCTCTTTTTTTCCACGCACAACAGAATGGTTCACATCCCAAGATCCTTGTGAACCACCCTCTGGTTTGTAAAATCTTAAGTATAAAAACGGGAATTTCGCACACCATTCGCTGTTAATACTTTTCAACTTTTTATTTCCTGTAAATGTAATTTCTGCCATTTTTTTCTTTTTTATTTATTTGTCTTACTCTTTTAAGGATTTTCAGATTACTCCCTATTCTTTTCTCCGTTGGTTAGAGTCTCCTTTCTTATTTTAAACTTACCAAAACGAAAGTGAATATATGCTTTATCAATCATAGATTTCCACATTAAATCTATATATGGAAATAAACTAAATAAATCTATTCTGGTTTAACGAAGTTAATTTGTTTATTAAATCGGCTTGTTAGTGTCTTTTAACCAACCTTCAGCTTGTCCTTTATTATTTAATTCAGTAAGTGTCAAATCATCGTAAATGTTACCTGTAAAACACCATGTACCATCAGGTTTAATATACTCCACGGATGCAAGTACCCCATGGTCATCCCAAAATATTCTTTCTAGTGACTTCACTTTTAAATTCCCTCTTATTTTTAAGTCAGGACCTTTTTTTTGACGTACTTCAATTACTTTTTTATTCAAAAAATCTTCATGATGATAAGGGGTTGCCGTTCCTTTATCAAAAGCTTCTTTTTTTTCTGATGGATAAAACCGTAGTCTCAAATAAGGAAAAGAATTCCAAAATTCACCTGAAACAGTGCCTAATTTTTTACTACCTGTAAATGTAATTTCTGCCATAATCTAAATTTTATATTTTGTTAAAAAATAATTACAAATCAAAATTAAATTCTTTTAATTTTCTTCTTGCTTCACTCCTGCTTCACTTTATGCTTCATTTGTGCTTCGAATGAATATTATTTTATTTTTGTTTATGCTTAGTGCGCTAAAGAATGAATTAGAAAAGAAGGTAGGGTTTACGCTCGATTCGTTCAAGAATTGCCGTCGATTGGAATCCCAGCTTGAAAAAAAGGGACTTTATATTTCCTACAGCAGTTTGGCGCGCATGTTTTCAATTGGAAATAAAACAACTGTTCCAAGAAATACTACACTTAACGAACTGAGTTTTTTTTTAGGATATCGATCCTACGATCATTTCAACGAGATCTTTGAAAACTCTTCTGAAGAATTAGAAGAATATACGCGCAAAGTGTTAGAAATGAAAGCAGAACTGTTTTTTGGAAATCGACTCAAAGGCCTGGAACAATTTATCGCTATTCGAAAAAATTACCCGAAACGTTCCGGTTGGCTTTGTCAAGATATTGCCTTATATCTGTTTAATAATCAAATCTTGCCACAAAAAGAATTAGAGCATCTAGTTGCAAGTGGGATAACAGAAGTAAATTTCATGGATCATTTTATTTATGAAGACGATCCTTTTGGGCATTACGAATGGTTTATTCGACATGCTTCATCGTCAGAAAAACAAACTGATGATTTTCAAAACTTCAAGAATTTATATCTTGAACGCAAAAAAATATTGAGAGGGGACCATAATAAACAAATACAACTTCCCAATTTATCTCTCAATCAATCGGTTCATCTTTACTCACGAATTTTGGAAATAGAAGTCTTGCAAATGGCTGCAAACCAACCTAAAAATTTGTTGGAGTTTTATCAAGAGCGCCTCGAACAAACCATCAGCTTACTGAAAAATCGCCATGAATACGACAAAATCATTGTTCTCGGTAGGCTGTTTCGCGCTGCTTGTCATGCGGGAATCGAGAAGAAAATAGTTTTAGATGAAGAATCCAAACAGTTTTGTGTAAATGTAATCAATTCAAACGGGTTGGAATTTGAGTTTATGGTACCGATCTACGTTGTTCTAAAAAACGATCCTTCGCTAAATTTAAGCTTGGCTTTTTACCATAACAATCGTTGGAAAAATGCTCAGTTTGAGTCTGAAATGTTAATTTCCAAATCCTTGGGATTGAAAAACGTATATGCGACCTATAAAAAAGTAGTACTACGGTAGAACGCAAAACGTAGAAACGATTTAACTGAATAAGTTGTTAAAACAACCTTTCTTTTAGATTGAATAAATTTAAGAAGTCTCTGATTTATACTCTTTTAAAAAGGAGATTGAGTCATTAAAACCATTGTGTTTTCACACTATAATAATCGGAATATTTTAGATTATATTATTTTAAAATTTAATGTATTGTTTTATTTTAATTGCATAATCGGATTTATTTCGATTTAAATATAGTATATTTACAATATGAATTTGCGGAGAAAAATAAAAACGTATACCCATGCGCCAATATCACACAATGTGATTATGGAAGCACTGGCTACTTATAGTCGTCCAAATGACAAAATCAGTGAAATGATAAAAAGTGGAGAACTAGTTTCTTTACGTCGCGGCTTATATGTTCCTGGTCCGGAATTAGATTTGCCAATTCCTGAAAGTTTCGTAATAGCAAACCATTTGCGAGGTCCAAGTTATGTTTCCTTAGAATCGGCGCTTTCCTATTGGGATTTAATTCCCGAGCGCGTTTACGAAACAAGTTCTGTCACGACAAAAACCACGAAAACCTATCAAACATCGCTTGGTCGTTATAGTTTTCAGCATTTAACCACACCATACTATTCATTTGGGATAAGAAGTGTACGTTTAACTGAGCTACAAACAGCCCTGATAGCTTCACCAGAAAAAGCAGTTTGCGACAAAATTGTATTGACAGCTGGCGTAATACTTCGGAGCATCTCTCAAACAATGGATTTTCTAATGGAGGATTTACGTATTGATGAGGAACAACTTCAAACCTTGGACGTGTCCACCATTGAAACATGGGTAGAAGACGCTCCAAAAAGATCTAGTTTACAAATGCTCGTTAATACCCTTCAAGGCTTATGATGAAAGAATGGATCGCGGAGTATAATCCGCAAAATGAGGAAGAAACATTAGCCGCAATGCGCGAAATCATGCAAGAAATCGCACTTGCGGCTTTGTCAAGAACGGATTTCTATAAGAAAGCTGCCTTTTATGGTGGAACAGCCTTGCGCATCTTTCACGGACTAGATCGCTACTCGGAAGATTTGGATTTTTCACTTTTGGAAACGGACCCCAAATTTTCATTGACCCCTTATTTCTCTGCAATCACAGATGAATTTGAGGCACTTGGAATTCGGGTAAGTATCCGAGAAAAAGATAAACGCATAAAAACGCAAATCGATTCCGCATTTTTGAAATCGGAAACGATTTGGCAAGAATTGGTATTGGAAGACATCGTGAAGCAACATGGTATTTCTTCAAATAAATCCATCAAAATCAAGATTGAAATTGATCGCGTTCCTCCATTGGGTTTCGAAACGGAAGAAAAACTCTTGGTTCGTCCCTTTTCATTTTATGTAAATTGTTTTTCGTTACCGAGTTTATTTGCGGGAAAGCTGCATGCGCTTTTGTTCAGAAAATGGAAAAACCGAGTGAAAGGGCGCGACTGGTATGACATGGAATGGTACATTCGGAAAGGTGTTCCTTTGAACATTCCACATTTTTTGTTGCGCGCCAAAGAAACCAAGGATTGGAACGAAGAAACCATTAACAAAGAACAGGTTTTAGAATTATTGAAAGAGAAAATTCATTCGGTCTCATTTGACTCTGTGAAAGATGACGTCCGGAAATTCATTCGAAACGACGAGCAACTAGCGATTTGGAACACTGATTATTTTAATGACTTGATTCAGAAAATGAAGTTTGGGGAGTAGTCAATCGTAAAAATATTCCCCCACCGTTTTTCAATACACGAAGGTAATACAGCGACGAAATTTGAAAAAGATTATAATCGAGAAGTATTTGTTTTATTTTTCTATGAAAAGTTTCTTTCGAACATAAGTCGACTTTGAAATACTCGCTATTCCTTCAAATAAATCCGTTCCATTTGTTTCACGCGTTCAGCAATGGTCTTTTTTAAATTTTGTGGCTCTAAAATTTCTATTTCCCCGCCATAACCTAGTATTATGCGAATTAATTCTTCCGAAATAAGAACATTTAGTTCAAAAACAGATCCTTCAGTTCCTTCTGATAGTTGTTTTTGAGATTTGTGAAATGGCTGTGAGGCGATGTATTTGGCTGCGATTTTATTGGTTTTTATTCGAATTTTTTCAGTTTTCCCTTTGTAAGCGGTAATGCCTATTGTATCCTGAAAATAGGAGCTTGGGCTGAAATCATCGGGGAAAGTCGCCTCATCTTCGGTCAACATTGGATCTTGCACACGATCTAACGCATATGTGATGATATCGTTTTTCGTCGAATCAAATGAAATTAAATACCAACGATTGCGGTACTCTTTTAAGTATAAAGGTGAAACCTTTCTGGGTTTTTCGATTCCTTTTATGAAACTGGCATACGTGAAAAATACTTTTTTACGAGCTCTTATGGCTTCAAGAAACAAGGGTAAATATTCATTTCCTCCAACAGAAACGGCGGATTCAAATTCAATGAACTGATTAATTTCAGAATCTTGATTATCCCCAATCGCTACACGATCGACGATTTTATCAATCGCATTTCCGAACTGCTGAAAAAAGGGCACCTCTCGGAATTGTTGCAAGGTATTTACCGCAAATCGAATCGAACTTAATTCATCCTCTGAAAGTGGAATGTCGTTTATACTAAAATCGGGATCTTCGTAATAATACCCGCCATGTCTCTTGCTAAATTTGATTGGCGCATCGTGCTCCATTTTCATCGCGAACATATCCTTTTCGATTGTAGAATCACAAATGTTAGAACCTTGAGAACCAAAAAGCTCCTCCTCACAAGCCTCCCTTAATTGTTGTTTACTCGGATAAGGTTTGTACTTATTTCGCAACATCCGATCGATAATGCGATAACGAATAAGCGCGTTTTTAATGTGCGGCATGTCTTAGTTACTCAAGACTTTGTTTTGGTAACCGAAAAGTTCGTAGAATTTTATGGCTTGCGCAACCTCGTATGGAACGTCTTCTTCCCAACTGCTTGCACCTGCTTTAATTTTACTTAACACATCGTCGGACATAATGTGAAGCAATTGTTGGTCGTAGGTTTTGATGGCGGTAATTTTATCGTTGTCTTTCATATATTGCAAAAGACCATTCAAGTTTTTCTGTATTACGATGTTATTTATGTCATATAGCGAACCATCTTCTACATTCAATGCAGGATATACGAAGAGTTTAACATTGTGTCCAAATCCACGGCCGAATGCTTCAAGAAGTCCGCCAGGCAAATTATCGTAATATCGCTCATCAAAAATGGTATTTAGGTTATACACACCCAAAATCACTCCCATTAGATTCCCTTTACTAATCGCCGATAAGTATTCAACCATTTTATAGTGTTTCAGGTAATTCGATATCATAACCGTGTAACCCAACGACCCTAATAATTCAGCTCGATCTACGAAATCTTTGTCTGAAATTTTTCCATCGGCTGTTAAATCCTTTAAGGTCAATTCAAAAACAACTTCAAGATTTGCTTCCTTAACTCGTTTTTCTTTTAAAAATTCGATTCTTCCTTTTTCGATCATATCGATATGCACCTTTGTGACGGGTCTGAATCTACCTCGCATTAAAAGGATATTCTTTTTATACAAAGCTGTTGCGGGCTGAAGTACATTTTTTGCTAAGTCAAACATCGTCGCGTCCGTTATTCCGCGTTTTACAAGATTGAGAGCAATAATACGATTGTCAACGTTCTCAAAGTCAGGTCCAGAAACGCGAAGCATATCGATTTCCATTCGATCTCGTGGTATACGATGAACCAGGGCATCAAGAAATTCGTCTAAGTTGCCTGTGTGAAAAAACGCTGCGTGTATTAAGTTCACCCCAAGAATTCCCAATGCTTCCTGTTGACCTTTATGGCTATTATCGTGCATTTTAATATGCAGAATAATATCGTTTATTGGGCCGTTTAAGTGAAGCTGAAAACGAATTCCAACCCAACCTTGACCTTGATTTGTTTTGTGGTAATTTAACGATTCAACGGTGTTGCAAAAAGCAAAAAAGCGAGATTCTTTGTGTTTTTTAGGGAGTGTTTCGGCAATATGATCATATTCTTTTTCAAGCATGGTTATCAATCGCTCTTCACATACGTAGCGTGATGCAACGCCATATAGCGAATCGGAAACCTTCATGTCATATGCTGATTGGGTGAAGGCAATTGTTCCTGAACTACCACCAGCTTTGAAGAAGTTTGCAGCGACTTCCTGTCCAGCTCCGATTTCAGCGAAACACCCATAAATATCGGCTGTAAGGTTTATTTTTAAGGCTTTTTCCTCTGTGGTTAATCTGAATCCACTCATGTTAATTTGGGTCTTTAAAGTTTGGATTATTTATAAAATTGTTGTCAATCAAAGTAAGTAGAAACTTTTTCAATAAATACTTCTCTTGCGCATCCAATTGAACGCCTCCTTGACTTCCGAATTCAATGAGAGGATCAATGGTTGGGCTCATGTGAATCCCTGAAGAATAATGTTCGATTACTTCATCCAATGTGGCGAATCGACCATCGTGCATGTACGGTGCAGTAAGAGCTATATTTCTCAAGGTTGGAACTTTGAACTTATAATTGTCCTCCGGATTATTGGTTACATGTGCCCGACCCAAGTCGTTTATTGAATTTGGCATTAAGCCATTGTTGCTAAATTTTTTAACCTGCATAAGTGGTCCATTATGACAATGAAAGCAATCAGCACCATTCAGGCTTTTAAAAAGATCATATCCTGCCCATTCTTCTGGATCAATGGTTCCAAGTACGGATTGTTCATTCGAATTTAATGTCATGCTATTTTCGTATTTATACATCACGTCATACTTTGATTCACCGCTTACCAATGTCCTAAGAAATTGTGCTATTGCTTTTGTCACTTTAATTGAATCGATTCCCTCTTCGTTGAATGCTCTGAAAAAGCGATTTCTGTATTTGACATCCGCATTGAGTTTTGAGACAGCATCTTTCCAACTTTGATGCATCTCAATTGGATTTGGAACAGGCTCTAAAATTTGCTCCTCCAGCGAAGAAGCTCTTCCATCCCAAAAGAAAAAATTCTCCCAACCTAAATTAACCAAAGCCATTGATTGTCTTGTTCCTGCAATCCCATCAATTCCAACTGAAAACTGATTAGCATCTGAAAAACCATTTTGGGGCATGTGACAAGTCGCACAACTCATGGTATTATCTCCACTCAACCTCTTTTCATAAAATAAAAATCGCCCTAATTCAACGCCCTCTTTCGTAAGAGGATTGTCGTCAGGAATAACCATATTGGGAAAATGCGTGGGTTTAATTAAGCTGTAAGGAGTAGGTTTAAAACCAACCTTTTCTTTACGACAAGAAAATAAAGCAAGGATTATGAAAATGAAAACTGATTTTTTCATTAGTACGCAGTCAATGCTTGTTGAAAATTAGAAGTTACTTTAATTGTAAGTGCTTGTTGTCCAGCTCCAGTGTGGGTTAAGAATTCCGTTTTCAAATCAATTGAGCTCAGCGGATTGTGAAGAAACTTCCATAAATCTAATTTCAAAGGAAAGACCTTTTCAGTTGCTGAAACAGTTTGCCAATTTACCGTAGGAAAATTAAGATCCCTGCGGTATAAATCAGTTCCAATATGGAAACTAAAGCTGTGATCCAAGTTATTAACTCCATCAGGAATCGTGTCCACTTTCCCTTCTAAATTGATAAAAATATACCCTGGGTTCCAACCCCAATGCATAGGTCCGGCATTAGAAATATTCAATGGACTATCATTTGGAAAAGCAGACGGATCAGAGTGATTTAACACGGAATCAACACCTATAAAACCTTGTAGACTAGAATATTGCGTGTAATCACCCTTTATTCTAGCGAGTAATAACCCTGTTTCCCTGAAATCAAAAAAAGCGGATTCAAGTAAGTTTGAATTGCCATTTTTTATTTTGGTAAGGTAAAACTTAGCATCTGTAAATTTAACTTTGTAGCCCTCAGGTGTTGTATATATCGAATCTAACAATGCATGTTCGGCACCATTGTTCATATAGGTTGGTTGAACTGTAATTTTTAGGTAATTATCGACAGGCTGAGGCTCAGGATCATTCTTTTTGCAAGAAATGATGAAGATGATCAAAAACAAAAAGTAAAAAAAGAATTTTGACATGTTATTAATTGCTTTTTGTACGTATCTTTAATAACTACGTAATATTCTTACGAATTTACAAGAAAATCGATTAAAGAGCAAATGAAAAAACCGTTAAAAGTATTAAATGCCTCCGCAGGAAGTGGTAAGACCCATCAACTAGTTTTGGAGTATTTAACCATTCTGTTGGGCGAAGATTATTCAATTCCGAAATACAAGTCCATTGTAGCAATGACATTTACCAACAAGGCAGCTTTGGAAATGAAAAACAGAATTATATCAACCTTGGAAGGAATTGTGGATTACGATGGAACAAACACCAAAATTTCCAATATGTTGAGTGGGTTAGTCAAAAATGTAGGAGTTGCACAAGATGTGATACAAAAACGAGCTAAAAAGGCATTGGGGCAAATTCTTCATGGGTATGAAGATTTCCATGTATCGACAATCGATAAATTCAATTTGCGATTAATTCGATCCTTTAGTAAGGATTTGGATTTGCCAGGTGAATTTGAGGTGGTTCTTAATGAAAGTCAAATCATTGAAGATGTAGTCGATTTACTCATGAGTAAATTAGGCCAAGCAAACAATGAAGATTTAACCAATTTGATGACGCTTTACGCTCGAACAAATTTGGAGGATGGACAGAGTTGGAACTTTCGACAACAATTAGTTGAATTTGCGAGTGTCCTCTCTTCGGAAAGGTATCAAGATATCGTTGAAAAGCTTTTGGCTTTGTCATTGACAGATAATGATTTTAATTTATTAAGGGCTGAAATCAGGCAAATAGAATCCGATTTTTTATCGGAGGCAAATGATTTTGGTAAGTTCGCTGATTTGCAAGGCCTTACAGCCAACAACACACCAGGGGCTAATACCACTGTAAATGCGCTAATTAGTTTTAAAGATTTGCAGGATTTTCCTTCAGCAAAAAAAACAGGAGGTTTGTTTACAGATACTGTTCTTAATAACGCTCGAGACCGTTCGGGAAACAAGCAATTTTCTGAAGAACTTGCCAATCGAATACTGGCTTTGAACAATTCATTTCTGTTAGCTTATTCCAGGCATCAGCTACTGATGAAATTTCGAGCGAATTTCTTTAATATGGCTTTGCTTCAATTTATTGCTAAAGCATTGACCGAAACGAAAGAAAATGAGCAGATAATTCGTATTTCTGAGTTCAATAAGTTGATTAGTAGTTTGGTCGGTGAAGAGGATGCTCCTTATATTTATGAAAGACTTGGAACACATATGGAACATTTCTTATTAGATGAGTTTCAGGATACGTCACGGTTACAATGGTTAAATCTTATTCCTTTGGTTCACGAGTCTCTAGGAAATGGCAGGAGAAATTTAATTGTTGGCGATGCAAAGCAATCCATTTACCGTTTCAACAATGGATTAGCCGAACAATTTGTGTCCTTGCCTAAGATTTTCAACCCAGAAAAAGATGTTAAAATTGAACAGGTCTCCAACTTTTTCAATGAACAAGGAATCAAAGAGAATCTTGGCAAGAATTTTCGTTCTGCGAAAGAAATTGTTGAATTTAACAACGATCTTTTCGAACTATTGAAAGAACAACTACACGCAAATCATATTGACTTTTATGATTCTATCAAACAGGATGTTGTTTCGAATCTAGAGGGGTTTGTTCAGCTTATTTCAATGGAATCTGACCCTGATTTAGAGACACTTGTAGCCCCAATCATTCAATGCATAGAACAATGTGTTTCTGATGGTTTTAATATGGGCGATATCTGTATTCTTACACCTACGAATGTGCTAGGTAACGGAATTGCAAATAAGCTAACAGAGCATAAAATACCAGTTGTATCCCAAGATTCCTTGTTGATTGCCTATGATGCAAAAATTCAGTTAATACTGTCGTTCTTAAAACGTCGTGAACGACCAACTAATGAAACGGAAACGAAACGATTTGCTGAGTTGTTTTTACGAATTTCAGGCGAAACAACGGATAAGTATTTGACTTATTTTGAAACCAAAGTTTTTCCAAATGGTAATTCGAAAAGGTATTTTAATGATGAGAAATTTTTAACGGAATTTTTCGGTTCGACGGAGCAATTTTTCTCTACTTATGAGAGTTTGTATGATCTGGTTCTGAAGTTTTTTAACATGATGAAATGGGAGGAGACTAAAGACCCATATTTACACCATTTTGTAGATGTTGTTTTCGATTACCAGTCAAATAAACAGTCTGATATCAAGTTCTTCCTCGAATACTTTCAAAATAGCAAGAAGCAAATCGCACTTCAGATGCCAGAAACGGATAGCGCAGTAAAAATAATGACCATTCATAAGTCGAAAGGATTGGAGTTCCCTGTTGTGATTTTACCAAAATTGGATTTAAGCATCAAGATTCATAACCAAGCAAAGTTTCTGATTGAGGCCAGTGATAAAATTCTTTATGGAAATTTGAGTATTAATAGTTCATTGGTTGAAATAGCTAATTTTTCTGAAAGGGAGCTTAGTCTGACGTTTTTGGATAAATTGAATTTGTGTTATGTCGCACTTACAAGACCTGTTCAGCGTTTATATGCGTTTAATTATTTCAAAAAAGGTAATTTGGGTGCCTTGATTCACGAGCGAATCGAACGGAATTTCCCTTGTGAAATGACCGAAAATGGCGAATTGCTCCTTAAAATCGGGAAGGAAGATAAAATTCAAATCACCCAAAAACCCCAAGAAGAAACGTTTTACATTCCACAAGAGCTAAATCAGCGACTTTGGTATCCAGATGTTGTTTTTCGTAAAATTTCAGATTCAGAAAAGGACGAACTGATCAAGGAACAACGTTTCGGAAATTATTTTCATGCTCTTATGGCTCGTTGTGATTCAGAATCGACGATTGAAACTAATTTACTCGAACTGATTCGAAGTGGAGAAATTGATCCCGAATTTCAAGCAGAATTGATAGAGAAAGCCAAAGAGTTTTTTAACCAATCAGCATCTCTATTTGAAGATGTTGAGGAAATTATTAATGAGCAATTGATTTTGATTCCGGGTGATTCAGATAAACGCCCAGATAAAATTTTAATCAAGGAGAACGAACTAATCGTTTTTGATTTCAAAACGGGCAAACAAAGTGATCGTCACCAACCCCAACTGATGGGTTATCACAACGCGCTTAGTGAGATGTTTGATAAACCGATAAAATTGTTCCTTTATTATACGGAGACAGGTTCGCTGCTAAGTGTTTGAAACTCGAATTTCTTCTGCAGCTTTTAGAAATGTGTATATGAGCGGATGGGGAATATCTCGTGTTGATGAAATTTGGGGGCAAAATGCGCAAGCGAAGAAAAAATCGTGATTAACGAGGCTGACAATTTCAGGATCATCAAACTGATTAATGGCCTCAATATCAATGAATTTATTCTTAAGCTGTTCAATCAACTGGGGGTACAAACTAAAGCGTGATGAGGTTAATTCAATGTTGCTAAAATTGTCATATAGTTTCTCTAAGTTACTTGACAAAGGGTTAATTGTAACACGTTCGAAACTATTACCAGCAACTAAATTCTCAGAGATTAATTTTTCAGAATATGGATTAAGCTGATTGACTGCAATTAGAAATTCTATGAATGTTTTAAATGCTTCACCCGTTACTAAAACAGGAGATTTATGTTCCAGTAATAATTTGAAAATACCATTTAAGTAGAACGGATTCTGAAATGGTCCAGGAGCCATCCAAATACCATCGAATTGATCAAAATAGATAGGTTTATATTGAATTGCCTCATTTATTTTAATCCAATAATAGTTGATTTCGATTTCCAAGAAATCACTTGCGTGATCGAGCGAAAGATTAGTCGCGTGATGGGAGTTATACGTAAAATTGTAATCTCCGATTATCGCTATTTTTAGAGATTCACTCATCTATTTTGAAAAAACAAAGACTATCTTTTGAACCAGCCTCTGAATTTAGCATTGGATATCGGAATTGAGACATCTACACCCAATTGAACGTCATACGTCCACACTAAACAGGAAAATGTACATTCAAAAATTGAATAATCACCCGTATTATCTGAATCTTGATTTAGAATTGTAAATGTAGCAGTTTGACCAGGATCTGTCTCTTTAGATTTCCAAAGAACGCCATTGTTATCTGTATATTCCACTTGAACACCAAGAACTGCAGGATTCGCATTTACCATTGTAGAAAAATCTTTAAATGGAATTGCAATACCAGAATTCGTAGAATGAAAGTCATTGAACATGGTTAAAGTTGGCTCAGTTGCAACTGTAGCATCCCATAAATGAGGCGCTAGAGATATCTTGAATGATTGTGATTGATAAGTTGACTTTATTTCAGAGGTGTAAATCATTCTAGAAAGAAGCGGAGCTGCATAAATGTATTTTACATTGTCCGGTTTTGCATTGTAACCAAGAACGTTTTGTGTCAACTCGGTTTGAGTACCATTCACATAACCAACAAAGTTACAATTCAAATCAACAGTGCTAGTTGGAGCTGGAATTACTTCGTGTTGAATACATGAGCTAATCACAAAAAACACAGCAATTAACTGAAAAAATAGTAAACCTTTACGCATTATAAATTTTTATTAATAAACAAATTTAGCTTATATAACGTGAAAAAACAAAAAAAGATGCTTTTTGAGTTCAATTGTTCACGGAATAACGGCTTTTAAAACAAAGTCTTGTTATTTTTGCTACTATGAAAAGCAAACAACTTGGACGATTCATTTGACTATCGGGAAGAAGCCCAAAATGGCGGTGAACAGGAATATGACAAAGTCTTGCGGCCAAAATATTTGTCAGATTTTTCTGGACAAGATCCGGTTGTGCAAAACCTACATGTTTTTGTTCAAGCTGCTAAATTCCGAAAAGAACCTTTGGACCACGTGCTTTTACACGGCCCTCCGGGTCTAGGAAAAACGACCTTAGCAAATATCATCGCAAATGAGTTAGGGGTTGGTTTCAAAGTAACGAGCGGTCCTGTTCTTGATAAACCAGGTGATTTAGCTGGCTTACTCACTAATCTTGGGGAAGGTGACGTGTTGTTTATCGATGAAATTCATCGTTTGAGCCCAGTTGTTGAGGAATATCTTTACTCTGCGATGGAGGATTACGTCATTGATATTTTAATTGATACAGGCCCCAACGCACGAAGTATTCAGATTGATTTAAATCCGTTTACATTAATTGGAGCAACAACACGTTCAGGACTTTTAACTTCACCTTTAAGAGCCAGGTTTGGAATCAATTCGCGCTTGGAATATTATGATGCTAAAACCCTTACGATGATTGTCGAGCGCAGCGCAGGATTGCTAAATATTGAAATCGATGAAGATGCTGCATTCAAAATTGCGAGTAGAAGTCGCGGAACACCACGAATTGCAAATGCGCTTTTGAGACGTGTTCGAGATTTCGCTCAAATCAAGGGTTCAGGTAGAATAGACGATGAAATCACTGAATTCGCATTAAATGCATTAAACGTTGATGCCAACGGTTTGGACGAAATGGATATTCGAATTTTAAAGGTTATCATTGATAAATTCAAGGGTGGACCAGTTGGATTGACAACCATCGCAACTGCCATTGGAGAAAATGCGGGTACACTAGAAGAAGTTTATGAACCATTTCTCATCCAAGAAGGATTTTTAATGCGTACTCCTCGAGGCCGAAAGGCAACCGAAAAAGCATTCAAGCACTTAGGCAGAGATATGGGTTGGACACAGGGAGGTTTGTTTTAAATCTTCAGTAATTAGCATGATTCATACCAAGTATAAACAGTTGATCAAGTCAAAAGCATCTGAACTTGGGTTTTTTCATTGTGGTTTCTCGAAAGCTGATTTTTTGGAGGAGGAAGCCCCCAGACTTGAATCGTGGCTCAAGCATAATTTTCAAGGCAAAATGTCCTACATGGAAAATCACTTTGATAAGCGATTGGATCCCCGCTTGCTTGTTGAAGGGTCGAATACGGTCATTTCTTTGTTGCTCAATTATTCACCTACCGAAACGCAAAAAGACGCAGACGCTCCGAAGATTTCTAAATATGCTTATGGAGAGGACTATCATTTTGTCATCAGGGATAAGCTACATGAACTAATTCAATTTATGCAAGATGAAATCGGTGAGGTCAATGGTCGAGCTTTTGTAGATTCCGCCCCAGTTATGGATAAAGTTTGGGCAAAAAAATCGGGATTAGGTTGGATTGGCAAAAACACGAACTTGATTCATCCCAAAGAAGGAAGTTTTTTCTTCATCGCGGAACTCATTACCGACCTAAAAATTGAGCCAGACGGACCCATAAAGGATTACTGCGGAACCTGCACGCGTTGCATCGATGCATGTCCGACCGAGGCCATCGTGCATCCTTATTTGGTGGATGGATCCAAGTGTATTTCCTATTTAACAATTGAATTGAAGGACGAAATTCTCCCAAAAGAATTCTCTGGAAAAATGGACAATTGGATGTTTGGTTGCGATGTTTGCCAAGATGTTTGTCCATGGAATAGATTCGCTAAAGCATCAACTGAAGAACGTTTTCAACCCGCACTTACTTTGCTTGATTTAACCAAGTCGGATTGGGAGAATTTAGAAAAAGAAACATTTCAAAATTTATTTAAGAATAGCGCAGTAAAACGGACTAAATTCAGTGGATTGAAACGAAACATTGCATTTTTAAAAAAATGACTCTACATAATTGTGTAATTTTTTAATTTCGTTAATCAAAATTTAAAATATGGCTAACACATGTACAACAGAGATTAATGTCAACGCAAGCGAATCAGCAATTGATTGGTTCGAAAATTTAGTGAAAAATTATACAACAGAGGATTTTATTGGTCAATTTGGATCAGGTGCTGAACTTTTTATTGATAAAGTTGGGTCAAAATGGATTACTTTGATGGACCAATACCGAGTTGAAAGTCAAAAATATTTTCTTTCTTTTGAATCAGCTTGGTATCCGCCAGAAACATTAATGAAAAACATATTTGATCAGCTTAGTAAAATTGATGGGTCTTCATACCTTGATGGTCGTTATTGGGATGAAGGATTTTCGCCAATTGGAATTTTTAAAATAGATTCGACGGGTTACAAGTCAGCGGAAGACCATTTAAGTGTGGATTGGGACAACGATTATTATTGGGAGGAAGAAGTTGAACCCGCGTTCAATAATTTGGAAATATAGTTAGTTTCCAAGGAAATTTCTTCGGGTTCATTCCTTGGCGAAAAAAAATTAATTAAACTTTCTAGCTACTTTTGTTGTTGACTAAGTCATAAATAGTTTCTATGGAAAAAAAGAAAGAAGCCGTCATCATTGGTGCCGGATTGGTTGGTTCCTTGTGGGCCGTTTACCTGTCGAAAGCTGGATATAAAGTTACGATTTATGAACGTCGTTCTGATATTCGTAAAGCAGAGATTTCTGCTGGAAAGTCTATAAATTTAGCTTTGTCTGTTCGTGGATGGACAGCCTTGGATGCCGTTGGAGTTGGAGACGAAATTCGTGAGATTGCTATCCCAATGTTTGGAAGAATGATGCACGATTTGGAAGGAAATCTGACTTATCAGCAATATGGCAAGGACGATCAGGCGATTTTTTCCGTTTCTAGAGGTAAAGTTAATGCCAAAATGATGGACATTGCCGAAAAACATGGGAATGCCACCATTCATTACAATATAGAATGTAAAAATGTAGATTTAAATAAAGGAATCGCTTTTTTAAAGAATTCGTTGACAGGAGAAGAATTTCAGGTTCAATCGGACTTGATTTTCGCTGCAGATGGAGCTTTTTCAGCTGTTAGATATAATTCGATGCAGAAACTTGATCGTTTTCAATATAGCCAAAACTACATTGCAGATGGTTATCGTGAAATTTTACTTCCAGCTAATCCGGACGGATCATATCCAATGGATAAAAACTCTCTACATATATGGCCTCGCGGACGTTTTATGTTGATTGCTTTGGCTAATGAAGACGGGTCGTTTACGTGTACTTTGTTTATGCCGCATGAAAATGATGAATTTTCATTTGATAAATTGAACTCGAAAGATGCGGTAAACAATTTCTTCAAAACGGTATTCCCTGATTTCTTTGAAATGATGCCAAACATTGCCGATGCGTGGGAAGATCACCCGCTATCAAATCTAGCCATCATTCGCTGCTATCCATGGACGAAGGGAAAGGTTGCCTTGATGGGAGACGCGGCGCATGCAACGGTTCCATTTTATGGACAGGGTATGAATGCAGGTTTCGAGGATTGCTCAGTTTTATGGGGATTGATGCAAAAACACAACGAAGACTGGCCTAAGGTTTTCGAAGAGTATAGCCAAACTCGTAAACCGGATGGTGATGCGCTTCAGGATTTGTCTCTTGATAATTACTACGTGATGCGAGATTATGTGGCAGACCCTGCGTTTTTATTGAGAAAGAAAATTGAAGCCAAATTCAGTGAACTGTACCCAAATAAATGGTTGCCGTTATATTCTCAAGTAACTTTCAGCAATATTCGATATAGCGTTGCTTACAAACAAGGTCAACTTCAAAATCAAATAATGGATCAAATCATGGAAATGCCAGACATTGAGAAAAACTGGGATCAAGCTGAGGTGATGGATCGAATACTAGAATTAAGTCAGCATTTTAATTTTTAGATAATGAAAGCACTATTTGTTTATTTTACCTTACTAATTTCATCTCTATCCTTTGCTCAAGGTGGATTCAAAAAGGGATCAAAAGGGCGTGATTATATCCTCGTTAAAAACGATGGAATTCAATTTTCTTTCGGGCCAACATACTTGATGCCGTCCAAGGCTATTTCAGGAGAAATTACTGATAATAGTGGCGCACGAGGCATTTATGAGATTAAGCCTAAGGGAAATGTTGGTTTTTTTGCGGAGTTTGGAATGGCTCACTTTCCAAAATGGAGACCATTGATAAAGAATAGGCTATTGGATTACGTTGATTGGGGTTTCGGATATAGACAATATTCTGGAGAAGAATCCACAACTATTCAGTTTAAAAATGCATTAGGAGAAGTTGTATCGACTCAAACGGGCAATGGGGAATTTCGGAATGGTTATTTGTACGGGCGAATTTCAGCCCATAATTTGAAATATATCGGAAAGAAAAAAATTGATAAGGCGAAGAAATACTTTATCGACCAAAGCTTAGGGTTGAATTTTGATTACAATCTTTTTCAAGGTGATAAAGACTACAAGGATAATTTCTCACAGTATCAAAAGGATTTGAGTTTTCAAAAACCTTTAATGGTTCAAATGCATTATTCCTTGGGTGTCGGAATCCGATTGAATCGCGCTTGGATGATGATTCCTGGTGCGCAGATTCCAATTTTGGGTTTTCATCAATGGAATGGTTTCAATGCGAAAATGAATTGGTTTTCATCTCAATATTGGCCTATTCAAGCGCAAATTAAATTTATCAAACTGTTTGAGAGACCTCCAAAATGCGGAGCATATGGCGACTCACAAGATGCTGAGTATGATAAGAAATTCAGAATGGGGAATTAAGATTTCCAACTTTTCTCAATCAACTTAGGCATTTTCTTCCTAAATCGTTTGATAACGGAATCTCGATTTGAAACGTTGCCGCATTTAAGAATGTCTCGATATACCACTGCTCCATTTCTAAAAAAAGTAAACTCAAAGCTTACTGACGTTGCTTCATCTCGGTAAATATGGTATAAACTGGCCATATTCAACATTTCTTCTAGTGATATTTTCGTTTCAGAAGGTTTGAAATTGCGGTCATAGCCCCTCACATTAACTACAACATAGGTATCGAATCCTTTTGATTTAATTAATTGTTGAATCGAGTCGCTTACCAAATTCACTGCTGAGGTTCCCTGCTTCAAAACATTTAAGGATGGTGATGCCTTGATTCCAGCATTGGTTAAAAGTTCCGTTAAATTAACTTCAATCGCATAACGATCCTCAGGTTTATCAAATTGACCAATTACCAAAACATTCTTTAGTTTAAGTCCTTGCGCAAACCCAAAAGTATAAACGAATAATAAACAAATAATCAAGAGTGGTTTTCGCATAAAATAAATTTTAAAATACCTCTTTGGCAATTGCCTTTACCGATGATGAATTGGACATCGTGTAATAATGAATACAAGGAACTCCTGCTGCTTTTAATTCTTTTGATTGTTGAATTCCCCATTCGATTCCAACTTGTTCAACGGATTTATTGTCTTTACATTTCAGAAGTTCACTTGATAATTCCACAGGATAATCAATGTGAAAGAATTTTGGCAAAAAGGAAATGTGTGTCAGATTTTTAATAGGTTTCAATCCTGGAATTATTGGCACATTAATCCCGATTTTTCGGCATTCTTCCACGAAAGAAAAAAACTTGCTGTTGTCAAAAAACATTTGAGTTACAATATACTCCGCGCCGGCTTCAACCTTTCTTTTCAAGTTTTGTAAATCGAAAGATAAATTCATCGCTTCAAAGTGTTTCTCGGGATATCCTGCCGTTCCAATGCAAAAGTCTGTCGGCTCTAATTGAACATCATCCATCATGTAATTACCACCATTCATATCCGTAATCTGTTGGATTAACTGTTCTGCGAATGCATGTCCATCCGAATGCGGTCGAAAAGAACTTTCCGTTTTTATGGAATCACCTCGCAAAGCAAGAACATTATCAATTCCTAAAAATTGCAGATCGATCAATGCGTTTTCGGTCTCCTCTTTGCTAAATCCACCGCAGATTAAATGTGGAACAGCATCGACCTGATACTTGTTCATAATAGCCGCACAAATACCAACAGTTCCAGGACGTTTACGAATTGCAATTTTTTCGAGCAAACCGTTTTCTCGTTCCTTGTAAATAAACTCCTCACGATGATAGGTGACGTTTACGAACTTAGGCTTAAATTCCATTAACGGGTCAATCCCATCGTAAATGGATTGAATACTCTTTCCTTTCAAGGGAGGAAGAATTTCAAAGGAAAACAAGGTGTCTTTTGACGCTTTAATATGCTCGGTGACTTTCATCGCTTTAATTGGTTGTTTGCAAAGATACTTCTTTCAATTCTTTTTTCCGTCGGCGAAATTTTATTTACTTAAATTTGTTCTACCTTAAAACACTTTAATTGAAAAAAATTGCGATTTACTTATTCGTTCTGACACTTTCAATAGCCGGAATATCATCTTGTGGTAAATATGAGGAAGGACCGAAATTTACTTTCTTGACTAAGAAAGCAAGAATTACGAATACCTGGAATTTAGCCTCTCGAACGACAAATGGATCAACAACTAACTTGAGCAATGATACGTGGGAGGTAGTCATAAAAGATGATGAGACATATACATCAAAGGCCACTATCTTAGGGGTTCCATTTTTCAATGAAATAGGTACTTGGAAATTTTCTGATGATAAACTTGAGTTGTTAACTACTCCTGCAAGTTCGGCAAATGCTGCCAGTTGGGAAATCGTTCGCTTGAAGAAAGACGAGTTGAAATTGCGTTATTACAACGGTGGAGATACCATTGTAGATACTTTTAATTAGTGATATATTTAGGTTTGTTGCGGCGTCATTCAGATTTTTACGAAGCCGTCTCCCTAATCGCTTCAAGAATAAGTTTTCCGCCAAGTAGAATTTCTTCCTCCGAAATGTTAAGTGGTGGTGAGAGTCTGAAACTATATGGATGAGATAAAAACCAAAAAGTAATCAATCCTTTTTCTAAACATTTTTCGACGACTTTCGCCACGCGCTCAGATGATTCCATGTCGAAGGCATACATCATCCCAATTCGTCGAATTTCCTTTATTTCATGACTTTGACCGATAGTTTTTTCGAGTAATGCTCCCAACCGTTCGACTTCGTTCCAATCAATTTCAGTTTTCAGAACTTTTAAAAAAGCTGCTGATGCTGCACAATTTAGTGGATGTCCGCCAAAAGTTGTAATGTGTCCAAGCATTGGATTATTCGTGAAGACATGCATTTTCTCTTTGGAAGAAATAAGGGCGCCAATCGACATTCCGCCACCCAAGGCCTTTCCAAGCGTCAATATATCTGGAATAACTCCAAAATATTCAAATGCGAAAACTTTACCTGTTCTGCCCATTCCGCATTGAATTTCATCAAAAATAAGTTGAGCACCAACCTTATCACATCGCTTTCTCAAAGCTATGAGAAACTCTTTTTTAGGAATACGAACTCCTGCATCTCCTTGCACCGTTTCAATGATGACTCCAGCCGTTTTTTCGGAAATCTGACTCAACATTTCCGGATTATTGAACTCAAGGAAACGCACATCGGGCAATAAAGGTCGATACGCTTGTTTTTTGATTTCATTGCCAGAAACACTCATTGCACCATGTGTACTTCCGTGGTAGGAACCGCGAAAAGAAACGATTTCCGTTCTTCCCGTGTGCCGCTTTGCCAATTTAAGCGCTGCTTCAATCGCTTCCGTACCAGAATTAACAGTATAGACACAATTTAGCTGTTTTGGGAGAAGCTCTGTGAGTTCTTTCGCCATTTCATTTTGAGCATCCTGAACGAATTCACCATACACCATGACATGCAAATGCTTTTCTAATTGATTTTGTATGGCTTGAATAACTTTTGGGTGCCGATGCCCGATGTTGTTGACCGCCACACCCGATATCATGTCCATATAGGCTTTGCCTTCTTTGTCGTAAATGTTAATCCCTTCAGCTCGATCAACTTCTATCAAGAAGGGTTTTTCATTCGTTTGACCTAAGTGATTAAGAAAAAATTTTAATTCTTCCATCCGTTATTTTTTCAAAACTTCGAGAATTGGCTTTCCTGTCATTGCTCCCGAGCGTTGCAAATTTAAAATGTGGGTCAATGTTGGCGCGATATCAATGATTTCGTAGGTTTCGTAAACATCTTTTGAGGGAATTTGTGAACCATACCAAAGCAGCGGAACGTGTGTGTCATAATTGAAAGAGGATCCATGGGAGGTTCCTCGATGTGCTTTCTCAGAGTCAATCTCTTTGACTAAAAATCCTGGTTCCATAATGAAAATAATTTCTCCACTGCGTTTCGACTCAAAACCTAATCGAACCATATCTTTCCATTGGTTATCTCTTGCAGGATTGGAAAGTTCTTGAGAAGTAAAAACGGCTTTCACATGGGTCCAAGTTTTTATCTTTTCGGCAAAAAATGAAATAACTTCATCTTTGTTTAATTTAAGTGCATTAATTTTTTCAAGATTCAAATAAATGTTTTGATTGGTTTCAAACTCGATTAAATCGGCATTGAATTTTGATGTGGAAGCACCTTTTAGCTCTTTTATATGTTGATCTAAAAAGAGATATCCTCCAGGTAATTTTTTATCCACAAGCATTTGAGGAACAGGAACAACCGCGTGATCAGCCGTGAGAAAAACAACAAATCCATCCTTTCCGAACTTCGTTTCGAGATGTGTCAAAAGCCGTTCCAATTCTCTGTCTAATCGCACATACATGTCTTCTATTTCCAATGAATAAGGGCCGAATGTATGTCCTGCAATATCGGGAGTTGAATAACTGATACATAGCATATCAGTTTGTTTGTCCAGACCTAGGTTTTCATTGGAAATTGACTCCAACGCGAAATCAGTAAGCAAGGTATTTGCAAAAGGTGAGACTGTAAAATATTGTGTATTCAATTTTCCTCCTGACATTTTTTGAAATTCGTATGGAAAAGTTGGTGTAGATTTTCCTCCGACCAAGATTTCATAAGGGCTGTCATCAACCGATTGGTATTTTTCTTTTGGTAAAAGTAAATCCCATGTTTTTGTATAGGTTTGAGCATTGTTCTTTGAATTGAAATTAGTTACCCATTTTGGAAGCTCCTTCTTAAAAAACGAACTTGTGATGAATGTTCCAGAGGCATAATCAAACCAATAACTTCCGTCGCTCAAATGTCCGCCGGGAAGAATTGCGCCTCGATCTTTAATAGACATCGAAACGACTTTGGCATTTGGGTAGGTCATTTTAAGTTGATCGGTTATCGTGTAGGTTTTCAAATTAACGGGTGAAGCATTGCCTTCTTCAGAATCACTTCCAATGGTTGAAGAATTTTCATCCGAAACACAATTAATGGCATTATTTGAATGTCGATTATACCATTCATTCCCAACGATTCCATGATTATTTGGAGTTGTGCCTGTATAAATCGATGCGTGTCCTGGGCCTGTGTAAGTGGGAACGTAATTGTAAACTACATTTCGGCAATTCAATCCTTGATTTAAGAATTTATTGAAGCCACCTTCTGAAAAATGATGTTGAAAACGATACAAATAATCGTAACACATTTGGTCAACGACGATTCCAACAACTAATTTGGGTTTTGTATTTCGTTGAGAAAATGTTAAAAAACAATTAAATAAAATAAACGAGTTTATTATGAATTTCATTCGTCAAAAGTAAGAAATGACAAGCAATTTATGAAAATAGGCAACTTTTGATTAATTTTGAAGTCTTAAAATCTATAAATGAATTAATTATGAAATTATTTTTACTTAGTCTTTTCACTCTTATCGGGACTTTAGTTTATTCCCAATGTACAATTAACGTTAATTTGAGTGTTAATAATGCTACTGATTCTTCCCTTTGCGATGGATCAATTTTGGCAACGACAACAGGAAATAACGGGCCAGTAACCTATTCTTGGAATTGTAATGGTTGTGTGAACTTTAATTCACCTAGTTTATCTGGTTTGTGTTTTGGATCAAATGGTACTCTAATTGTTACTGATACTGCAGGTTGCACAGGAACAGCAATATGGAACATTGGTTCTAGTTCTTGCTCGAGTTTTGGAGCAACTGTAGTTCCTAGTTCTACTGAAGGCCCAAACGCATGCAATGGTTCCGTTTTAGTAACTCCTTTTGGTGGAACAGCTCCATATTACTATTCAATTGGGAATGGAACCGTTTTCTATGGCTCTAACAATCCAACGAATTTGTGTGCGGGTAATTATACCGTTAATGTAAGTGATGCAAATGGTTGTAGTTTTTCAACAACAACAAATGTTGCAATCGAATGCGCGTTATCTCTAAATATCAATATAGGTGCTTTTCCGTCTTCTCCTTCTTTGTGTAATGGTGTATTAAATACTATTATTGACGGAACCGTTGGTGTTCCATCATATGCTTGGAATAATGGTGATTCTAGTGCTGTGTTAGAAAACTTGTGTCCAGGGACTTATCAAGTTTGCGTTACTGATGGTATTGGTTGTCAAGTCTGTGATTCAATAACTATTTATGATTCTACAACAGTAAATTGCGGTGGATTTACTGCCAATTTGAACATTACAAATGTTTCGGCAATCGGCCTTTGTGATGGATCTATTGTGCCATCGGTTTTTGGCGGAACAGCACCATACATTTATCTTTGGTCTAATGGTTCAACAACAGCTACTCAGTCAAATCTTTGCACAGCAGTTTATGATTTAACCGTTACGGACGCAAACGGCTGCTCTGCGAGTGCTGCGGGTTTAGTAGGTTCAGGTGGGGCAAATGTCGGAGATACAATCGTTTTAAATGGAAACATCAGCAATGATTCCACGGTGATTGGCACAATTTCAGGAACTTGGATTGATAATTGTAGTTTTGATTATAACACTGTCACAAGTGCTTCAATTCTTTCTTATGTTGACTTGGTTGATTCAACTGTCGTTACATGGACTATTGGGTTTAATGACGGAACCTCTACAACAGTTAATGCGACGTATCTATTTTCACCTGGAACTACTGGAACGTATAATGTGATTTTACAATTGTATTGTGGCTTAAAGTCTAATCCTCAGTGGCTTGTTGCTTATGACCAACTGTTGTATGAAGGCACAGCGAGTTTAAATTCACTTGAAGATAAGAATCTTTTGATATTTCCTAACCCGGCGCAAACCGAGATTAACTTTTTAGGTTTAGATAAGACATCTACCTATCAAATAGTTGATCAATTCGGAAGAAGAATAGTAGCGAAAAGTGATCAAAAGCAGTTAAACATTTCGAATTTTGAAAAAGGAATTTATTCTGTAGTTATTCAAAACGAGAGCTCAGTTAAAATAATTCGATTTGTAAAACAATAATTAGTACATCAAATTGGAAAGGCAGGTTTTCCTGCCTTTTTTATTTCCATTCTTAATGAAAAATTTTATTTTAATCTGTTTGAGTTTATTTACTTTAAAAACGAATGCCCAAGTTTTGGAATCAATTTCACACGGGGGTAACACTCGAACATACATGTATTACAAACCAACTGCATGGACTCCCAGTCAACAGTTGCCTTTACTTGTTGTTTTACACGGATTAACACAGACTGGTGGTGGGGTAATGGATATTACTCAATTCAATCAACTAGCTGAGGCTAATAATTTCATCGTTTGTTATCCAAATGGTCTAAATAATGCTTGGAACGCCAGTATGAATGTTACTGTTTCTTCAGCTGATGACAAGGGGTTTATTGAAACACTTGTTCAATATTTCCACACTAATTTCAATACAAATCCGCAAAAACAATACTTGTGCGGTTTTTCTAATGGTGGATTTATGAGTCACAAAATGGCATGTGAATCCTCTGAATGTTTTGCAGCAATTGCAACCGTTTCAGGAAATATGAGTGATACAACTTATGCCAATTGCAATCCTCAATACAATCCTGCAGTATTGCATATTCATGGCACATCGGATGCAATAGTTCCATATGATGGTGGTCCTTCTACTGGGGTTTCTGTCGATCAAACCATGCAAAAATGGGCTTCTTTTCTAAATTGCAATTCGACTCTGACTTCTGTTGTCATGCCAAATCCTAGTTTAACAGATTTTTCTTCCCCTGAACGCATTTCTTATTCGAGTTGCACAAGTCCTTTGGAGTTGATAAAGATTACCGGTGGCGGTCATCAGTGGCCTGGAATTTCAACATTGGTTGGTGGAGCAGGAATTATCAATATGGATTTTTATTCGCCACAAGTTATCTGGGATTTTCTTTCAATTAAAAGTTGCCCATCAGCTTCAATTACGGAGAGTGTAATGTCAACCTTACAGTTCTTCCCCAATCCAGCGAATACGGTTTTAAGGATAAATTCTGATGAGCTGTTGGATTATCAAATCTTCAATGTTCTAGGTTTAAAAATTGCATCTGGAAGAATGATAAAAGAATTAAACATTGAAAATCTTGAAAGAGGGGTTTATCAAATTTATCTAACGTTAAATAATGAAAGTAAGAGCTTTAAGATTTTTAAGAATTAAATGAAGGTATCCGAATATTATCTTTGAACCTTGCTCGGAATTTATAACCCAACCGATAAATTTCACTAATCGAAAATCAACTTTATTAAGTAACTTTGATTTAATGAACAAAGCCCTTTTCTTGTTTCTATTTTGTCTGTTTGGTTATTTACAAGCGCAAATTATCGAACCAAACAAGGAGCTTCTTTGGGAGATTTCCTTGAACGGGAAAGGACCGAAATCTTATTTATTTGGAACCATACATTCGAATGACAAACGCGTCTTTGCATTTTCAGATTCACTTTATTTAGCATTGAATAATTCTGAATCCATCGTCTTGGAAACGGACATGTTTAAATTGTTTGAAAAACTTGATACAAGAAGAAATATTCCAAGTACACTTTACGATAAAAATGGTCAGCCTTACACTGGTTCTAATGAGGCTTCAAGCACTTTTTATGGATCTGAAAATGGAATGCCTCAGTTTTTGGATGCTTATTTTGAAACCTATTGCTTTAATGCTAAAAAAACCTTTCATGAGCTTGAATCTTTGGTTGATCAAATGGAATTGGTTTCTGACTTCCCAATCGTTGAGCGAGATGCAATTAATTTAAGTTTAATTGATTTCGCTGAGGAAAAATTGATGGATTTGTATTTAAAAGGTGATTTAGATGCGCTCAACAGATTTGTTGAAGCCAATCTTTCGATAAAAGAAAATGCTTACGAGAATTTAATCGTAAAAAGAAACATCAAAATGGCTTCTAAACTAGATTCATTATTGAAAACCAAGAAAAGTCTTTTTTGCGCAGTTGGCTCCGGTCACATGGCGGGCTCGGATGGATTGATTCGTCTTTTACGTTCTAAAGGTTATCGTTTAAGACCAGTGTTGTGGACGATATCTGAAAATCCGATAAAAGCGAAATTGGATGTAAAATCGAATAACGAATATTTATACTTCAATGAGCAAATAGGTCTTGTTGCGAAATTTCCAGGCAAGCCATTTGAGAAAACAAATGAGGATAAAAGCATCACTTTGAAGTATAGGGATCTGGGTCAAGGAAACACCTATCAAATTGATATTCAGCCAATGGATAGTTCTTTGACTCTGGAAGAAATTGCGTCGATTTACATTGCGAGTCCACCTAATTCGCCTTATGACAGAAAAATGTTAGATAACGGAACTGAAATCTACGAAGGTCTTTCAGATACCTACCCAGAAGGTTTGAATTGGGTAAGAGTCATGTTTGGTGAAAATTATTTTGCCGTAATTAAAACCTTTGGTGGAAATAAGTTTATTCACTCTGATAGACCAAAGTTTTTTTTCAATAAAGTTTGGTTCGAATAAAGTTATCTTATAATGACTTCAATATAATTCAATAATTGCTCTCTACCAAAACAGGATGTGCTTGAGCTTGTAAAAACAGGGGGCATTTCATCCCAATATTTAAGCATTTCCTTTTTGTATTTAGCTAAGTTTTTTTGAAGAACAGAACTCGAAAGCTTGTCGATTTTGGTGAAGACCATTGAGAACGGCAACCCTTTTTCTCCACACCAATTCATAAATTCAAGATCTATTTTTTGGGGCTCTAGGCGTGCATCCAACAAAACGAATATATTCATTAGTGTTTCGCGTTTTGTAAGGTAATCTGCTATGAATTTTTCCCATTTCGACCGCATGGTTTTTGAGGCTCTTGCGTAGCCATAACCTGGTAGATCGACAATATACCATTGGTCATTTATTATAAAATGATTGATTAATTGAGTTTTTCCAGGTGTTCCTGACGTTTTAGCTAGACCCTTTTTTCCAGTTAACATATTAATCAAAGAAGATTTTCCGACATTGGAACGACCAATAAAAGCGAATTCAGGTTTTTTATCAGTCGGGCAATTTTTAATTTCTGTGTTGGAAACAACGAAAACGGCTTCTTTTATTAGCATTTGTCAAAGGTAGATGATATATCCGATATTTTATTTATCCGATAGAACAAATTAGATTATCTGTTGTTAAAGCATTAGTTGTGGGAGAATATAAAATAAAAGACATCGAGGTTTTAACGGGTATCAAAGCTCATACGTTACGTATATGGGAAAAGCGATACGCATTGTTAATTCCAGAGCGAACCGATACGCAAATAAGGACCTACACGGATGATGAGTTAACTTACTTATTGAATATTAGTCTTTTAAATAAAAGCGGTTACAAAATATCTAAAATAGCCAATCTTTCCAAGGAGGAGATAAACGAGCTGGTTTGGAAAATTAGGGTGTCCACCGAACTTGATAATAGTGGAGAAAAGTTAATACTTGCCTTAATCCAGTTAGATGAATTACTCTTTCGTGACACCTTGAATGATTTGATAAGGGAGGTTGGTTTAGAAAACACATTTACCCATCACTTAATTCCTTTCTTAGACCGAATTGGAGTTATGTGGTTGGTTGGTTCAATCTCAGCAGCACAGGAGCATTTTATCTCAAATTTAATCAGGCAGAAAATTATTTCTGAAATAGATAAGCTTCCCATTCCGGATTCTAGCAAGCCCTCAATAATGCTTTTCCTTCCAGAACATGAATGGCATGAAATAGGTCTTTTGTATTATCAGTTTCTCCTACGTTTTAAAGGTCTAAACTCCGTTTATCTCGGACAAAGTTTACCTTTTGAGTCAGCCTTGGATTGCATTAAAATATTAAAACCAAGTGCTGTCATCACTTCGTGGTTAACCGCCGTTGAGGATGAATTTTTGGTAAAGTATTTCCAACAGCTAAAAGTGGCTGTTGGTGATACACCGATCTACGCAGGAGGAGCTCAAGTAAATATGAAGATTGATTTAATCGCAGATTTGGTGATTGAAATAAAGCATGCGAAAGATCTGAATAAACTATTTTAGATTCCAATTTTGACTTCAATAGTCTTGTTTCCAACCCTTAAAAAGTAAATTCCAGAATAAATAGTTGAGACATCGAAATAGGAAATTGTGCTTCCTTGAAGGATTTTATTCTTAGCAATTAATTTTCCTGAAAGATCAAAGAGTTCAACGTTCAAATCCGTATCATTCAAACCATTAACTTGGATTATTAATAAATCATTTGCAGGGTTCGGAAAGATAGAAAATTCGATGATTTTATCTTCAACTCCAGCAGTGCTGGTGTATGTGGTAACCGTTTCTCCGATAGTTGTAACCTTTGAAGCTGTTTTATTTCCATAGAAATAAGGACCAACCGCATACGGATAGGCCGAATTCCAATCTGCATCAACGGTGGCATAGTAGCAATAGATTCCATTTGGATATTCAGGAGTTATACAAAAACGACCATTGTGTTCATCCAAATAATCAGCTTGTCCAGGATGTGCGACAAATTCATAATCTTCTC
>JBMLTP010000132.1:0-6669 GCA_049239885.1 Crocinitomicaceae bacterium
TATTTACTCCTATGCTACACATGGTTCTCACGTGGCAGGTATTGCAGGAGGTGGTGGCGCAGGAACAGCATATCGCGGTGTTGCGTTTGAATCCAATTTCCTTTTTGTTACATTTTTAGTTGATGTCGCAGCTGTTCTTGACGCTTGGGAATGGATGTATCAAAAAGCGCAAGCAGATAACAAAAGACTAGTGGTTAATATGAGCTGGGGCTTGTATCATTTTGGCACTTTGGATGGAACGTCTCTATTAAGTCAAGCAATCACCGCATATACGGATCTTGGAGTTGTTTTTGCAAATTCAGCTGGGAATAACGGAAATGTGAATTTTCATTTAAAAAAGACATTCAACAACGAAACAATTAAATCTAAAATTGATTTCTACTCCTATTCAGCAAATGCAAATATGTGGGGACAAAGTATACACGCTTGGGGAGAACCAGGGCATGGTTTTGCAAATGGAATTATTGTTGCTAATTCTTCTAATGTAACGTTAGTTGAAAGCCCTTTGTATTCAACCGATACAACTAATTCTTATATCGATACTTTTTTAGTGGCTGGTGCAGATACGATTTGGTATAATATCTCTGCTGACAGCGCACACAATTTAAATAATCGACCAACGATGCGATTGAGAGTTAAAAACACGAATACAGCATTGAAGATTATTTTAAAGTCCACAGCTCCAACAGGCACTGTTCACTACTGGAATGTTACCGAACTTACAAATGATGTTGGGAACTGGGGAATGCCTTTTTCAACAGCCGGATCGGGCACAATTGCTGGAGATAATTTGAATGGTATAAGTGAACCATCCTGTTCGGACGATGTGATAAGTGTAGCCGCGTATGCTACCCAATATCAAACTTCAGGGACAGCAACAGCTGGCGGTGCAATAGCTTCATTTTCTAGTTTTGGACCGCGGTATGATGGTGTAATGAAACCAGATATTGCAGCTCCTGGGGTGAGCATTATTTCGTCCATGTCGTCTTTTACAGATGCCGCATTTTCCTCATCCGGATCAGTTGATTTTAATGGCCGAACCTACCATTTTGCAAAACTATCAGGTACCTCAATGGCATCACCAATGGTTGCTGGTGTGTCCGCCTTAATTTTAGATGCAAATCCATACTTATCTGCCCGACAAGTTAAAGAAATCATCATGCAAACGGCTCGTCAGGATAATTTCACCGGGGTTATTCCTCCTGAAGGAAGCAATCGCTGGGGAGCTGGTAAAATCAATGCATATGCGGCTGTGAAATTAGCTCTTGAAACAGCTGGAATGGAAAATCCACCTGTTGAATTGATGTGGAGCGTTTATCCGAATCCGGTCATGAATGAACTTCACTTTACAATTGTAGAGGAACTTCCTAAAACGGTTGAAATTTTCGATATGACGGGGAATTATTTTGAAAAACCCATCATTAATGGGAAGGTGTATGTGTCAGATCTACCTGCAGGACAATATTTCATTAAAATCTTGATTGACGGTAAAGTCCAACAAGATAAATTCATAAAGCAATAATGGCAATTCGAATTCTCAAGCTAGACGAACTTGAGATTGTTAAAGATTTGGCATACCGAATCTGGCCTTTAACCTATGGGGAAATAATTAGTGCAGAACAAATGAATTACATGCTGAATTGGATGTATTCGATTGAAACTTTGGAAACAAATTTCAAAAAGAATCATACTTATTTTTGCATAGCATCAAATGGAATTGATATAGGCTTTATGGATGTGGAGACCGATCATCCCGAAGATGGAAATATGAAAATTCATAAAATCTATGTTTTGCACGAGCAACACGGAAATGGCTTCGGTTACAAACTAATGCAAGAAGCTTGCGATTTTGCCAAAGCACACGAAATGAATTCAATGTCGTTACAAGTAAATCGGAATAATCCAGCCATAGAATTCTACAAAAGATTCGGATTTAATGTTATTAATGAACAGGATTTCGAGATTGGAAATGGGTTCTATATGAACGATTTCGTAATGAGATATAAAATCAAAGTTTAGTTCGTTTTGATCCTTCATAAATGTCGAATCTTCTAAATGAACATTCCAAATCACCGTTATAAAGTTTATACTTTTTAGAGGGTTTTAATCCAATTGATTTAAATCCTTCTTCAGAAGATGAAATAATCCAAGCCTCTGTATTTGGCATGTTGTTTTTTAGCCAATTTCCAATGGACTCATACAATTCTGGGATTTTCGCCTGAATTCGCTCTCCATACGGAGGATTTGTCAACACAAAACACTTCTCGTCAGAACTTTGAATTTCTTCAAATGATTTAACTGACGTTTCAATAAATCTCCCAAAACTCATAGTTCTTAAGTTTCTTCGTGTTTTCAAAACCATTTCATCTGAAAGATCCGAACCTGATATTGAACAAGGTAGTTCTCGGACAACCCTTTTAGCAGTGCTATAAATTTCATCCCATACCTCTGAATCAAAATTCTTTAAATTTTTAAAAGCGTAATGTTGTCTTTCGATATTTGATGGAATTCCAGTTGCCAATAAAGCAGCTTCAATTAAAATAGTTCCAGAACCACAAAACGGATCCATGAAATTGGTTTTTCGATCCCATTTTGACAGTCGAATTAAACTTGCCGCAACTACTTCATTCAATGGCGCCTCACCGACTGAACTACGATATCCTCGCTGAAAAAGTGGTAGTCCACTAGAATTAACTGAAATTGTAACTTCATTTTCCTTGATATAAACGTCAAATACAACATGAGGAGTTTTCAATTCAACATTTGGACGTTCATCATATTCATCTCTGAATTTATCTACTATCGCATCTTTTATCAATAAAAAAGGATATTGAGTGTTGTTAAATAAAGTGGAAAAGACAGCCCCTTTAACTGCAAAAGTTTTAGAAACATCAAAAAATGATGTCCAGTCAATCCGTAATGCTTTTTTATATAAATCTTCATCGGATCGAATGAAAAAGTGATCTAGTTCTACTAAAACAGAGATGGCGCAGCGAACATGTAAATTTAGATAATATACGTCTTTCCAGGTTCCAATGATACGAACTGCTCGGTTCATGATTTGGGTTTGTTCGTAACCCATTTCATTAAGTTCCTCTGCTAAAGTCTCTTCGAAACCAAAACCACATTTCAATGTGATGTTAAGCTCATTCAATTTTAACCCTTTATTCGATTTCATTTTCCCTTTTTTAAATCTAAATTTGTGCAAAAGAACAAAATTGAAAGTCATTTCCACAATTTTTCTTGCACTATTTCTTGTTTGTACTCATTTGTCAAATGCCCAACAACGAATCGGCCTGGTGCTAAGTGGTGGTGGAGCTGCAGGAATCGCTCATATTGGAGTTTTAAAAGCCCTAGAGGAACGTGGAATTCCTATCGATTATATTACCGGAACTTCAGCAGGAGCGCTGGTTGGAAGTTTATATGCCTGCGGATTTTCACCTGAAGAAATTGAAACGTATGTCTTAAGTGAAGATTTCCAACTGATGACTTCTGGTAAACTAAATCCGGACAAACAATTTTTACTTCGAAAAGAGGATCTCAACGCAAACGTCTTAAGTTTTTCATTTTCAAGAGATAGCATTCTAAAGAAATCGATACCGTTAAATCTCGTCACTCCTTCCCTACTCGACTTTGAAATGTTGAAAATAATGGGGTTAACAAGTGCTTCAAAATCAAACGATTTCAACCAACTCTTTGTTCCCTTTCGTTGTGTGGCATCAGACATAGTCAATAAAAAAAGTGTGATTTTCTCAAAAGGCAATTTAAACGAAGCCGTTCGAGCGTCTATGACGTATCCATTGTATGTGAACCCGATTAAAATTAATAATGTCATACTTTTTGACGGTGGTTTATATAATAATTTTCCTGTAGATGTTATGTACCGTGATTTTCATCCTGATTTTATCATTGGAAGTAAGGTTGCTGACAATCCTAAGGCGATAAATGAGCGAGATTTCATTGGTTTGGTGAATCAAATGATGACAACGCCAACAAACTTTCAACTGCCCTGTACCGAAGGAATTATAATTGAACCACGAACTGATGTCGGAACATTTGATTTCGATATGGTTAAACAAGCTATCGACGATGGTTATTTGGCAGCATCGAAACAACTTGATTCACTTGAAAAGTTCATTTTAATTAAAACGACAAAGGAAGAACTTACAAAAAAACGAGCGATTTTCAAAAGTCAAGTAAATGAACTTAACATCTCATCCATTTCAAATAATTATAACCGCAAAAGGGAAATTACTTATGCAGGCAAATCGATGATTCGTTCACGTAAAAAGGAATTACTATCGTTAGAAAAATTGGAAAAACGCTATTTTAGACTTTATGCTACCCCTCAAATAGAATATATATTACCAACACTTCAAAAAAAACAAGATAGCACATTCAACCTTGATTTAAAAATAACAAAGGCAAAGGATTTTAAGGTTGATGTAGGTGGGCACTTCTCATCTCGAGCTGTAAATACGGGATATCTTGGCCTCACATACCGTTCTTTAGGGAAAATTGCATCAAGCATTCACGCAGAATCTTATTTTGGTAAATTTTATGGTTCTGCAAAAGCAGATATAAACGTTGAAATTCCTTCAGTATACCCTATTTCCATTTCTGGTTATTTTACATTAAACAGGTGGGACTATTTCAGAAGTTTCGCCACCTTCTTTGAAGATGTAAAACCTTCATTTCTAGTTCAAAACGAAATTTATGGAGGAATAAAACTTAAAATGCCCTTGGGTAATAATTCAAAATTAACTTGGGATGCACGTTATTTTGGATTAGAAGATGATTATTATCAAACTCAATCGTTTACTAGTAAAGACACTTCAGACTACACAATTTTTAGCGGATTTACATTTACCGGTGAATTTTTGAAAAATAGCCTTAATCGAAAACAATTTGCAAGTTCAGGTCATTTCCTTTTATTTAAGGCTCGTTATGTAAATGGATTTGAAAAAACTTATCCAGGAACAACTTCAATCTTAAAGGACACTTTATCCAAAGATCATTCTTGGTTAAGTTTACAAGCCGAATTTCAATCCTTTATTGTTAATTACAAGTTATTTCATTTGGGTATTCATGCAAAAGGAGTTTACAATACACAATCGCTTTTCTCAAATTATACAGCAAGTTTGCTATCGCTCCCCTCATTTAACCTTATTCCAGATGCTGAAACTTATTTCTTACCTGAATACCGTTCACCACAATTTATCGGATTAGGAGTTAACCTAGTTTTTTCACTTTATAAAAACATCGATATACGAGGTGATGGCTATTTGTATCAACCTATCATTGAGCTTCGTCAAAGACCAGATGGAACGATTGGATTCGACCAAGCATTAAATTCCACTTCCTATTTGTTTTCTTCCTCACTAATTTATCATTCACCTGTGGGGCCGTTACGGGCGACATTAAATTATTTCCCAAAACAAGTCAGTCCATTCGCATTTCAAATAAGCTATGGATACGTATTATTCAATGAGCGAGCGATACGTTAAAACAATTTTTATTTTTGCATCAAAAAATCATGGAAAAAATCATCTGCGGTATACAACAAATGGGAATTGGTGTCCCAAATGTTCAGGAAATTTGGAAATGGTATCGAACCAATTTCGGGATTGACGTCCGAATTTTTGAAGAGGCAGCCCCCGCTCCATTGATGACAAGATATACTGGTGGCGTTGTTCAATCCAGAACAGCAACTTTAGCGTTAAGCATGGAAGGTGGAGGTGGCTTTGAAATTTGGCAATATACCAGTCGAAATACAGAAAAGGCTTCTTTCGAAATTGAACTAGGCGACTTGGGGATGTTTGCTTGTAAAATCAAATCCAGGGATGTAAGAAAATCCTATGAATTTATTAAAAACAGCGGAGGAAATGTTTTAAATGAACCGATGCGTGATCCCTCAGGTAAGCTGTCATTTTTCGTGAAAGACCCTAATGACAATATTTTTCAAGTTATAGAAGGTAGTGGTTGGTTTTCAGATACGGGGCATGAATCAAAATGTGGTGGTGTTGCCGGAACCATTATTGGTGTTTCCAACATGGAAAAATCTTTAAAACTCTATAAGGATATCCTTGGATATGACACGATTGATTATGATGTTTCGGACGTGTTTGAAGATTTTGGAGTAATCAACGGAGGAAATAAACAGTTTCGTCGAGTTCGATTGACTCACAAAGAATTAAGAAAAGGTCCTTTCGCTAAGTTATTAGGCCCAACTCAAATTGAACTTGTTCAAGCAATCGATCAAACTGGAAGACGAAACATATTTGAAAATCGATTTTGGGGGGATTGGGGTTTCATTCACCTTTGTTTCGATGTACAAGGCATGGAACAATTAAAAAAAGAATGTGAAGCAGGAGGTTTTCCATTTACAGTTGATAGTTCCGACACATTCGACATGGGCGAAGCTGGAGGAAGGTTCTCCTACATTGAAGATCCTGATGGAACGTGGATTGAATTTGTGGAAACCCACAAAGTTCCAGTAATGAAAAAAATCGGTTGGTACATTAACCTAAAAAATAGGAAACCTGGAAAATTTCTTCCAAATTGGATGCTCAAGGCAATGGCTTTGACTCTATTCAAAGCCATTGCCTTGAGCATCCAATTTGGAAGAAATTGGATGCTCAAGGCAATGGCTTTGAATAGAGTCAAATA
>JBMLTP010000133.1:0-3245 GCA_049239885.1 Crocinitomicaceae bacterium
CAATTGTCGCTGAGCAATGGAAGTATAAAAAAATGGATGAAATGGAAAGTCTTTACAAAAAAGTGAGTTCCGTAAGTTTATTGATTGGTTCGTTTTTCTTTTTGATAATTTGGTTAAATGTGGATTTTCTATTTGCTATTCCAGGAAAGGAATTTTTAAGTGGAAAATGGGTGTTTTTCTATTTGATGTTCGGTCGATTGACTGATATGTATTGCGGAATTAACAGTATCATCTTTTTAACATCGAAAAAGTATAAATTCGAGGCATTCTTTACCTTCATAATGATTTTTGCGATTTACTTTTTAAATCTTTGGTTGATACCATTGCTGGGTATGAATGGTGCGGCGATTTCAACAGGTTTCACAATTATACTGTACAATTTAGTCAGGTTAATTTTTATTTATAAAGTTTATAAAATTCATCCATTTGCGATGAAACAATTAAATCTAATTGCACTCGGAGTTTTGACTTTTTTGGTTGGTGAGTCGCTGTCAATGATAGTTCCGAATGGATTGTTTCATTTTGTAATTGAAACCTGTATTGTCCTTTTCTGTTTTCTACTGCCAATCTATTTATTTAAAATTGAAGAGGAATCGGTTAATTACGCCAACAAATTCTTAGCGATTTTAAAGAGTAAATTAATCAAATCGTAGTATAGAAAAGAGATGCTATCTTATGGTTGAACAAGTTTTTTTACAAGCGTTATAGCATCTTGCAATCCTTCTTTTCTTTTTCCTCCTGCTGTAGCGAAAAATGGCTGTCCACCCCCACCACCTTGTATGTGCGATGAAATTTCACGGATGATTTGAGATGCATTCAAGTTTTTTTCTTGAACCAGATTTTCCGAGATAATCAAACTTAAGCCACATTTATCATTTTCAGAATTTCCGATTACACCAATGAAATTATCGGTTTCATTTTTTAACTGAAAGAGCAAATCTTTTATTGAATTTGTGTCGAGATCAACGATTTCACCCAAAAAGTTAATAGATCCAATGGATTGAATCTTTGATTTTAACTCACCTTTTAGACCTTTTGCTTTTTCACGCAGCAATTGTTCGACTTCTTTTCCCAGAAGTTGATTTTTTGAAATTAAATCCTCGATGGCTTTAGATAAATCTTTTGGATTTTTCAATAAACTGGCAATTTCATCCAATTTTTCTGCCTTTTCTCGGAAGTACTTTTCGGCTGTGGGTCCAGTAATTGCCTCAATTCTTCGGATTCCAGCAGCAACTGCAGCTTCGGAGGTGATTTTAAACAAACCAATTTTTCCAGTCGATGAAACATGAATTCCGCCGCATAATTCGACTGATTCTCCAAATTGAATAACTCGAACACTTTCTCCATATTTTTCACCGAATAATGCCATTGCTCCCATTGCTTTTGCCTCTTCAATCTGCACGGCACGTTTTTCATTTAAAGCGATATTGGAGTGGATTGCTTCCCCAACAATTGCTTCAATCTGTGCCATTTCCTCATCGGTTACTTTTGCGAAATGCGAAAAGTCAAACCGCAAATAATCCGGATTGACTAAGGAGCCTTTTTGTTCTACGTGTGTTCCGAGTACCTTACGCAATGCATAATGTAATAAATGCGTAGCGGAGTGGTTAAATGAGGTTTGTTCGCGTTTTTGTGTATTCACCTGAGCCTCAAAAGTGCCCTTCAAATTATCTGGAAGCTTATCGGTCAAATGAATAATTAAATTATTTTCCTTTTTCGTATCGAAAATAGAAATAACCACTTCTTTGTTTTTCAAAGTACCTTTGTCTCCAACTTGACCTCCTCCTTCTGGATAGAATGGAGTTTGATTTATAACAAGCTGGTAAAATTCTTTTCCTTTTTGAGAAACTTTGCGGTATTTGATAATCTCAACTTCAGAGTTGGTATGATCGTATCCGATGAATGTTGTTTCTACATCCGGATTTACTTGCACCCAATCATCTGTTTCAACTGCCGTCGCGGCACGTGAACGGTCTTTTTGAATTTGTAGCTCTTTGTTGAAGCCATCTTCATCGATACTCAATCCATTTTCCCTTGCAATCAAGGAAGTTAAATCGACAGGGAAACCATATGTATCATACAATTCAAACACAGCTTCTCCTGAAATAACATGCGTATTATTTGATTTCAATTGTGCAATTAAATCATCAATTCGTTTGATTCCCAATTCAAGTGTTCTGAAAAAACTCTGCTCTTCTTCTTTGATTACTTTGAAAATGAGTTCCTTTTGATTGATTAGTTCTTGATAAGGATTTCCCATGATTTCACCCAAAACGATAGACAAATCGCAAAGGAATGGTTCTTTCAGTCCAAGCGTTTGGTATCCATAACGAACGGCTCTTCTTAAAATTCTTCTAATTACATACCCGGCACCATTATTTGAAGGAAGCTGACCATCGGCAATTGAAAAAGCAATCGCTCGAATGTGATCCGCAATTACGCGCAAGGCAATATCTGTTTCTTCCGATTTTCCGTAAGAGATTCCAGATACTTTTACCATGTACTGAATCAAGGTCTGAAATAAATCAGTGTCGTAGTTGCTTTGTTTTCCTTGCAAGGCCATGGAAAGTCGTTCCAATCCCATACCCGTATCGACATGGGTTGCTGGAAGTGGTTCTAAACTACCATTCGCCTTGCGATTAAACTGCATGAAAACGTTATTCCATATCTCAATAACCTGTGGATGGTCGTTATTAACCAAAGTCAATCCATCAATCTTGTTTCGCTCGCTTTCATCTCTCAAATCGACATGAATTTCGGTGCAAGGCCCACATGGACCTGTATCACCCATTTCCCAAAAGTTGTCTTTTTTGGATGCAAGGATTATTCGATCCTCAGCAATGTATTTTTTCCAAATATTAAAACTTTCTTCATCTCTCGGAACATTATCTTTTGCATCACCTTCAAAAACAGTGACATATAATTTGTCTTTTGGGATCTTGTAAATTTCAGTAAGTAATTCCCATGCCCACCCAATTGCTTCTTCTTTGAAGTAATCTCCGAACGACCAATTTCCAAGCATTTCAAACATGGTATGGTGATAAGTGTCGACACCAACTTCTTCGAGGTCATTGTGTTTTCCCGAAACGCGCAAACATTTCTGAGAATTCGCGACACGTCTTTCCATTGGAGTTTGATAACCTAAGAAAAAATCTTTAAATTGATTCATGCCTGCGTTGGTAAACATCAAGGTGGGGTCGTTTTTTACAACCATTGGTGCTGAAGAAACAATTTGATGTCCTTTG
>JBMLTP010000134.1:0-11169 GCA_049239885.1 Crocinitomicaceae bacterium
ATACCGGCAGAAAAAACTTCGGTTATTGCTTCCAAATCCGAAACAACTCGTGTAACCATTGAACCGACTGGATTTTTATCGAAATATTGCATTCGGAAGGACAGAAGATGCTTGAAAATTTTAACCCGTAAATCCCGAATGACGGATTGTGCTAGAAGATTCGAAAAATAGGATGACAATAACTGCAGAAGCCCTTCTGAAACCAAAATTCCTACAACAATTAATGAACCAACCAACAATGCTTGGTGATTTTGATTCTTAACAATGTATTTATCTACTAATTGACCAATGAAATATGGTCTAAAAGGACCAAGAAATGACAACAGTAGAATACATGCAACTGAAACAAAAAAGTAGGTTTTATAGGGCTTTGCAAAATGCAAAAGTCGTTGAAGAAGAAAATATTTACTCTTTTTTTTCATGAGGAGCAAAGGTAGTTTAATTTGATTTTGGTTGCGTTATTTTATTTATCTAAAACCTTAGTGGAAGATTTGTTTTGAAATTCCTTAAAAATCCCTAATTTTGCACCTCTTAAATGTAAAACGTGGGTGTAAAGATATTTGCCGGCAGAGCTTCAATGGACTTAGCAACTAAAATTGCTTCACATTACGGCATTCAATTAGGCGACGCAAAAGTATCTGTTTTTAGTGATGGCGAATTCCAACCTTCATTTGAGGAAACGGTGCGTGGACAGGATGTTTTTATTGTCCAATCAACAATGCCTCCAACAGAAAACATTTTTGAATTATTGTTACTCGTTGATGCAGCCAAAAGAGCCTCTGCAAGAAAAATTATTGCAGTTATTCCTTATTTCGGATTTGCACGCCAAGACCGAAAAGACAAGCCGAGAGTTGCAATTGGAGCTAAACTAATTGCAAATATGCTCATGGCGGCGGGTGTAGATCGTGTCATTACAATGGATTTACATGCAGATCAAATTCAAGGATTTTTCGAAGTTCCTGTAGATCATCTATACGCGTCAAAATTATTTTTGAAAGAAATTGATAAACTAGATAAGAATAACATCATTATGGCCGCACCAGATGTTGGTGGTGCAAAACGTGCCAATTCTTACGCCAAAAATCTTAATTGCGGTTTAGCTCTTTGTCATAAGAATCGTAAAAAAGCAAATGAAATTGCTGAAATGACAGTTATTGGTGATGTTGCTGGAAAAGATGTGATTGTTGTAGACGATATGTGTGATACGGCTGGAACATTGACTACCGCAGCAGATCTGTTGATTGCAAAAGGAGCCAAAAGCGTTCGTGCATTTTGCACGCATGCCGTTCTAAGCGGCCCAGCAATTGAACGAATCAATAATTCGAAAATCACGGAAATTGTTGTTACGGACACAATCCCATTAAAACAGACTTCTCCGAAAATTCGCGTGGTTAGTGTCGCTGAACTTTTTGCAGATGTAATCAATCGTTTGATTAAGAACGAATCAATAAGTACTCATTTTGTAATCTCTTAAATTAATATATAACATGAAAACAGCACAATTGAGCGGTTCGCTCCGAGCGAACGTAGGGAAAAAGGACGCTGCGGCTATCAGAAACGCAGAAAGAGTTCCTTGTGTGCTTTACGGTCAAGGTGAACAAACTCACTTCTCAGTAAAGCAAATAGATATTGAGAAAATCGTTTATTCTCCAGATGTCTTCCAGGTTGAATTGGATATTGAGGGTAAAAAATCTCGTGGTATTATCCAAGAACTTCAGCAACACCCAACAAAAGGTACGATTCAGCACGTTGACTTTTTGGAGTTGAATGACAGTAAAGAGGTAAAAGTTAAATTACCTGTTCGTATTACTGGTTCTTCTCGTGGTGTAATGGCCGGAGGTAAATTAATGACTGCTTTCAGAAACTTGCAGTGTGTTGGTTTACCAAAAGATTTGCCAGATGCAATCACGTTAGATATCACGAAACTTCGCATAGGTCAATCAATTCGTGTGAATAGCATTGATATTCCTGGAGTTAAATTCTTGGATCCTGCAAATGCGGTTGTTGTTGCCGTTAAAATGGCTCGTGGAGCTGTTAAAGGCGCTGACGCTGGAGATGACGAGGATGAAGAATAAATTAGTTCGAATTTCATAATTGAAAAACCGATGGGAAACTGTCGGTTTTTTTTAATTCATTTTTTTTAATTTAGTAACATAATTTATTTGAAGTGGAGAAAAAAGAGATAAGTGTTTTTAAATGGTATTTAATTAATATTTCAATTTGGTTTTTTTTGACCATTTTGTTTTTCTATTTAATTCCCCTATTGGTTGCTCAGGATCATCAAATTGCGATTGATTTTTTCAATTTTAAGATGTCGTCATTACAAGAAAAAAATCAGATTATACATACGCCATTTGTCATTTATCTTCTTGTTGGATCAATCCTGTTAATTTTTGGATTATACACCGCTTTTGGAAGATATAGTGATGAGGGTAATTTTCCTTTAGGTTCGAAAATCATTCTGATAAGTTTGAATCTACTATTTATTTTGCTTTTTAAGGATGAAAAAAACAACTTAATACTTGATGTGCCGATGTTTTTTGGATTTTGGTGGGTTCAAATATTGATTAGAATAGCCATATTTTCAGCCTCTGTAATTTTTGTTCCTATTGCCAACCTATTTTTTGAGGCGAGATATAAAAGGAATTAGATTTGCGAAAACACCATTTAAAGAGTTGTTCAATTCGTTCATTTTAAATTCAATCCTTGGTAAGGATTTTGACAATAATTGCAAAAATTAACTTTTTGTAAATCCTGCGTTCGAATAATCTGTAACTTCGTTTTGCCGTGTCAGATTTAGTAAAAACAATTGTAATTATCCCCACTTACAACGAAATTGAAAATGTTGAAGCTATCTCGCGTGCAGTAATGTCACTGAAGCCGAATTTTGATATTTTATTCATTGATGATAATTCTCCGGATGGAACAGCTGAGAAAGTAAAGTCGTTAATGACTGAGTTTAGTGGTCGAATTTTTTTAGAACAACGAAAAGGAAAATTAGGTTTAGGAACGGCATACATTCACGGCTTTAAATGGGCAATTGCGAAAGATTATGATTTTGCAATAGAAATGGATTGTGATTTTTCTCACGATCCAAATGACTTGCCAAGACTTCTAAATGCTTGTTTGGAGGGGGCAGATTTAACAATTGGTTCTAGATATTGTAGAGGAGGGAAGGTGAAAAATTGGCCTTTGGATCGAATTTTAATGTCCTATTTTGCAAGCATCTATGTTCGCTTGATACTATTTATTGGGATAAAAGATACAACGGCAGGCTTTAAATGTTATCGAACTGAAGTTTTGAAAAAAATTAAGCTCGATAACGTGACTTTCAAAGGTTATGCATTTCAAATTTGCATGAAATATGCCGCGATAAAACACGGATTTAAAGTCAAAGAAATTCCTATTACGTTTATCGACCGTGTTCATGGAGAATCTAAAATGAGCACCGGGATTTTCAAGGAAGCGTTTTTTGGTGTTTGGAAGATGAGAAAAATGAAGTTATGAGTAATTATATTTTAAAAAACGGACAGATAATTAATGAAGGCAAATCATTTCAAGGAGACCTTTTAATTCGAAATGGCATCATTGAACGAATTGATAAACAAATTGACAATACGATTAACGCCAAAGAAATTGATGCGGAAGGGAAACTAATTCTTCCTGGCTGTATTGATGATCAAGTGCATTTCAGAGAGCCTGGATTAACTCATAAAGCAAATATTGCATCCGAATCAAGGGCAGCAGTTGCAGGTGGTATTACTTCTTTCATGGAAATGCCAAACACAGTCCCAAGTGCGGTAACCATTGAAAAATTGGAGGAAAAATACGCAATCGCATCTCAAACTTCATTGGCTAATTATTCATTTTATCTCGGGACAACCAATTCCAATATTGAAGAAATTAAACGCGTCAATCCTGAAACAATTTGTGGTGTGAAAATCTTTATGGGTTCTTCCACAGGTGATATGTTGGTGGATGACCCGAAAGCACTTGAGGATGTGTTTCGTTATGCACCTTCAATTATCACCACGCATTGTGAAGATGATCCGATGATTAAAGAAAATTTTCAAAAGTACATTAAAGAATATGGTGAGGAGCTTCCCGCAAAATTTCATCCGCTAATTCGAAGTGAAGAAGCTTGCTATAAATCTTCGTCTTATGCTGTTTCATTGGCTAAAAAATACAATTCCCGTCTTCATATTCTTCATATCAGTACCGCAAAAGAATTAGAATTATTCAGAAACGATATTCCCCTAGAGGAAAAACGAATAACCGCTGAAGCCTGTGTTCATCACCTTTGGTTTACGGATAAAGATTACGAAACAAAGGGGAATTTTATCAAATGGAATCCGGCAGTAAAAACCGAAAACGATCGCGATGGAATTTGGCAAGGGGTTTTGGATAATCGCATTGATGTGATTGCTACAGATCACGCCCCTCATACCTTAGAAGAAAAGAATCAATTGTACGCGAAAGCACCGTCTGGCGGACCTCTAGTACAACATGCACTTTTGGCAATGCTTGAGAAAAGTAAGGAGGGAATTATTCCAATCGAACGTGTCGTTGAGAAAATGGCACATGCTCCAGCTGTGTTATATAGACTTCAAAAGAGAGGATTTTTGAGAGAAGGTTATTTTGCAGATGTTGTTATGGTAAATCCAAATCAACGCCATCAAGTCAATAAATCGAATTTACTTTACAAATGCGGTTGGTCGCCATTCGAGGACACCACATTTTCAAATAGTATCGAACGAACGTTTATCAATGGACAGATTGCATTTGAAAATGGTTCAATTGTTGAATGTGGAGTTGGAAGCCGTTTGTTGTTTAATTCTTTTTAATGAGGAAATTCTTTTTTGTGCTTGTTTTCTTTTTAGCTAATTGTTCTGACGGAGCATTTAGTTCAAATGATCCTTATATAGAAGAGGATAAATTCGTTGAGGTCTATGAAGAAATTTTAGTGCTGGAGAATTATTATCAAACGAAATATGGAGTTCCAAAAACCTATAAAGCCGCCCTGGACAAGTCGTGTCAAAAAGTATTTGTTAAACATAACGTTTCAAAACAAGACTTTGAAAAAACCTTCGATTATTATGCGCATACACCCGAGAAATTAAAGTCAATAAATGAGCGGGTGATTGCTAGACTAAATAAAAAGAAACTATAGTCAACTTGCGATTTCGACATGTTCGGAATGGATAATTTCTTCCAAAAATTGACTTGCTTTCTCGTTAAATACGTGATTATTTTCGGTCGTAAAATAACGAATGGTTCCATTTTTCGACAATCTCTTTTCCATTTCGGAATGCCTTGAAAGATAATCAACGAGCTTTTCTGCTACTATTGGTCCTTGAGCAACGACACTTACCTTACTTCCTAAAATCTGTTGAATGTGTGTTTTAATGACGGGGTAATGCGTGCAAGCCAGAATAATGGTATCAATCAGTGGGTCTTTATCCATTAGAGCTTTCACATCTTCTTCAATAAACATTTTACCGGCAATGGAATTGTGACGATTGTTCTCTATCAGTGGAACCCACATAGGGCATGCGTGTTGGGTTACAGTAATTTCAGGAGCAAATTTTTTAAGTTCAATTTCATAGGAACCTGATTGAATTGTACCAGTAGTTCCTAAAATCCCAACATGTTTTGTGTGAGTTAGCGCTCCTATTTCTTCTGTGCTTGGACGAATTACGCCTAATACGCGTTTTTCTGAAGAAATCTGTGGTAAATCGTTTTGTTGTATGCTTCTCAAGGCTTTTGCAGAGGCGGTGTTGCATGCAATAATTACCAAAGGTGCACCTTTTGAGAATAAGAAATTAACAGCTTCCAATGTGAAATCGTAAACCACATCATAAGATCGATTTCCGTATGGCGCACGTGCATTATCACCGAGGTAAATGAAGTCGTATTCGGGAAGAATTTTTCTTATTTCAGAAAGAACGGTCAACCCGCCATAACCTGAATCAAAAACGCCAATGGGAGCAGTTTGCAACATGAGGTAAAACTAAATAAAAAAAGGCAATCCTAAAATTGCCTTTTTAAACTTAATGTTAAATCTTATTTTTTCAGAGCTTCCGCATCAAGGCGAAGCATTTCTACCATAACCTCTGCGGTGCAGTCAATTCCACCTTTAAAGTAAAGTGTAACCGACTCGTCCATCACATAATTTAATTTTTTACGGTCCGCGACGATTTCAATGGATTTCTGAATTCGCTCCAAGATAGGCTTGTTTAGTTCTTCATTGTAGGCTTGAATTTCTTGCTCTAGTGATTGTTGTCTCATTTCAATAGCTTGTTGCTTTTTCATCAAGTTTGATTCATCGATTTCAATAAGCATTGGTGTCTTATCTTTTTTCGTTTCTTGATGTTTTCTATATGCCTGTTCGAAAGATTTCTGCATTTCCTCTAATTCCTGCATACCTTCTTTCTGTCTGTCCTCTAACTTTTTAATAGCTAGTTTACGAGAAGGAAGTGTATCAAGTAGTTTTTGTGAATTGACATGTCCAATTTTGGTTTGAGCAAAACCGATTGACGAAATTACGACTGCAAGAGCAACTAATATTTGTTTCATTTTCTATTTATTTAATTTATTTATTTATTCCCATTTCTTCGAGTACATCATCACTGATATCATACTCTTTATCTGCATAAATCAAGTTACTTTGATTTGCTTTATCAAAAACAAAGGCATAACCTTCTTTCTTTGCTAATTTTTTCATGGCTGTAAAAACACGATCTTGAATTGGCTTGATCAGCTCTTGACGCTTTTGAAAATAGTCGCCATTGGAACCAAAATGCATTGTTTGTAATTCAACGGCTTCTTTCTCCAATTTTTCAATCTCTTGTTTTCTTTTTTCCTTTTCCTCTTTAGGAAGAAGTACTTCTTCTCGCTGGTAATTGTCTTTTTTAGTCTTAACAACTGCGTAGCGATCTTCAATTTCTTTTGTCCATCGTTCAGCTATTTTATCCAATTTTTCTTTTGCTTCTGTATATTCGGGAACATTTTTAAGAATGTAATCCGAATCAATGAATGCATATGATTGGGCGTTGGCAAAGTACGTGCCAAAAAATAATAAACAAACAAATAAACGTTTTAACATAATTGATCTTTGCTCGTTAAAGAACGGCGAATATAAGGATTTATTGTCACATAGTTGTTTACAGCTCGCCTAAGTTCATTCCTATTGTAAAACTTAGCTTCGGATAAAATCCTTTCGTGTCAATCGATTGATCAGAGGCTTTCCCAAAACCAGTTGACCATGAGTCTAATCGATCAAAGCCCAATCCATAGTCAAGTCCAAGCATTCCGAACATCGGAAGGAATACACGAATACCAACTCCAGCAGCTCTTTTAACATTGAATGGGTTGAATTTATCAAAGGAAGGGTATGTATTGCCCGCCTCCAAAAATGTTAAAGCGAAGAATGTAGCTGAAGGGTTTAATGAAATTGGATATCGAAGCTCCAAAGTGTATTTGGCAACAATGGGGTCCCCTCCATTTGAAGAGACTTGTTGATCTTCGTAACCCCTTAAAGCGATGATTTCTCTTCCACCGAATTGTTGTGCACCCGTCAATCCACTACCACCCATAACATAACGATCAAATGGTGTAATTCCTCTCGATTTGTTGTAGGACCCGATATAACCAAATCCGAAACGAGGCATTAAAATCAATTTTTTATCAGGAGATAGAGGCACGAACCATTCTCCCGTGAACTTGAAGCGATAATACTCTAAAAATCGGTAGCGATCTTTTTCACTCATTGAAGCATAATCTGCTTCTGGATTAAAATAGGAATACGGAAGAGTTGCTTTGGCTGTAAACGTGAAATTAGACCCACTTTGAGGAAATATAGGTGCGCTAACTGAACTACGTTGTAGAACGTACTTTAAAGCAATGTCATTCGCGTATCCTTTTGGGAATAGCGGAAAGAAAGGATAATTCACGACATCGTAATATTGGTAGCTAAGGTCGTAATAAGCCGTGAAATAATCATCGGGCCATTTTTTTCTTCGGCCTAAACCAACTCCAACACCAGTAATGGATACACCATTATAATTTTCATTTGATCGCAAATAACCATTTGTGGATACAGATGTATTTGAAAGCCAAACCGAAAGGGAATTTGGTTTCTTTCCACCTAACCACGGTTCTGTAAAAGAGAAGTTATATCCTTGATAAAACCTTCCATTTGATTGCGCCCTAATGGATAATCGTTGACCGTCACCACCGGGTAGGGGAGACCAAGATTCTTTTTTAAAGAAATTTCTAGTCGAAAAATTGTTGAACGTTAAACCAACGGTTCCAATAATTCTTGCGCCCGTGGTTGGGCCCGCGCCTCCATAACCACCGGAAAGTTCAATTTGATCTGATGATTTTTCTTCTACAACATATTCGATGTCAACCGTTCCTTTTGCTGGGTTTGGCATAGGATTTACTTGAAATGCTTGTTCGTTGAAAAATCCCAATTGAGCCAATTCTCTTTGGGTTCGCATGATAGCTTCTTTACTGAATAAATCACCTGGTTTTGTTCTTATTTCACGTAAAATAACGCGATCATTGGTTTTTGTATTCCCTTTGATCGTAATAGATCCAATTCGAGCTTCTTTTCCTTCAATAATTCTAATTTGATGATTGATGTGGTTGTTTGTCACATTTGTTTCAACTGGAATTAATTGGAAAAATAGATATCCTTTATCCATGTAAAGTGCGCTAATGTCTCGCCCATCACCATTTCCAAAAAGGCGGCCATCAAATAAGGTTTTGTTGTAGATATCTCCCTTTTTAATTCCTAAGACGGTATCTAGAAAACTAGAACGGTACTTGGAGTTTCCAATCCACTCTACATCACCGAAATAGTATTTATTTCCTTCCTCAATTTTAATTTCGATTTTTAAATTTTTGTCATCCAATGCGTAAACTGTGTCTTGAATGATAGAAGCGTCTCTTAATCCAACAGCATTGAATTTCCCAAGTAAAGCTAGTTTATCCGTTTGATAACTTGATTCTGTATATTTGGATCGCTTGAAAATTCGCAATATGGATTTTTGTTTTGTGTCCTTCATCGCTAATTTTAATTTCCAAGTTGGAACTTCAGTGTTTCCTAAAATCGCTATTTCCTTGATCCCAATTCGTTGCCCTTTGGAAATATCGATTAAGAAAATCTCAGAATTATTGATTAACGTGTCTTTAATTTGCGAAATATTTACTTTTACATTGTAAAATCCCTTATCGCGATAATATCCTTTGATTTTGCTTTTCGTTTGAAATACAAGATTTTCCGAAATTGTTTTCCCGGCGAATAAAGTTATTTCTTCCCTGATTTTATCGGCATCTCTTTTGGTAACTCCTTTGAATTTGAATTTGGATAGTTTCGGGCGGGTCGATAAATCTATAACCAAATAAACAACACCTGCAATTTCCTTTTCTGCGTAAATTGAAATGTTTGAAAATAGACCTTCTGCCCAAAGACTCTTGATTGCCTTATTGATTTGCTCCCCTGGAAGTGTGATTTTTTGGCCTTGTCTTAAGCCGGCAATTAACTTGATTGCTTGATGGTCAAAGTTTTCTGCACCCTCTACACGAATTGGACCTATTTCGTATTGCTTCGGATTTTGATAGGAAAAATCAATTCCTCCCAATGAAGTAGGATCATTCTGCCCTTGAGCTAAGAACGAAGAAAAAATAATTAAAAATGAAAGTATTTTCTTCATCAATCAGCAATTATTTGTTCGGAAACTTTTCCAAAACGCCGTTCTCTACCTTGGTAATCAATGATCGCTTGAATAAACTGATCTCTCCTGAAATCGGGCCAATGGACATCCGTAAAATAAAATTCAGTGTATGCTATTTGCCAGAGTAGAAAATTGCTTACTCGATGTTCACCACTCGTTCTAATCAATAATTCTGGATCAGGGATGCCTTTCGTTGCTAAATAGCTAGAAATTAAATCATCTGAAATTTGATCAGTATTAATTAGATTCGATTGAATGTCTGACGCGATTGATTTAATGGCTTTTTTTATTTCCCATTTTGCACTGTAGTTAAGTGCTAGAATTAATGAAATATCATTGTTTTTAGCAGTTTCTTTTATCGCTTGTTTTAAACTTTGAGCGCATTTTTCAGGAAGTCCATCAATATCGCCAATCGCCAACAATCGAACGCCGTTTTCATTGAGCTCATCCATTTCATTCGTAATAGATTGAACTAATAAATCCATTAGACCATCTACTTCGTCTTTTGGGCGACTCCAGTTTTCTGTTGAAAATGCGTATAATGTAAGATAAGAAATTCCAAGTTCACGCGCAGCCTTTAAGGTTGCACGAACGGAATCCACACCCATTGAGTGACCTTCAAGTCGATTTTGTCCTCGCTCTTTTGCCCATCTTCCGTTGCCATCCATAATAACGGCAACATGTTTTGGGATTTTATTTGTATCTACCGCTTCCGCTAAATTCGACATTTGATTTTCTAAAACGAAATTAATGAAAGAATCTTGTGTTTACAATTAATTTCAATCTTTAATTAACATAAAAAAAGGGATTTGGAAAACCAGATCCCCTTAAATTCTAATTACTTGGGAGATTATTCAGCTAAAACGATTAGTTTATTATTGAACAATTCGGCAACGCCTCCTTTAATTTCAATGCGAAGGGTTTTTTGTCCTTCCAATTTAACGGCCTCAGACAAACTTCCTTGATTTACATTTTCAGCAAGTTCCACTTTCATCTCTCCTGCTTTCAAAGTAGAGATAATAGGAGCGTGATTATTTAACACTTGAAAAAAACCATCAACTCCTGGCAGAGAAACGGATATAGCTTCTCCAGCGAAAAGATTTGCCTCAGGTGTAATTACTTCTAATTTCATTTGATTATTGATTAGGCTTCAGCAATCATTTTCTCTCCAGCAGAGATAACGTCTTCAATTCCACCTTTTAAGTTAAAGGCAGCTTCCGGGTATTTATCGTATTTACCATCAAGGATGTCGTTGAATGCTTTAATTGTTTCTTGAATATCAACTAAAACTCCAGGTATTCCAGTAAATTGCTCTGCAACGTGGAAAGGTTGAGATAAGAAACGTTGAACACGACGAGCTCTATGTACAACCAATTTATCTTCTTCAGATAATTCGTCCATACCTAAAATCGCAATGATATCTTGAAGT
>JBMLTP010000135.1:0-14167 GCA_049239885.1 Crocinitomicaceae bacterium
GATGTTGGAGGAACTGCCAATGCTGAGCGTGTTGAAAAGGCATTCCACATTATTTTGAAAGATCCAAATGTGAAAGCTATTTTAATCAATATTTTTGGTGGAATTGTTCGATGTGACCGTGTTGCTCAAGGAATTGTTGACGCTTACAAAAACATTGGTGAAATACCAGTTCCAATTATTGTGCGACTTCAAGGCACGAATGCCGTGGAAGCAAAACGCTTAATCGATGAATCTGGATTGAATGTCCATTCAGCCGTATTACTTCAAGAAGCTGCCGATAAGGTTAAAGAAGTATTGTCATAAAATAACAAGCTAAAAATTTAAGTAAAAGTCATCCTCGGGTGGCTTTTATTTTTTTATACGTATTTATTCAATTAATTATAGTTAGTTTTGGATGTTCTTTGGTTTTCGTTCACGCGAAATTAAAAAGGAATCCGGTGTGAATCCGGAGCTGTATCTGCAGCTGTAAACACTGTAAGCGGTTGATGACCACTGTGAAAACGGGAAGGTAACCAGCGTTGGTGTGAGCCAGAAGACTTGCCTTAGAGCAGAGAGAAGACTTCAGAATAAAGTCGGACTCGTTAATGGGTTGAGTTGCACCCGTTCGTTTCCTTCTTTTTTCATCTTCTTGTTTTTAGTTTATTTATTAACCGTTTAAAAACAGAACGAATGAAAAAGGTATTACTATCAGTAGGATTATTCCTAAGCGTGTATTCGCAAGCACAAAATCATTTACACCAAGCTATCATTTTAAATGAGGGTTATTTTGATTATCAAACCAATCAAATTCTTGAGCCTGTTACAATCGGAAAATATGATCCGATTTCACAATCCTATTCAGTTGTTGACACATTGGAAGGAATGCGCTTTGCATCTGATTTGATTATTGATGGAAACTTCTATTACGTAGCGGCGGATTCGAAAATTTTCAAAATGGATCTTAACACGCACCAGGAAATTTCTTCAGTTACTTGCCCTGGAGTTAGAAATCTTGGATTCTATCAAAATAAACTTGTCGCAACACGTGGTGAATATTTGACAACTTACGATTCTTATTTACACGTTTATGACGCATCAACAATGGCATTAATCGCGGCGATAGATACAGTTCAAGGTCCGAAATGGGCGACTCAAAATATCGTCATTGACGGCTCATCGGCATATATTGCTGTTAACAATGGTTACGAATGGGGAAATGAAAAGGGAATTATTGGTAAATTGGATTTAAATACATTAACATACGGAAACGAAGTCGATTTAGGACCAGATGGGAAAAATCCTGATAACTTAGTTAAAGTTGGTTCATTTCTTTACTCCGTAAACAACAAAGATTGGTCAGGAGCCTCTGTTTCGAAAATCGCTCTTGATGGAACTTCAAACTCAACAGTAAATATAGCAGCTGCATCAACAGGTTGTGGCACCTCTGCTATAAGAGATAACAAGCTGATTTACCAAATTTCAATGGAAACAACCTTAAATGAGTTTGATATTAATTTAATGAATGCTGTTGGTCCGGTAAACGGTCATACGTTGAATTATTATGAATTGGCACAAGAACCTGTTTCAGGGAACTTTTTCACGAGTGAAACGGACTTCTTTTCATTTGGAAAAGTATATGTGTTTGATGCAAACAACAATGAATTAACTAGTTTCAATGTTGGCATTTCACCTGGAACGATTGTTTTTGACGTTCGACCTGGAACAGCTGGAATAAACGAATTATCTAAAACAATTTCCGTTTATCCTAATCCTGCGAATGAAATAGTAACTGTTCTAAACGCCGACGGAGCTTCAGTTTCAATTCTCGATTTATCAGGGAAAACATTGATTAATTCAGGGTCGGATGAAATCAATATATCCAATCTAGCTTCAGGAACGTATTTTGTTTCTGTAAATGGAATTCAAACCAAGTTCATTAAACAATAAAAAATAGAATCTAATTTTAGAATGAGGCTGGTCTACGGACTGGCCTTTTTTTTTATAATTCCAAATCGGGACTTTGATCCAAAATATCCCAAGTGTGGTCCGCTAATAATTTAACGGTAGCCATAAATTGCAATTCCGCCCCTGACCTACCCCATTGATTCGGACCAATGAGTGAAAGAAGATATGTTACGTTTGACTTTTTGTATAGATGATATGTATGATTAATAAAAGGTTCAAAACGAATTTCTGCTTGGTAAATAAATTCGGAAATGGATTTTCGATCATTGAGCTTTTTAGCTTGGTCAGCCAATAATTTCATTTGCTCATAAATTTGATTGAGTTGCATATCTGTCTGGTGCTCCATCGCGTTGAGCGCACGACTCTTCAATTTCCCCTGATCCTCAGGCTTAATCAACGCACTTCCGGCGTGATGACCATATTCCAAGGAATGCGGATTTTCCGTTATTTTATCCGGGTCTATCGGATTTATAAAGTCTTTTTTATTTTCCACTCAAAACAAATTTGCAAGTTTTTTTCCAACATCGGAACCAATGGCAACCCCCATTCCACCCATTCTAACACCTATAGCCACTCGGTTGTTCATTTTTTCTATAATTGGCACCTTTTCACTACCTACCCCCATTACACCTGCCCACGAATAATCGATTTCAAAATCCTGATTGGTTAATATCGTATTTTGCAATAATTCGATTAATTTATTTTGAATAAATTGCGTTGTTTTCGCTTCCTCAGTTGTTTCGCCTTTAAAATCAAGATTTCTTCCGCCTCCTAAAAGAATTCTTTCACCGACATTTCGAAAGTAATAATAACCACGATCTAAATGGAAAGTCCCATTAATTCTTAAGTTAGGAATCGGTTTTGTAATCAACACCTGCGCTCTAGCGGGATTAACTCGGTCGCCGATAAATTTCTTGGCAAACCCATTCGTGCAAATTATCAAATTACTTGATGAAATTTCTCCATATTTTGTTTCTAATAAAACATTGTTAGCGGTTATTTGATAATCCAAAAGTTCAATTCCAAATAATACGCTAACATCACTTGCAATTGCTTCTTTGTATAGCTCTTGAATTAATTTACCCGTATTTAAGCTGCCTTCAAGGCAATTCTTATACGCAGAATGTATGTTCGAAAAACGAAATCGCTCTATTATTGAATTGTCTACCGAATAAACCTGTTCATTTTTCGTAATCCTTTTAGCGTTTTCATTTAAATAATCGAGAAATTCTAATGGAATATCCAAATTTGGATTCTCGATCAAATCCCAAGAAGCGCAATTTTCGTAATCTATCTTTTTGGGATCTATTAAATCAAAGAGCGTCCTCAATCCTTCATAACGCATTTCAAATGTATCCCAAACCTTGTTTTCAGGAATCGTTTTTAAGTCATCGTATAACTCCGTTGGACTGCCAAAACAAGCAAAACCAGCATTTTTAGTGCTTGCTCCAGTCGGCAGATATCCTCGCTCCAAGATTAATACTTTAGAATGAGGAAATTTGTTTTTTAAAAATATGGAAGTAGAAAGTCCAACTATTCCTGAACCAATAATAACAAAGTCGTTTCCGTTAAAATAGGTTGACTTTTCCCAAAAACTTAAATCATTGAATGAAAGCATTTTTTTGTTCGCGTTTTTTTGTGAAATTTGCAAATACTGCAACAAAATTAAGTTATTACGTTAAAGTATCGTAGAACAACTAAGCAGTGCCTGAAATTATTTGATTATGAAACATTTACTTGCCTCATTTTTATTTTTGTTTGTTGCAAACTTAGCATTTGGACAAAACAAAGTAACGATATCAGTAGTAGGCAAAGTCACAAATTTTAGTACTTCAGAAAAACTTTTTGGTGCGACCTTGTACATGATGCAAAATGGAAAAACTATTTCCAAAGCGATTTCAGATGAGGTTGGCACCTATGCAATAAGCGGTTTTATATCAATTGATCAGCCAATAGATTTACTAGTATCAAAACCAGGTTATGCCTCGAAAAAAGTTCTATTTGATATGAAAACTTTAAAGGTTTAAAATGGAAAATCGACAACGCTTCAAATTTTGGAAGAATTAACGGTTCAATTGTTTGAAAATCGTGAAGGAGCAAACTTAAACTTTACAAAAACAGATTATGCCGAAAAATTCACTTGGGATCAAAAGACATTTATGGCGCAACCTGATCAAAAATACAAGTCGGATATCGACAAAAAAGTAACCGACGAATACGCTAAAGTGAAAAACATCGGTACTTCAAAAAACTACGTTTCAAGAGGTGATATTGCTAACAAAAACAGACAATTTGAAAAAGCAGTTGTCTATTATGACTCTGCAATGGTTGCAAACCCGAATGATTCGTCGTCAATTCGAGTAAAAAAAGACATCGTTATAGGCACCATTAAAAAAATACAAGAAGAAGAAACCAAAAAAGCCAACTACAATTCTAAAAAATTGCTTGCAGACACCTCCCTGAGTAATGGGGATCTAGCAAACGCCGAAAAAAACTACAAGGAAATGCTGAATGTTTTTCCTGGCGACTCTTACGCCACAGGTCAATTGGCTAAAATTACATCTTTAAAAAATCAACAAGAACTCGATAAGAAAAACAAAGCAGAGGCAGATAAGCTAATTGCTCAAGCCAACACATTAAAAAACTCAAAAAAATACGATGAAGCAATTGCAAAACTTCAACAGGCAATTGCACTGATACCGAACAAAAAAGATGATTTAAATAAAGAAATAAATGTTATAAAAGCAATTCAATCCGATATAGCAATCGAGGAACAAGTTAAGAAAGACCTAGAAAACGCTGCCAATTTATTCAAAGATAAAAAGTTTGATGAAGCAATAAAGACATACGAAGGTGTCGATCAAAAAATCACGAAGTTCACAAATGAAGCATTGAAAAATTCTCTTTCAAAAAAGAGTCAGGATGGAGCGCAAAAAGTAAAACTTAGTAAAGATGGGGTTAAAACTCAATTGCAAAGGGCTCAGGATATATTTGATAAAGGCCCTGCCTTCTATAATGAAGCAGAAAATACACTTAATGGGGCTCCTTTGAAATCTTTTCTGAATGACCCCGAAGTGATTGCTTTGAGAGATAAAATTTCAAAAATGAAAGACTTTTACAAACAAAAAACTGAGGCTTATAAAGAGGTCACAAGCAAAAAAAACAATGAATCAGCCTTGTCTAAACTTAAATCCACAGTTAATTTTGCAACAAAATTAGGAACCATTGCTCCTCCATCTGAACTTTCCAAATTGAATAAAAGTATTGATTCATTGGAAAATATTTTAAAGCCTAAAAATAACACTCCCAACACGACTCAAACAAATACTGTTGCAAAAGTTGGGAATCGTCTAAAGGCTCCAGGTGAACTGATTACTGGCAATCCAAATGACGCTATCAATGAGTTAGCCGAAAACATTGAAGCAAAAAAAGAGGCTCCACTTGAAAAAATGACCGAGTTAAAAAACGAAATCGACAATGAAGCTTATTTTAATAGAAAATTGAATGCCTCAAGGCAAGAAGATGAAATGAAGAATATTCAGGATAAAAAAACTGAAATTGATCTTAAAGCAATAGAACAAAGTAAAATTTCAGAGCAGCTGCAAGAAAACTTGAATGAAAAGAAACAGAACTTGGAAACCAACTTATACGAAAAGCAGCAAGAAAATCTGAAACAAAATGAAGTTCGAAGCAATCAAATTCAAGATTGGAAAAATCAAACGGATTCGCTTTCCTCTGCAAAGTTGATTGAAAAGGAGAAAAATATTGAAAATGACATGGCTCGTGTTCAAGAAACGAAAAATACAATTGAACTAAAAGCAATTAACATCAAAAATCAAAACGAAGAATTGGCTCAATCAGTTCAAAAAACTAAAACCGAAACGGAATATTTCAAATACAAACAAGATTCATTAAATGCTGTTGCAAGTGAAAACATGAGTAAGGAACTTCAAAAAAAGAAGGACTATCAAAAAGAGGATAAATATGCAGCTAATCATCTAATGGATGAAAATGACGTTGAATTTCCTTGGAACAAAATGACAGAGCGTGTCTATAAAATTAAGAATAAGGAAGGATTTGTAACAACAATAATTACCAGACGAGTTGTAGTTGACAAAAACGGATATGGAGTTGTTTATGAGCAAACTACAAATGAATCAGGCAACAATAGTTTTACAAAAAATGGCTCACCAATAACTGAATATATTTGGGCCAACGAGTCAACAGGAATTAATGTGATTGAAAAGTAATCGATATTCCATTGTCAGTAATTTCTTTCTAAATTTTTATTTTCAACTTCTCATTCAACTATTTTCGTTAAAAATGGTTTTATGAACGTTCATTTTATTGCGATTGGAGGAAGTGCAATGCATAATTTAGCAATAGCACTTAGTAGAAAAGGTTACAAGGTTACTGGATCAGATGATGAAATTTTTGAACCCTCCAAAACTCGATTGGCAAAACAAGGAATATTACCCGAAAATATAGGTTGGAACGCGGATCTAATCCATTCGGAATTAGATGCAGTCATTTTGGGAATGCATGCAAGAGAAGATAATCCCGAATTGCAAAAGGCGAAAGAATTAAACATTCCTGTTTTTTCATACCCAGAATACCTTTACGAACAAAGTAAAGATAAAATTAGGGTCGTTATTGGTGGAAGCCATGGTAAAACCACAATCACTTCAATGCTCCTTCATGCTATCAATAAAATTGGGCTGAATGTAGATTATATGGTTGGTGCTCAACTAGAAGGTTATGATTGTATGGTTAAATTAAGTGAAGAGGCGGAAATAATGATTTTGGAAGGGGATGAATATCTCAGTTCACCAATAGATCGAAGACCAAAATTTCACTTATACAAACCAAATATTGCAATAATAAGTGGAATCGCATGGGATCATATAAACGTTTTTCCAACGTTTGAACATTACGTTGAACAATTTGAAATTTTTTGTCAAATAATCGAACCAAATGGAACACTAGTATACAATCTTGAAGACTTGGAAGTTTTAAAGCTTGGAGAAAAGTTTTCGGCAAGAATTAATACTGTCCCATACAAAACTCCAGATTTTGAACCAACGGAAACAGGAACAACTCTTCATTATGAAGGGAAAGACTATCCCTTATCCATTTTCGGACCGCACAATTTACAAAATCTTATGGGTGCACTTCGTTTGGGTGAAGCCATTGGAATTCAACCCGAAAATTTCCTAAATGCGATGCGAGATTTTAAAGGTGCTGGAAAACGTCTTCAAAAAGTAGCAGAGAAAGATAATTTTGTCATGTATAAAGATTTTGCGCATTCACCTTCAAAGTTAAAGGCTACAACAAATGCGGTTAAACATCAGTACCAAAGTCGAAAAGTAATTGCTTGCATGGAATTGCACACCTTCTCTTCCTTGAAAAAAGAGTTCCTTCCACATTATTTGAATTCTATGGCTAAGGCCGATGTTGCGCTGGTTTATTACAACCCCGAAGTCGTGAAGCATAAAAAATTGGAGGCCATAACCAATGAACAAGTTTTGGAAGGTTTTGGAGGAAATGTCGTTGTGACAAATAAAACATCTGAAGTTCTCGATTTTATTTACAATCAAGATATATCAAATTCCGTTCTTTTGATGATGTCATCAGGTACTTTTGACGGAATAAACTATGAAGAACTTGGAAATGAACTCATAGGTAACCTATGAAATATAACTTACTAGTAATCTTTCTAGTTACAATTTATTCCTGTTCGATCTCCAAAATAAAAAAAGAGGTTAAGAAAACTTCTATTGATTTAACAAGTTACAATTCTGAAAACTTTGACTTTTCAGTTATAGTTTATGATTGTGATGATAATAACTATTTTATTTTCAATGACTCACTTTCAAAAATTCCTTTTTCTCCAGCTTCAACATTTAAAATTGCCAATGCCATCGTCGCGCTTGAAAACAAGGTTGTAACCAATGAAAATTTCGAATTACCTTGGGACAGCATCGTTCGTTCATATCCGAATTGGAATAAAACACAAAACTTAAATTCCGCATTTAAAAACTCTACAGTTTGGTATTTCCAAGAAATCGCAAGACGAATAGGACCTGAACGAATGATGGTTGGTCTTCAAAAAATTAAATACTGTGATTCAACTTTTAAAATCAACGATGATATTGATGAGTTTTGGCTGAATGGAAATCTAAAAAAGAACTTGATTGGACAAATCGAATTCATAAACCAACTGTCTTCAAAAAAATTAAATATGAGAAGGAAAACATATAAAACATTGGAAAAAATTATGGCATCTGATACCATTTCTAACTCATATATTTACTCAAAAACAGGATGGGGTGTTGAAGGAAATGAGGACATTGGTTGGTTCGTCGGATATTTAATTAAAAAAAATAAAAAATATGTGTTCGGATCCCTAATAAAAACAAGAAACTATGAAAAAGTAGATATTGTAAAATTGAGAAAAGAAATAATCTATTCAGCTCTTAAATCTTTAGGAATCACGAACTAATTCCTATTCGCAAAAACGACTTTTCTGAAAATGATAGCAATTACAATGGAGTTTATCGTAGTATATAGAACTAAAGCAAGCAAAGCAACAAGCATGTTGAACTTTGAACTATAAATCATTTTGGATTTTTGGATCACTTCATTTCGTACCTCCTCTGGAGAATCGTTTTGCATTTCTGGATTATTCTTTTGAATTTCCTTGATTGCATTTGGCTCATCCAATTTCTTTACTACGGCTTCAATTTTTAGTTGGTTGAATTCTGGATAAATTCGCTCATAATAGAAATACATAAATACTGAAACGATAACTGAATATGGCATTCCTGCCACCATTCCATTTTTAATATCATTCAAAAGATTGCTGTCTTCCTCTTTCAACTTAACAAAATACAAAGCAATCGTTATTGAAGCAGTCAAAAGAAACATATTGACGAAAACGAACGGTTTAATTTCGTTCAAGCTGAATGATAAGGACAAAGCAAGGAGCTTCAATCCAATCCAAATAGCAGCGCAAATAAGTCCAACTTTAATTGGAAACTTCATCTTAGCTGTTCATTGAAATTAAAAACTCTTCGTTTGAAATCGTATTTTCCATGTGAGATTTCAGGAATTCCATTGCTTCAACCGGATTCATATCAGCAATGAATTTGCGAATTAACCAAACTCGTTGAAGTACATCCTTTCCAACCAATAAATCTTCTCTTCGCGTTCCTGATGCAGTAATGTCAATGGCAGGATAAATTCTTCTATTCGAAATCTTACGATCCAATTGTAATTCCATGTTACCAGTTCCTTTGAACTCCTCAAAGATTACTTCGTCCATTTTAGAACCCGTTTCTGTTAAGGCAGTTGCCAAAATAGAAAGTGAACCTCCATTTTCAATTTTTCGCGCGGAACCAAAGAAACGTTTTGGCTTGTGCAACGCGTTGGCATCAACACCACCAGACAAAACTTTACCTGAAGCAGGAGAAACGGTATTATAAGCTCTTGCTAAACGTGTAATTGAATCAAGTAAAATACAAACATCATGTCCACATTCAACCATTCGTTTTGCCTTTTCGAGAACCATATTAGCTACTTTAACGTGGCGTTCTGCAGGTTCGTCAAAAGTCGATGCGATTACTTCGGCTTTTACGCTTCGCGCCATATCGGTAACCTCTTCAGGACGTTCATCAATTAAAAGTACGATCAAATAAGTCTCCGGATGGTTTGCGGCGATCGCATTGGCAACATCCTTCAACAACATCGTTTTACCTGTTTTTGGCTGAGCTACAATCATTCCGCGCTGTCCCTTACCAATAGGAGCGAATAAATCCATTACCCGCGTAGACAATGACTCTTGTTTATGCCCTGTAAGTTTGAATTTCTCAGACGGAAATAGAGGAGTTAAATATTGAAAAGGAACACGATCACGTATATACGAAGGATCACGACCATTAATTGATTCAACTTTTACCAATGGAAAGTATTTCTCCCCTTCTTTGGGTGGTCGAATTGTTCCCTTTACTGTATCACCTGTTTTTAAACCAAAAAGTTTAATTTGATTTTGAGAAACATAAATATCATCGGGAGAAGGCAAATAATTGTAGTCAGAAGAACGTAAAAAACCATAACCATCTTGAATTACCTCCAAAACACCTTCTGCTGAAACAATACCAACTAAATCATAATTTTCATCGGGAATTTTTTCTTCCACTCGATTAGATGTATCTTGAGTAACACCAACCTCTTGTTGCTCATTTCTATTGCGATGATGTTGCTTCGGATGTTTGAATTTATTATTATTATTTCGATTTGAATCTGAAGATTCTTTATCTAATTTCTCATCTGAGGCAGCCACAGCTTCCTTTACAACTTCTTCAACTTTATTTTCGTTCTGATTTACTTCAACCTTCACAACGGCTTCAACCTCCTCAGTTTTTGAATCTGAAAATAACGTGGGTTCTATGTTGGTTTCTGCAGCAGTTCGCTTTCGTTTACCTTTTTGATTTGAAACACTACCTTCTACTTTCTCCTTTTCACTTTCAGCTACTTTTACGGATTGTGAAGTGGTTCCACTGGTTATCAAATTTATAAGTTCTGGTTTTTTATAATTTTCAGGATTTTCTATTCCAATTGTTTGTGCGATTACACGAAGGTCTGAGATTTTTTTACTCTCTAATTCTTTACGATCCATTTAGTTATTTAAAAGTTAGTTTTGATTTTTAGGTAGAGATAGAAAGCCGATAAAGGCCACTAAGATTACACAAGTATAAGCATTTCGATTGAATTGACAATAAAAAGCAAAAAATTCTAAGTTTTTCTTTTTTTCTTTTTTGCAGCTGGAAATAGGATATTATTCAAAATCAAGCGATATCCAGGTGAGTTTGGATGAAGATTTAAATCCGTAACAGGATCTCCGACAAAATGTTGGTAATCTTCAGGATCATGACCACCATAAAAAGTCCAGGTTCCTTGTCCCATTTCTCCATGAATGTATCTAGCCGTACCAGCTGACTTATTCTCACCCAATACCAAAATGTTTGACTTTATAAATTCTTTTCTAAAATCGGTGGTTTGCCCCATAAAACCTTTCACAACGTCAACGTGGCACTGAGTTAACATGGTTGGAACAATATCCCATTTTGCAGAAAAATCAAACAACGTAAATTGATCCATCTGTTCGGTAATAATCCTTTGATTCCTCAAGTCTGATGCATCAATATCGGAATACTCATAAACCATAGGATCTTTTATTAAATGAAAGTCTTTAAAAGCGAACGTTTTCGAGAAATCCAATTTTTCCTGAGAGCGCGCATCCGATCCATCACCATCAAATACCGACTCACAAATATCAACCCCTTCTGCAGCAAGCGCGATATCGAAACTATCTGTACCACTGCACATCGTAAAAAGGAATCCTCCTCCAAGAACAAAGCTTTTTAAATTCTTAGCCACTGCAAGTTTTAGTTCAGAAACCTTTTTGAAGCCGAGCATTTTAGCATCTTTTTCAGCTATTTCAATTTGTTCTTGATACCAACGTTGATTTCGAGCAGAACTATAAAACTTTCCAAATTGCCCAGTGAAATCCTCATGATGAAGGTGCAACCAGTCGTATTTTGGCAAAAGTCCCATTACAATCGCAGAATCATAAATCTTATCGTATTTTATTTCAGCATATTCCAAAACGAGTGTAACGGCATCATCCCAAGGTTGTTTGTTAGGGGGAGTATAGACGGCTATTTTTGGAGCCTTTTCCAACTGGACAATTTCCATATTAACCTCCGGATTGGCTATTTGGGAACGAATTTGATTCACTTGACCATCTGCGAGCACTTCGTATTTAACTCCGCGAATGATCAATTCTTCTTCCAAACTCTTCAAATGCGGCATTAAAAAAGAACCTCCTCGATAGTTCAATAGCCACTCAATTGTAATATTATTTTCCAACGTCCAATAGGCAATTCCATAAGCCTTTAAGTGATTCGATTGGGAATCATCCATTGGAACTAGCAATTGAGTAGCTCGCGAGAAACTGATGACAATTAATAAAAAAGCCAATATTCGAATTCGCATCATTTAAAATGGGTTTTCATCAATTCCATCCTTATCAAAAATATCGCCATTTGATGAATTGTCATTCATTTTACTTGGAATGATATAAGAATTCATCTCTTCATTGAAACTTGAAAGGCTATTATCTAGTGGTCGAGCAAGTTCCATTTCGGGAACCTCATTCAAGTTTTCAAATCTAGCGTATTCTGCGACGAAGCGCAAACGAACCCGATCTAAGGACCCATTTCGGTGTTTTGCAATGATAATTTCTCCAATGCCTTGATTTGAATTTCCATCGTCATCTTTAACCAAACCATAATATTCTGGGCGATAAATAAATGAAACGATATCCGCATCTTGCTCGATTGCTCCGGATTCACGCAAATCAGATAGCATCGGTCGTTTATCACCTCCACGTTGTTCAACAGAACGACTTAACTGAGCCAAAGCAACGATTGGAACGTTTAATTCCTTTGCTATTTCTTTAATTGATCTTGAAATGGTTGAAATCTCTTGTTCACGGTTACCTCCACCCTTTCCATCTTTTGCCGACATTAACTGCAAGTAATCGATTATTATCAACTCAATGTTGTGTTGCGCCTTCAAACGACGACATTTTGCACGAAAATCAAAAATACTTAATCCTGGTGTATCATCAATAAAAATTGGAGCAGTTGCCAATTTTGAAATTCGCGTGTGCATTTGTTGGAATTCATGTTCCTTCAAATCACCTTTACGCAGTTTTTCAGCGCTTAACCTGGCTTCGCTAGCAATTAAACGTTTAACCAACTGAACAGCAGACATTTCAAGAGAAAATACAGCTACACCTTTATTATAATCAACTGCGGTATTTCGTGCCATTGATAAAACGAACGCTGTTTTACCCATACCAGGTCGAGCTGCAAGAACAATCATATCGGAACGCTGCCATCCTGAAGTAATTTTATCTAAGTCAAAGAAACCTGATGGCACACCAGAGATTCCATCCGAATTTTGAGCAGCCTTTTCAATTTCTTGAATTGCCTCGCGAACAACATTCTGCATGTTATTGACCTGCTTACTCATGTTATTTTCAGCAATTTGAAAAAGTCCAGATTCCGCGCTATTTAATAAATCAAATACATCTTTTGTATCATCATAGGCATCACGGATGATTTCGCTGCTAACTCGAATTAGTTCGCGCTTAATATATTTTTCAGCAATAATTCTGGCCCAATATTGAACATGCGCAGAACCTGCAACACGATTAGTCAGAGATGAAATGTATGCAACTCCTCCTGCAGCTTCAAGTTCACCATTTTTTTGAAGTTTAGCTGTTACCGTAACTAAATCGACTGGATTAGTAGATGCAAATAATTCTCGAATGGTTTTGTAAATATATTGGTGCTTTGGATCGTAAAAACTATTTTGATGCAAAATATCGATGGTGTCATTAACTGCATTTTTCTCAAGCATCATCGCTCCCAAAACAACCTGTTCTATGTCAATGGCTTGTGGTGGTATTTTACCTAAATCACCCGTTAAAACTGAAGGGGATTTTAATCTTGAAATTGGTTTACGATTGTTTTCTTGTTGATCCATAAAACAAATATACGGAATGCGAATCGTCCTTCCTATAGTCAATTGAATTTCTTTACAAAAAGATTTTAAGGACGGTTTTCAACAATTGTTAATTCACTAAAATAGATTTACTTGAGTTCATTCAATGCCTTTTTCGTTCCAATTCTTGAGGTTATAAAATCAATTTCTCTTTTTGGACTTCTTGCTGGTGAATATTCTCGTCCATAGAAAATGATTTGAAGGTGAAGTTTGTTCCAAGAATCTATTGGGAAAAGCTTTTTAGCTTCTCGCTCGGTTTCCTCAACACTTTTACCAGAAGAAATTCCCCATCTCGTTAAAAGACGATGAATATGCGTATCTACAGGGAAAGCAGGCACACCAAAAGCTTGTGACATCACAACTGAAGCTGTTTTATGGCCCACTCCTGGCATCGCTTCTAAATCTTCAAAATTAGATGGCACTTCACCGTTGTGTTTATCAATAATAATGTTAGACAAATCCCAAATTGCCTGAGATTTTCTTGGAGAAAGCCCGCATGGTTTTATTATTTCTCGAATTTCTTCCTCAGATAGTTGAATCATTTCGAATGGTGTCTTGGCTTTATTAAATAAATTTGGAGTGATTTTAT
>JBMLTP010000136.1:0-3904 GCA_049239885.1 Crocinitomicaceae bacterium
TAACATGCTCATTTTCAATTGCAAAAAGTTGACCTTTCTTAACTGAACTAATAATTTGAATTATTGATTGAGAAGGCTCCCATTCCCAACTTGAAATGATATTCTTGATAAAAAGTCCGATAGCCGATTCAGCATGTTCAGGAATGATTGAACGACCACTCGAAATGCCATGGATATAAGATTTTGAATGTCCTGTGAGCGCATAATTTACGATTGAAAACGCAGCTAAAAAGACTTGTTGAGCTGTGCATTCATTAAGTTGGCAAAACTCATTTAGATTGGAGAATTCCTTTTCTTTTGAGATTATTTCAAACACGCTACTTCTTGTTCCTTTAGAGCTAAAATGCTGGGCTTCGTGCGTATTGAAGAATGTCTCCCAATCTGGATTAATATTATTTGATAGATAACTAGATTCCTTTTTTACTAGTAAACGTTGGTAATTAACTCCTTGATTAACGATTTCAAATCCATCGAGAAGCTGAATAAATTGTTTAATGAGTAACCCCACACTCCATCCGTCTAACAGAACGTGATGATGAGACCAAAGTAAATAGGATTTCTTATTTAACGAAAAGTAAACACATCGCATTAGTTGATTTGTGAATCCCTCATCGATGTCATTTTTTAACACTTTTTCAATGCTTTCTGCATTCTCAAGTATTCTGAAATCGGGTGAAACGTCAACTATTGTTTGTTTCCATGAATCTTCAACTTGCTCAATTTTAATCTTTAACTGAGGAAAAGCGTTCCATATTTCTGAAAATGCATTCTCTATTTCGGTAACCTTTGGTGATTTGTCCAACTCGAACAAAAATTGTTCGTGATAAATCCCTTTCCCACTTGCAACAGATTGCGACCAAATTCTTTGTTGCATTTCAGAAAGTGGGTATCCATTTTCAAAATCGGATTCAAGAATTTCCTGTTGAAGTGAAGCTGGTTTAATTATCCACGAGCCAATTGTGGATGCGCTAAGAAGTTCTCCAAATTCTCCCGTCCATCCCAATGATTTTACTTTCGCGATAAATCGAATTGCCTGGATTGAGTCACCTCCATTGGAGTAATAATTTTTGTCCCAATTCAGGTGTTGTTCAAAAACACTTTTCCATGCATTTGAGATTACTTCTTTTTTCGATTGAAGGAATTCATTTTGAGATTTGACTATTTGTTTTGCGGGTGACGAAAATTCTCGTGGTGAAGTTAAAAAGTCAGGATTAATTACGTGAATCACATTTTCAATGAGTCCAATTGAAAATTCTTCGTATTCTGATTTGCAAGTAATTGAAATCGACTTCAGATCTTGACTTAAACTTAAAACAATGGGGCTCTTTTGGGGTGAAATTGAATCAGAATCAGTTATAAGAATTCCTGAAAAATCTTGAATGTCCAAATAATCAAGGTGTTCGGATTGCAAAACGGCTGCTTGAATAAGATTCTTAGCGCCAATTTTAAAATCACCAAAACCATTTAAATCAATCGGCAATATTTTTTGACCAATAGAAACTGAGATAAATAAAGTTGACTCATTCTCGAAAAGGAGCTCTCGAATTATACTAACAAGAAGGAATTTGGCATTATTTACATTGCCTTTGCACCATGTATTGAAATTATCTGGTAATGAATAGGAAGAAGCTATTTCTCCATCTGAAAGATAATTTAATTGAAGTCCTAATTCTGATTTCTGGAAATATTCATTCCAAAAAGATTTACTATCCATATTCCCAACTATTTTCCCTTCCTATTTTTTCTTCAATTCTGCAATATACTGATTTGTTTCGTCATCTTCAAGAATGTTTACAATTTTCCAATTCGTTAGATTGACTAATCCCTGGAGCTCATCGATAGATAGAAAAAGATAGTCTGTCCAAGGAGTGACAAATTTTTTATATCTGACCCTGACGTTCATTTGTCCACCTAATCTCTTTCGGAATTTATTTTGACGTACATATTCAATCGTTTCAGGATCCAAAAACCCTGTTTCATAAGGACTCATGGATTCCAAGTGAACAACAGAATCAGAATGAGTATAATCCTCTAATACCCCCATTAAATGTATAAAGAAATCGCGACCTTGAAATAACCCTAAATTATTACCCCAAAAAACAAGGTGATCAAACACCAAAGACTTATCTATACAATGAAAATGTTCTACATCGCAAATGATGGTGTTTTGAATTCCTCGTATTTTACATGTTTCAATTGCTCGTGGGGAATTGTCCATTGCATAAACTTCATGACCGAGATCTTGAAAATATAAACTATGCTTGCCACCACCGCAACCAACGTCAAGAATTTTACCTTTTATTGTAGGCGACACTCTTTTTTGAATAGAAGTCCACTCATCAAACGGTTCAAAATAGGAGTTACTGTCTCCATATAAAATAAATCGCCCGTCACTACGCTCCTCTATTTCGTAACCGCTATATAGACTGCCTGAATTGTATGACTCAAAAATATTGTTACCAAAAGAATCCTCCTCAGGTTTAAGTCCGCTTATATTTATGTGCTTACTCATTCTAGAATCTTCCAAAATAATTGCACGGAAAGACGAAATGGAGCAGTTGACGTAAGCATGCTTGTAGCGTGTTCGTAATTGTTATCATTAAATACAAGCTTATTAAATCTAGGAGCTTCGGCAAAAATTTGATCTTTTATTTTATATAAAAATAAGCCACCCCAGTTATCATCCCATTCTTTATTGAGATAAAGTGTTGCAGCATACCTGACTTCATCGTTAGTTTCCTTGTCGTTATGCCATGGAATAAAACTTAAATTATGCCACATGTATGCTTGTGCATCAAGTTCGATATTCTTATCAGTAGGGATTAAATTATGATTTTTAAGGGCTTCAAGTAATTCGTTTTTTTGTGTTTGAGATAATGGTCTAATTAACACGACTCCATTTGGTGATACAATCTCATCTTGCCATCCCAAATTTGAACGCCATACATTTTCATAAATAAGTTCTTTATTCTCTTTTAAGACTTGATCTATGAAATCAACATGAATAAAATTATCTATTGTTCGCATATTATAAATTAAAATTAGAAATTATTTGATAGGAAACATTTTTTTTGTTTGAAAACACATCATTCCTCAATCCTTTTATTCTTGAACCATCAATCAAACTTTTACCGGTTAAGACAATTTCACCTAAACGAAAGTGATTAACTCCTTTTGACCGAAGAAAATCGATTGATTCAAAAGAAATGGATGTTCCCAAGCTTTGAATTTTTTCAGGAGAAATTTTCAATCTGGACCATGCATCGAAAAATTCTGAGCTTGGAAGTTTTGAACAATCCAAGTAAGCACCAAACTTATCACTTTCAATGTTAGAATTGCATTCCATTCCAACCCGTTCAGGATCAATATTTAACATCAGGCAACTTTTGCTGGAAACGAATTCTTCTGAATGAGTCAAGTCAACATCAATAAAATCAGATGTAACCTCTTTTGCTGAATAATTTAAAAACCAAGTTTCAATTGATGGATTCAAGGTTTTAATCAATTTCAAATGGTTTTCATTGTCGCTAGCAATACTCGAACATGTAATTTCAGAAAGTTCTTTAATAAAATCGCTGGAATAACCGTTGAATGCTTTAATTACAAAAGTCCATTTCATTTCGTGTTTCTCAAAATAATCATTTAAGAAATCAATGTTTTCAACTAATCGATCGCGATTAAAAATTAAATCTTGATTCGAATTCCTATTCAAACTCAAATTTGAATGTATTTTAAATTAATCAAACCAATTTATTGGTGTGAAATTCTCTGAACATAAATAATCCGGTCTCGTCAGTGGAATTTTTGGAGGGTTATCACACGTATTTAATGTTAATATTAAAATTCGACTGCTACAATCTTCGCTCGAAAAGGAAGAGCCGTGAACTGTATTTGGATCAAATAA
>JBMLTP010000137.1:0-2697 GCA_049239885.1 Crocinitomicaceae bacterium
ATTGGATCATACTTTAGACCATCGTATGAAGAGCATTGAAATTTCGGAAGAATATACCCGAATCGACTTCATCTATCGAGCACCGGAATATTACGTTAACGGAGGTTGGATTCAAATGGAACGCAATGCATACATCTCACCAGTTGGGTCAACTACAAAATATCGACTACTAAGAGCCATTGGTATTCCAATTGCACCAATCAAGCACTATTTTAAAAAAGAAGGAGAATTTCATACGTATTCACTTATCTATCCCGCTTTACCTTTAGGTACAACTCAAATTAACATCATCGAAAAGGAAGCACCTGGGACATATTTTAATTTTTACGGAATTGATTATTCTAAATGGATAACTGTTCCTCACCCGATGGATGTTGCTAAATCTAAAAACTAAGTCATGAACTATTTACTTGAAAAGAAACAGATTCTCGAATTAAAACTAGAACTCACCTCTATACTAATTGATAAAAAAGAATGCATCCGATATCAGCAATATGAAAAAGTCGCTGACCTGAGAATGAAGGAAAAGGAACTTGAACAATTGTTGCACGAGAAAAATCAAGAACTTATTGAAATCCAGAAGAATTTTGAAGAACAAAATCATTCCGTTGAGGATTATTACCTTTTGCTTTCACTCATCAATGAACTAAGTATTCATTACACACCTTTCAAACATCACGAGGAAACCATTGAAGATTTTTATGTGCTAATGAAAAAAGACTTTGCCCATTTAATTCAACTAAAAGATGATTTAGTTCGATCCCATAAGTTGAAGGAAGCAGAAGAATTACAAAATCAAATTTTGGGTATTGGACATTTTTTGAATGGAGAAAATAACGCTTCTGAAAAATGATAATGAAGATGAAAAGCCGTTGAAGTTGCTGCTTATTTGTTAATTCATTTCGAATGATACAATACAACGGATGCTGAGGGTATAAAATCGATTCTTTCAAGATTTTCATTAAGAAATTTAAGCATTTTCAAAGTCCCAAATTGAAGATCTTGATATTCGATAAATGTACCTTCACATCTATTCGCAGCATTTATTTTGTACTTCGGCGATTTTAAAAATCGAAATTATTTGGAGATTTCAATCTTTAACTTCTTCCCTTTCACTTTTTCGTGGCGTATTGTTGCAAGAAGCGATTTCACATTGTCTCTTTTCACAGCTGCATAAGCCGCAAAATCAAGAACCGTAATTAAGCCAATTTCTTCTTTTAATAGATTTCCTTTTTGACCTAAAAATCCTACGATGTCGATTTTATTGATTTTGTCTTTTTTTCCTCCACTGAAATACAATGTCACCCAAGGACTTGCAACTGGATGATATTGGTTTGTTGGTAATTTGAATTCTGATCTTGGAACTTCCAAATAATCAGGTGTATTTTCGTCCTTGTTGAGTAATAAATAGGAAGAACCATTCGATTTCATGCGTGCCGTACGACCGTTTCGGTGAATGAATGCTTCTTCGCTGTGAGGGAACTGAAAATGAACAACGTGTTGAATTTCAGGAATATCCAAGCCGCGTGAACCTAAATCGGTACAAATCAACGTGTGAAAGCTGCCATTTCGAAACTGAATTAAAGCTCGTTCACGCTCGTCTTGTTCCATTCCTCCGTGGTAAATAATGGAATCATAACCGTTGTCGTACAAATGACTGCGAACCGATTCAGTAGCTTCTCTGAAATTGCAAAACACAATCGTTAATTCTCCATTGAACGAACACAGTAAATCGAAAAGCTTATCGAATTTATTGCTATTTCGAACAGGATAATTCCAAAAAGTAATCGCTGGAGCTTCTGAATTTGCTAAATGATTTACGATTTCAGGATTCCGAAACGCTAAATAATCAGGGAATTCTTTGTGTTCCGTGGCTGAAACCAAAGTTGTAAATACCAATGCGCGTAATTCTTGATAAATGAATTTAATTTGATCTTCAAAACCAAATTCCAAACTTTTATCATATTCATCCACAACGAATTGCGTAACGTGTGATAAATCCAAGGTATTTCTAGAAATGTGGTCGCAAATTCTTCCAGGTGTACCAATAAGTAAGGTTGGAGCTTCTTTTAAGCTTTTCTTTTCCACCGCCATCGAGTGACCGCCATAGCAAGTCAAAACTTTAAAATTAGTTTTCATTGCACGAAAAACACCTTCGATTTGAATGGCTAATTCTCTTGATGGCGCTAGAATTACCGCCTGAATTTCTTTCGAGCCTGATTCGAGTTTTAAAAATAAAGACAACAAAAAGGCGAATGTTTTTCCTGATCCAGTTTGAGAAAGAATCATAAGGTTGTGCGAAGTTTCGCTTTTACTTAAGGTTTCTTGCTGTAAGGCATTCAGTTCTAAAAATCCAATATTGGAAAGAACGATATCTATTTGTTGTTTTGAACTCATGTTGCAAAGATAGTGGGAGTTACAGAATAATACTGTTGGATTTCCAAAGTGATTCCCAAAGATAGTTACTCAACGCTGACAAGACTTTTGGATTGGTAAATTGAGCATGCTTTATAAAACGATTGTTCAGGACAAATTGTAAATGAACTAAGATTTAAAGTTATTCAACTCTTGTCTTACGGTAAATAAAAAATCAGAGAATTTGTATGGAAATCATCCAATATAAAAGATAAAAAAGTAATTTTTAAGATGATTCAAAATCTAATTATTTACCGTGAAAAATGGTATATTTGAATATGT
>JBMLTP010000138.1:0-4170 GCA_049239885.1 Crocinitomicaceae bacterium
CTGAAACCAGATAATTGTGAGTCAGGAAAAGCACGATCCATTTGCCGTTTTAAAAATCAAGGATTATCAATTCTTTTTGACCTTTCGATTTTTTCTTACGATGGCCATTCAAATGCAGAGTGTCATTGTGGGGTGGCAAGTTTATTCGATTAGTGGAAGTGTTTTGGATCTTGGATTAATTGGTTTAGCAGAAGCAATTCCATTCATATTGATTTCCATTTTTTCTGGGCATATTGCGGATACCTTCAATCGCAAGAAGATCATTGTCCTTTTCACCTCGATTTTTATTTTGGCCAGTGCGGCCTTGTTGTATCTTTCCATTGAGACAAGTGGTTTATTGAAATTGTATGGTACTTTGCCTATATTCATTTTAGTTGGAATGATCGGAATTATTCGCGGATTTATGTCGGCAGCGCTTTCTCCATTTCTCTCCCAGCTTTTACCACGTAAATTATATGGGAATGGTGCGACTTGGAATAGCACGATTTGGCATTTGGCTTCCATCATTGGCCCTTCTATTTCTGGTTTTTTGGTAGCAATTGATTACATTACGGCTTATGGTGTGGCGTTGGTATTCATTTTCATTGCCTTGTTTTCTTTATTGTTTATTCCGAAGAAGGAAACGCCAACTAAAGATGAAGGTGAAAGCATTTGGGAGAGTATAAGTGTGGGTGTGAAGTTCGTTATGAAAAACCAACTCGTTCTTGGTGCGCTGTCCTTGGATTTATTTGCGGTTTTGTTTGGTGGAGCGGTTGCTTTACTCCCTGATTTTGCAAAGAATGTGTTAAACGCAGGTCCAGTTGAATTGGGCTACTTACGAGCTGCTCCCGCTTTTGGTGCAGCGATTATGGCTTTAGTTATTGCATACAGACCACCAGTTGATAATGCAGGAAAAATTCTACTTTACTCTGTTGCAGGATTTGGTGTTTCAACAATTTTATTTGGAGTTTCGACGAATTTCTGGTTGGCTTTGTTTTTCTTGTTCTTAACTGGCGCCTTTGACAATGTCAGCGTGGTAATTCGTCATTCCATTTTGCAACTTGCCACACCGGATCACATGCGAGGAAGGGTTTCAGCAGTTAACGGAATTTTCATTGGTTCTTCGAATGAAATAGGCGCTTTTGAATCGGGTCTAACGGCCAAATGGTGGGGGACTAAAGCAGCAATTGTTGTGGGTGGATCATTGACAATGTTAGTGGTGGCATTTACAGGAAAAATCTCACCTAAATTGAGGAAATTGAATTTGAAGGATTTGGAGTGATTCAGTTGGAATTGTTCCAAAATAAAATTAATCGCTTGTTAGTTAAAGTAGTTCATTTAAATCTTGTCTACCAATGATGGTCATAATCTCGACTTCTCCATTTGTTGTTTTGAAAAAAATACTATCTACACCACAGACGCATCTTCTGTAACCTGATTTAATAAAATCAACCGCTTCAAATGCTTCTGGGTTTTTTGCAATTATTTCGAAATAATCAAAGAAGGACTCAATGTATTTGTCAGCTTGTTTAATACCAAATCGATGCGCTCCAAATTGATGAATCCGAATTAAATCATCTTTTGCAACATTACTTAACTTATATTTTGCCATTCAGCAATTTTTTAGATTGCTTTAAAATTTCAGATTTTGAATCGGTGGTAAATCCAGATTTTTCCGCTCGATCAAGCTTTAATCGTATTAAATCAATTTGCTTTTGCTGATTTCTTGCCTGACGAATTAAATCATTGACTAATTCACTCTTACTCGAATATTCTTTATTCGCAATTTGATTTTTAAGCCATTCATCATTTGGCTCGGTAAAGGAAATACTCTGTCTTCTCATGATTTCTTGGATTGGTGTAAATATACACCAAAAATGCATCAATAACAAATGATTACTTTCTATTGTCAATAATCAGCAAAATGGTGGGGAACAAAAGCTGAAATTGTTGTGGATGTATCTTAGACTATTTTAGTAGTGGCAGTTACAGGAAAAATCTCCCCTAAATTGAGGAAATTGAATTTGAAGGATTTGGAGTAACACATTTTTTTCAAAAAAAAACGCGTTAGCATCTACAATTAATGCATGTTCTTTTTTTGATTCAGAAATAAAATCATAAATAATAGACATATCCCCATATATACAAGTTGGAGTAATCCAACTACAATTCCAATAATGGATAAAAAACATAAAATGGCATATATGGCGGTTGAAATTAAATATACGATTGCTGAAATTTGATAAATTAAGTGACCAACTCTCTTTCCGTTAAGCATTATGATTGCCCCAGCAATAGAACCAATGTAAGTTATAAACTCTATAAAAAAGACAAAATTTATATTAGTTATAGTTTCGTGACTTCTTGTGTCATTCGAATTTAACAGAATCAAAAAGCTTATAATTCCTTTCAAAATTAAGAAGGCATTCCCAAGAATAGTGAGAATGCATAATAGGATTAGGGTGGAGGAATTGCGTTTTTTCTCGTTTTGAAGGATCATATTTGTAATGATTCAATAATAGATAAATAATTGAATAAGTTAATTATATCGCCCTTAAAATTTTCTCCATTTTTTTTCCTTTGGCTAATTCATCTACTAATTTGTCAAGATACCTAACTTGTTTGGTTAACGAATTTTCAATTTCTTCGATCCGATAACCACAGATTACGCCTTTAATCAAGTTAGCATTTGGGTTCAATTTTGCTTTTTCAAAGAATGTTTCAAAGGTCACTTTCTCAGCAATTAATTCTTGGATTTTTAAGCTGTCAAAACCTGTTAGCCATTCGATGACTTGATTCAACTCTTCAATGGTTCTTCCCTTTTTCTCAATTTTAGCAATGTAAAGCGGATAAACCAAGGCCAAGGTCATTTTCGCCATTCGTTCGTTATGTTCAGGTGTTGGTTGCATCTTATTTTAGTCGTTCTAATTTCCCTTTTCTCTTGATTATGTTTTTATAATCCCATTGTATTACTCTTGACTTCTTAAGCCAGCGAATTAAGCACTCGGTATTTACTTCTGAAAAGTGATTATAAAAAATAGAAGCTTCTTTAAATTTTCCTTCTCTTACAATTAATGATTCTTCATCAAAATCTGCTCCACTCCAAAACATCAGCTTGATACCCTTTTTCTGTTTACTGTAACCAACCACTGGATTTCCGTCTAAAAACCAAACTGGATGTGCGTGCCAAATTTTACTTTCTGCTTCTGTCAATTCGTTGTTAATTGTGAAAGCGAGTAAGTTGCAAACTTCTTGGTCTGTTTCTGTCTGTTGGTCGTTATATGACTTTATTTCTTCGTTTATTGTCATTTCTTTGATATCATTCTCTGCTAAATTTCTACAGCAACTTTAATGTTCGAAAACCTTTATCTTACTTAATTATTATCTGGCGGATAGACTGAATCTGCAAATATGTATTGATGATAGCCTTGTCCCAAATGGTCTCCAACAATATTGTAGTAACATTCATTACCTCCTCCAAAAGGAGAAATGATTAATGGTTCTTTCAAAAACACTTGTTTTATCGTCCAACCTAATGGCAGACTAACTGATGTGTCGGGTTTTTCAGTTTGGGTGGCATGCATCGCATAAAAATTCCCTTTATTATCTGATAGTTGAAAAATACTTTCGGTAAACATCACTGTTTGACATTTTTGAATTGTTTTAATCACCAAGTGTCCTTTTTCGGGTTTGAGTATATCTGTTTTACCACCCACAAAATCAATACAAATTGGTTTTGCCATTTCTACCCAAGTGTAAGTTTTATATTCTCGCTGTTTTATGCAGTTAGTTTCTTTACAATTGACATCCGTATTCGGGGAACGATAAAATGCTGATTGCTGAAAAAGTAAATGTCGGTCTAAATTTTTCCTATATGGTAATGTGGGTTTGAATTCGTTCCATTTGTCTAATGGAATTGGATTGGTGCCACCACTAATGACCACGATCATTTCTTTTTGATTAAACAATTCTTTAGCAAACCCTATTTTATTCCAATTTAGTGATTCAGGAAGTTTTGATTTTTCAGTGGAAAATTTAAGTTGAACTTCTTTAGCCGTTTTGATTCCACAAGAATGAATTAGAAATACCATTAAAATTTTCAATGCATAGCTATTTCTTTTCATTGTTTTTTGGATTTTAGTTTGTGGGCAAAATTGAAGAAACTGTTTACGTATTGGCGATTCCTAAATG
>JBMLTP010000139.1:0-13020 GCA_049239885.1 Crocinitomicaceae bacterium
CAACGATATTATCTTTTTGAATTGCGGAAACAAATTCCTGTTCGTAGGTTGTTTTGTGAAGTACATCTTTCTCTTCCATTGCTTGAAAATAATAGGCGTGGACGAAGTAAAATTCAGATTCATTATTTAATCCTCGGTTCATTGTATTTTCCTTGCAAACCTTGATTTGATTCCATCCAGTGTGCGGAATTTTGAATCGGAGTTTATCATTCACTTGAAAACGTTTCACCTTACCATCAATCCAACCAAGACCATTAACATTTCCTTCTTCACTGAAATTTGCCATCAATTGCATTCCCAAACAAATACCCATAATTGGTTTTTTTTGATTTAGAACTACATCATTAAGAATTGGAATTAAGTTCGTTTCTTCTAGCTGAAGCATCGCCTTTCCAAAATGCCCAACACCCGGTAAAATTAGTTTGTCTGCTTGTATAATCGTATCCGGGTTATTTGAGATTTCATGATCAACACCAAGGATCTTCAATTTCCTTGCAACAGAATGAATATTTCCCATTCGGTAATCTATGATCACAACTTTCACGTTGGCAAAGATATCTGCTTTCCATTAATCATGTTTAATTCCTTGAAATTTCTTTGAAAAGTCAATATTGCCGTTTAATTTTACGATATGTTTCGTCCTCGTGTAATACCAGTATTACTTCTGAAAAACCATGGTTTGGTGAAATCCGTGGGTTTTAAAAATTACACTTACATCGGAGATCCGATGAATGCTGTTCGTATTTACAACGAAATGAAAGCTGATGAATTAGTGTTTTTAGATATTGAGGCAACCAAACAAAATCGCTTGATTTCCCTTGATTTTGTTCGTGAAGTAGGTGAGGAGGCAAATATGCCTTTCGCCGTGGGTGGGGGAATAAAAACAATTGATGATATTCGGTTAGTTACGAGTGCCGGTGCAGAAAAAGTGGTAATTAACTCAGCTTCAGCTGATATTGAATTCATAGAAAATGCCGCTAAAGAATTTGGTTCTTCTACAATCGTTGTTTGCATTGATGTAAAGAAAAAACTGTTTGGAGGATTGAAAACCTGGACGAATAATGGACAAAAATCAACCTCCTACAGTCCTGTTGAATTTGCAAAACTCATGGAAGAATCTGGAGCCGGGGAGTTGATTGTTCAATCCATTGATCGGGATGGTAAAATGGAAGGGTATGACGTGGATTTAATTCGTTCAATATCGGAATCTGTTTCAATTCCCGTAGTCGCTTTAGGTGGAGCAGGTAAACTAGAACATTTAAAGGTTGTCGCACAAAAAGGATTTGCAAATGGCCTAGCTGCGGGTAGTATGTTTGTTTATCAAGGATCGAATAAAGGGGTTTTGATTAATTATTTGTCGGAAAAAGAGAAAAAAGAAATTTTGATCTAGAATTAAATCTTTCCCAATTCAACGCTCAAACCATCCTCTGCAACTTCTGTATTTTTAAAATACGCTGAAGCCTCTGAAAGATGATCTTCCGTTTCTGAATAGCGCGAGGAAAGATGTCCTAAAATTAATTTTCTAACATTCGCTGCTTTTGCAATTTGCGCAGCTTCTTTTGCTGTGGAGTGAAAAGTAAGTCGAGCTCGGTCTTTGTCTTTTTCAGTAAAGGTTGCTTCGTGATAGAGTAGGGTAGCATCTTTGATGAAAGGAATAAGTTCTTCATTGTAAGACGTATCCGAGCAATATGCATAAGAAAAACTTGGATTTGGAGGAAACGTATATTTTTTAAAATCAATTGTTTTCCCATTCTCGTTTATTGGAGATTCTCCTTTTTTTATACGATGATAAAATTCAATCGGAATTTTATCTTGCTCAATGGCATCTGGGTTTAATCGAAATTCTTTTTGTTTTTCCTGAATTCGAAAACCAGTTGTTGGAATGCGATGCTTCAATGGAAAGCTCTTAATTTCAATTAGTTTATCTTCGAACAGCAACTTTTCTCCATCGATTGAAGTTGGAACGAAATTCAGTTTAAACATCAGCTTTTGTCCACCGCATTCAAAGAGTTGGGTTAATATCGTTTTTAATTGAGGTGGTCCATAAAGCGTTATACCACGATTGCGACCAAGTAGATTCATAGTGCTCAGTAATCCAGGCAAACCAAAGAAATGATCACCGTGCAAATGAGAAATAAAAATGTGGGTTATTCGCTGAAATGGAATACCGAATTTGCGCAGTTGCATTTGCGTTCCCTCTCCGCAATCGATTAGGATGTGCCTGTTATTGCAAAAAATGTATTGAGAAGTTGGACTTCGTTTTCCAGTTGGAAGAGCGGCACCGCTGCCTAAAATGGTGACAGAAAAACTCACGAGTTTTTAGTTGCCAAAATCGAATCTTTTGTTTCTGAAATACTTAACACGCGATCAAGCTGTGCAATTTCAATCATTTTTCGAACATTCGTCTGCAAACCACATAAATCGAATGTTCCGTTGGTATCCTTGCATAAACGATTGGCCACTAAAACAGCGCTCAATCCAGATGAATCGCAGTATTTGGTTTTCGATAAATCCAAAATCATTTCATTGAATCCAACTTTATTCAGGTGAAGAAATTGCGCTTTCAATTCTGGAGCGTTACTTGCATCCAGCTTTTCTACGTTGGTAGAAATGACCGTTGTTTTTCCAACATGTTCGACCGTGAAATTCATAGCAATCGTTTTGTCAAATGTAATTATATTTTGCATACGCTCTTTAACAGTTACTAAAATTTCATTGCGAAATCGTTAGAAAATTAAACATTGAAAATAAATTTGATAATCAGTAACTTAGTTTATTGTTGGCTGAATTCAATACTCATATTAACGCTTCTGTTTTTTCTTATGCCCTTCAGCAATATCATCACTAACATTATCGCACTAAACATCAGTTGAGAAGATTATTTTAAGGGATGTAATTTATTCACCGAGTAATTTTTTTATTTCTTTATCGAAATCACTTTCAAACAATTTGTCTTGTATTGGCTTGTATTTTTCAAATTCTTGTTCTGCAAATTCCTTTGCTATGGCAGCTGTTACGTTTACTGAATCTTGTAAAATTTCTTTTTGGTTGAATTGTAAAAAGGCATTTAATTTTTCTGACCAATCTTTCATTGTCATTACATTTCCTTGTTCGGCTTGGTCTTCAGCATAATCCAAATACATTGAAACAATTCGATTAAGTGGCTTCAATTCTTCTTCTGTTAGATAATTTTTCGCAATGCTAACATCTGATTTTCTAACTTTCCCATTTGGTGAGTTTTTCCAATTCGTCAAACCCATTTTGTCTTTTTTGTGATTAGCTCTTGAAATGATAATTTCTGCAGCGGTTTGTTTAGTTATTGCCCAATGTAATTTGTTTTGTACGGTTGCAAAAAAGTCTTTGGTTATCCCAGAATTGTAATCATAATCAATGCTGCATTCTGCATAAATATCTGTGATTTGCTGATAGAATCTTCGCTCTGAACTGCGAATGTCCCGAATTTTCTCCAGTTGTTCCTTAAAATAATCTTGCCCAAAAAGGGGTTGTGGATTCTTCAAACGTTCCACATCCATCGTATAACCTTTGATAATATGTTCCTTTAGAATTGAAGTTGCCCAAATTCTAAACTGCGTAGCTCGTTTTGAATTTACTCGATAACCAACAGCAATTATCGCGTCTAGATTGTAAAATTTTGTTGGTTTTACTTGTGTTTTTTCAGCAATAGCTCCATGTTGAGTGGTTATTTCCAAAATGGAAACAACCACTTTCTCATCCAACTCACCACTTTCAAAAATATTTTTTAAATGTTTAAATACTGCCGGAACTTTTACTTCAAAAAGTTCAGCTATTTTGGTTTGTGGCATCCAGATAGTTTCATTTTGTAATAAAACATCCACTTTTATGTCACCACTATCAGATTTATAAAGTAAAAATTGTCTGTTTGGTTGGTACTTATCCATAAAAAGTTGTGTAATAAAATCAATTTCAACTTAAAGTTAATGATTTCCAGAATTACAACAACGCATTAAATTTTTCAGCGTTCAATCTTCGAAGCAAGTAAATAAATTATCGCCATTCGAATAGCAACGCCATTTTCAACTTGTTGAAGGATAATGCTTTGCTTGGAATCTGCTACATCGCTGGTTATTTCAACACCACGGTTGATTGGTCCCGGGTGCATTACCACGATTTCTTTTGAAAGTGAATTTAGGATTTCTTTGTTGAGTCCAAATTGTTGGGAATATTCTCTGAGCGAAGGAAAATATTTAATGTCCTGACGCTCTAATTGAATGCGCAACATATTTGCGACATCACACCATTCCAAAGCTTCAATTAGGTTGTGTGAAACTTTCACGCCTAAATCTCCAATGTATTTCGGAATAAGCGTCGTTGGACCACAAACCATTACTTCAGCTCCTAATTTTTGCAGGCAGTAAATATTAGACAACGCAACACGGGAATGAAGGATATCGCCTACAATAACGACTTTTTTCCCTTCAACCGAACCCAGTTTTTCACGAATGGAATATGCATCCAAAAGCGCTTGTGTGGGATGTTCGTGCGTTCCATCGCCTGCATTGATAACGCGCGCATTTACTTTTTTCGATAAAAATTCTGCGGCTCCAGGACTTGAGTGACGCATCACGACCATGTCCACTTTCATCGAAAGGATATTGTTGACGGTATCAATGAGCGTTTCCCCTTTTTTAACTGAACTTCCTGAGGCACTGAAATTGACCACATCTGCTGAAAGTCTTTTTTCGGCTAATTCGAAGGAAAGTCTTGTTCGAGTGGAGTTTTCAAAGAAAATATTGGCAATTGTAATGTCTCGAAGCGTAGGAACTTTTTTGATTGGTCGGTTGATGACTTCTTTGAAACTATCAGCTGTTTTGAAAATGAGTTGAATGTCCTCTGGTGTGAGGTTTTTGATTCCGGTTAAATGATCAACGCTGATGTTATTCATTGTTTTCTTTGGTAAATAATACAACTTTATCTTCGCCTTCTGATTCTTTCCATTCTACAGAAACACGCTCTGAAACCAAGGTGTCAACTGCTTTTCCAATGTAATTCGCTTGAATGGGCAAGTCTCTTCTAAATCGGCGATCGATTAATACAAGTAATTCAATTTTTGATGGACGACCGAACGTTAACAATGCATCTAATCCTGAACGAATTGTTCGACCCGTATATAGAACGTCATCGACAAGTACGACTTTTTTATTTTCAATACTGAAATCCAGATTGGTAATACTTGGAATAAGCGGTTTTTCTCTTCTGCGAAAGTCGTCTCGGAAGAATGTGATGTCTAAATTTCCACAAAGAACTTCTTTTTGAAGGATGGTTTCAAGTTGTTTTTTTAGTCGGGTAACAACATGCACGCCTCGAGGCTGAAGACCAACTAAAACTGTTTCCGAGAAGTCATTGTGGGATTCAATTAATTCATAACAAAGGCGATTCAGTGTGAGTTCCAGGTGTTTGGAATTTAGAATCACTTGTTTTTCCATTGATGCAAAGGTAATGATTTATCGTAAAATTCCGATTTTAAATTAAGTCATTTCAACATCCGCAATCAAAAAAAAGCTTCCCGTTACCAAAAGCGAATCATTTTCGGTCATTTTAGATTTGATTTCTGTAATTGCTTCATTTACATTTTCAATGAGTTTGTCAATGCGATTGTCCTTATTTTTTATACGTTTAAGTTCTTCAAAACTCAAACTACGCTCATTTTTGAATTGGCATAAATTTATAATCGCATCTTTGGGAAAATTTGAAATAATTTCCTCTACATTTTTATCTGCTGAAGCGCCGTATAGAATAATTAAGTTTCCACTTATTGCAAGCTGAATCGATTCCAAAGTGGCTTTGATTCCTTCCAAATTATGGGAGACGTCTAAAATGACTCGCGGGTTTTGAGAGATTTCTGTCAAACGACCGAAAAATCCTGTGTTTACATTAAGATTTTCAAGACTTTTTTCCAATAAACTGTACTCTATTGCAAATCCACAAATCTCAAGTGCTTTGATCGCCGTTCTGAGATTTTTCAATTGGTAAAGCGGTAAATCGGAGATTTCAGGAAGTGCATTTTCTTCGGCAAAAATAATTTCAGCGTTTTGAGAATGTGCTGAATTGAGAAAAACTTTTTTCGTTTCAGGATTCGTTTCGCCGATAACAACCGGTGTATTTTTTTTAATGATTCCAGCTTTTTCGGTAGCAATTTCTGAATAAGTATTTCCTAAAAATTGGGTATGGTCAAAACCGATGTTTGTGATGACGCTAACAATTGGAACTACAATGTTAGTCGCGTCCAGTCTTCCACCCATACCAGTTTCCAAAACGCAAACAGAACAGTTTGTAGAATGAAAATAGCAAATAGCCATCGCAAATGTAATCTCGAAAAAACTAGGTTCAATTTCTAAATTTAAGTTTTGAATTTGATTGCAAAATTCAAGTACAAATTCCTCGGATATTTTTTCTCCGTTCACCTGAATTCGCTCTCGAAAGTCAAAAATATGTGGAGAGGTAAATAATCCGACTTTTTCGCCTTTTTCAGTCAAATAGGAGGCCATAAACGAACTTGTAGAACCCTTGCCATTTGTTCCAGCGACATGAATTATTTTTAATTCTTGGTGTGGATTTCCTAATTCAGTAAGTAATAATTCAACGCGTTCAAGTCCGGGTTTATAAGCACTTGCACCAATATTTTGATAAGAAGGAAATTGTTGAAAAAGCCAATCGATTGCAGCCTGATAGCTATTGAGCATCGATATTCAACGTAATATAAGTAATTGCCAAGGCCGTATTTGGATCTTTCTTGTATTTTACTTGCTTGATAACCTGCCGAATTACATCATTGATAATTGAAGGATCCGAACAAGTCGATTTAGATTTAATACATTTCGCGTTAACAACTTCACCATTTCCGTTAATCGTAAGTTGCAAATAAACTTTACTATCGAACTCAGTTTTATATTGTGGAAGAACAGGGTCATTCATTCGAACTCGCGTTCCGCCACCTCCACCAGTTCCTGGGCCGTCTTCACCATTACCACCATTTCCAATACCTCCAAATTTTCCTTTTCCTGCGCCTTCTTTTCCTCCAGTTCCTCCGCTAGCGAATGGATTATCAGATTGCGTTGAAGTTGAACTTGTGTTGTTGCTGTTATCTGAATTTTGATTTTGAGATTTTCCTGAATTTACTTTAAAGTCTGAATCGTTTGAGGTCAAATACTCTCTGGTTTGTTCTTTGGGTTCGTCAATAGGAGCATCACTAGGAGTCCCCCCGCCACCTCCGCCGTCTTCGGAGGTTAACTCAACGTTATCAATCATAAATTCCTCTACAACTTCATCTGAATTCAATGGAGGAAGATCAACTGGAATTGCAGGTTTGATATGGAATGTTATGAAATAAGTCAATATCAAAAAAGCAACGATCGAAGAGGAAGCAATGATGACTGCTTTCTTGCGTTCTCCTTTGTCTTCAAAATCATCTAAATTTAGAACGTGCATGGCGTTTAATTTTATTTAAAACGAAGTTTCATTTTTTCGTTACTTACTGGCTGGCGCAGTTGAAATCAACATCTTCAAATCATGAACCATACCAATTTTCAATAAGTCTACCATCAATTGAACTTTCGATTCACCTGGAATGCGAAGAATAACGGTATTATCATTCAATTTTGTTGTTGATTCAAGTAATACTTGTTCTAAGTCACTGAATGCAACTTCTGTTTTATCCACGTAATACTTTCCATTTTCATCTAACGTTATTGTGACGTGAGGCTTGTTGGTCTTTTCATTGGCATCCGACTTCGGTAAAGGAACTTTTATAACGTTCGGATTTGCTAATGTCGAAATGATCAAAAAGAACAACAATAAGAAAAACATGATGTCGCTCAACGCGGAAGTAGCAACCTCTGCGTGGAACCTTCTATTACGCTTTATCGCCATTGCTCGGTCTGTGAATAAGGTTAACGAATTCTAAGTTTATTTTCTGAATAGCAAGTGCAAAATTGTCAATCATTCCATTCAACAAGTGATAGCCTGTAAATGCGATAATACCCACAATCAGACCTGAACCACTACTAATCATTTTTTCATACAAACCACCTGAGATATTTCCGATGGATACATTTTCGGTGATGGAAATCATATAGAAAATTTTGATTACCCCAGAGATTGTTCCGATGAATCCAAGTGTTGGAGCGATACCTGCAATTAATCCAAGGTGACCAATGTTTTTCTCCATTTTACCAATTTCAATGTTGGCAACTTTCTCCATGTTTGATTCGATTTGAGCGATTGGTCGACCAACTGTCAAAACTCCTTCTCTCACTACATTTGCGTATGCGGTTTGATCATTCGAAATGGAATTCAATGCTCCTTGAATATTACCATTTGAAAGATCACCTTTAATTTGATTAAGCATATTTTTATTCAATTGAGTCATTCTTCGAATAAAAAGCACTCGCTCAACGATAACAACAATCGTATAGAACAATAAAATCCCAATTGGAATTAGAAAGAAACCACCTTTCATTAAGAATTCAAAAGCAGAAATCTCTTCGGTGATTTTTACTTGTTCAGCTACTGTACTGGTGGAATCTGAAGCCGCACCCACGCTTACTTGAGCGAAAGAAATTGAAGCAACCAATACAATGATTGCTGAAAAAATAAATTTAGGATTTAACTTGTTTTTCATTGTTTGATAAATTTTTGTTCGATAAAAATAGATTATAATAGAAGATCGAATTCAATTCAATTCGGGAGATATTCACATAAGATTGTTATATGTGGATTTGATCATATTGCTTTCTTACTGCTTTTTACAAAAATTAAGTAATTTCGACGATAAACGAATATTACCTTAAGATGAATGATAAACAAAGAAAATTAATTCTTGAAAATGCAAAGAATTTCTTCAAAGATGAAATCGTGAAAAGTCATATTGAAGGTGCTTGTAAAAGAGCAGGGAAATTATCGAATTACAACATTAATCCTTTTTTGTACAAGTATTTGGCTAATTTTCTTACTGGAAATGATGAGCCTGAAAGTATTGCTAAAGCTTTGGTTTATCCTAGGATATTAGGTTCGGCAATAACTACTTCGTTTGGAATGCAGGTTCAAAAACAGATTACGACATTGTTTCCAGGATTTGGTTCTACAACCTCTGGTATAGATATAGAGTTTATTGATGCGATAGATGGAAAAAGAAAATATTGTCAATTGAAAGCAGGACCGAACACCATCAATAAGGATGATATCACAACAGTTATTAATCATTTTAAAGGAATCAAAAATTTAGCGAGAACAAATAACCTTTCAATTGGCCTGGATGATCTTGTTGTTGGAGTTATCTATGGAGAGGAAAAACAGCTAAGTTCACATTACAAGAAGATTTCTGAAAATTACCCCGTTATAGTAGGTCAAGACTTTTGGTATCGACTTACTGGAAAAAAAGAATTCTACTTTGAACTTATTAAAGTGTTTTCAAAAATCGCTTTTGATGTTGATGGAACTAACATCGTTGAAAAAACAATCAAAAATCTTGCAGCCGAAATTAAAGCAGCGGGACTTTAATGTAAGCGGTAATATTCATTTAAAAATTTAATAATTGAATATCCAACTTCCTTCGCTAGATTAACTGGAACTGCATTTCCAATCTGTTTATATTGTTGAGCAATTGACCCGTCGAATTGCCAATCGTCGGGAAACGTTTGTATTCTTGCATATTCTCTAACTGTAAATGGTCTTGTTTCCTCTGGATGACATCTCTCAGTTTGTTTTTGTGCAGGGCTACAAGTTAAAGTTAAACAAGGTTCGTCCCATCCAATTCTTCGGGCAATTCCTGTCTTTCCACCTCCAAGATGAAAACTTCCTCCCATGAATTCTTTTTGAATATCTAAAGGTAGGTCGCGCCAATATCCTTTTTGAGGGACTAAATCCAAAACTTTAATTTTACTTTGTGGATATTTGGCTCCATCAGATTTTGGTACATCTCTATCAAATAATTTACCTTTTTTTAGGGCGTCTGTTAAGTTGTAAATCTCCTTATAAGGTTTCGGATAATTATATTTAAGATTAATATCCTTTCTAATGCCAACTAAAATTAATCTTTCTCTTTTTTGTGGAACTTTGTAGTTTATAGCTTTTAAGACCTCAACGGGAACAACATTATATCCAATTTCGTCGAGTATTGAAATCATTCCTTCTAACGTTTTCCCATTTTCGTGAGACAATAACCCACGAACATTTTCGCCAATACAAATTGGAGGATTTACTTCTTTTACAACTCTTGCAAATTCATAAAACAAAGTTCCTCTTGCATCTGCCAAGCCAAGTTTTTTACCAGCATAACTGAATGCTTGACAAGGAAACCCTCCTGTCACTACATCAACCTTATTGTGAAACTCTGAAAAATTAAATTCTTTAATATCGCCTTCCAATACTTTCCAAGTTGGTCGATTTTTCCGTAAGGTTTGACAAGCCCATTTATCAATTTCATTAAGCGCTGCACATTTTAAACCTGCTTTTTCCAACCCAACCGCTAGTCCACCTGCTCCTGCAAAAAGTTCTAACACGGTATACTCATTTTCGGGTTCGATAAAATTTGAAAATTCGTCCTCAATTTTATCATCGAAAAGTTCACCCATAAACAATTGAATATCCTCTTTTCGATAAACTCTGTAGTTCGATGCAGGTTCACGAACAGCATTTAAACGTCCTTCCCGATCCCAGCGCCGGAGTGTTTCTTTACTTTTTCCTATTAGTTCAGATGCTTCAGATAGTGTTAAATATTTTTTCATAACCAAGTTTATTAACCTTATGCAATGGTTACAAAAATAATAAATGAAATTCGATAAAATTCAAAGTGATAAAATAAATTTTATACACTAAAAACTACGCACTAGATCTATTGAAAAAGCTAAAACAATACTATGAGATCTACTTCAACTTTTTTGTTGAGAAAATCAATGCTGCAATTCCAAGAATTCCTGCGGTAAGCGACGAAATTAAAATCATTAGCTTCGAATTATCGATTGTATTAGAATCGTTAAAAGCCAATAAGGTTACAAAAATCGACATGGTAAATCCAATTCCCCCAAGGAATGACACCGAAATAAGTTGTTTCCAATTTGATCCACTAGGAAGTTTGCAGATTCCCGTTTTAACAAAAATGAACGTAAACAATGCTATTCCAAAAGGTTTTCCGAGAACGAGCCCAAGAAAAATACCAAGAATGTAATTTGATGAGAGAAACTCGCCCCAATTCGGGTTGATAACAATTGCTGTGTTGGCCATTGCAAATAAGGGAAGAATTACAAATGGAACAGGATTGTCGAGCCAATCTTGTAGAATCCCTGCAGGCGATTTTGATTCATCTTTTGTTGCAGGAATCGTAAATGCCAATAAAACCCCACTAATTGTTGCGTGAATCCCAGAGTGATGCATGAAAAACCACAAACCGATTCCGAGTATTAAATAGGGTAGGAGCGATTTTACTTTCAGTCGATTTAATAAATAGAGGACGCCGAACGTAAGCAATGCGAAAATTAAGTAAGTCCAAGCGATTCCTTTGGAATAGAAGAAGGCAATAACGAGAATCGCAGCCAAATCATCAATAACGGCTAATGCTGTTAAAAAAACTTTTATCGAAAGAGGAATTCGTTTCCCTAACAACGACAAAGCTCCTAACGCGAAAGCGATATCGGTTGCCATTGGTATTCCAAAGCCGGATTGTGTTTTACTGTGCCAATTTAAGAAAAGGTAAATACCAGCGGGAACCAAAACCCCACCAAGCGCACTTGCAAAAGGTAAGGTTGCTTTTTTCGGATCGGAAAGTTCTCCTGAGGTAAATTCTCGTTTTAATTCTAGTCCGATTAACAAAAAGAAAATCGACATCAACACATCGTTCACCCAAAGTTCGATTTTTAGCCCAAGAAATTGCTTGTGCCAAAATTCCAAATACGAATTTTGAAAAGCTGAATTAGCAATTAACAGTGAAATTAGCGTGACAAAAATTAAAATGATGCCACCTGATTTTTCACCCTCGAAAAACTCTTTAAAGAGATTTTTCTTTTTTGTCATTAGCGAACTAATTGATTCAAAGCAATTTCGAAGGCTGTTTTTGCGATGCCTATTTTGGAAGTATTAGTTAGATATGTTTTTTTAAGAGCATCTTCGATAATTTTACTTGTATCATCGAAAATTGCAGCATCTTCCAATTTATTCAAGTCATTACTCATCAAGTAGGCAAAAACGCGCGCCATACCGCAATTCGCTATGAAATCAGGTATTAATGAAAGCGATGCGTCAGCTTTTTCAGCGATGGATCCAAAGAAAATTTCAGGGTCGGCAAAAGGAACATTTGCTCCAGAGGAAATTACTGAAACACCTGCTTTTAACATGCGATTCAATTGATCTTCTGAAATCATTCTGCTTCCAGCGCAAGGTGTGAATACATCGGCTTTTAAGTCCCAAATCCGAGCATTAACTTCATCATATGACAACATATTTGGAACAACAAGTTCGTTTCCGTTTTTATTTAAGAAAAGTGATTTGACTTCCTCAAAGGAAAGTCCGTTTTCCGAAATGATTCCTCCAACACGATCAATTATTCCAACGATTTTAGCTCCGTTTTGAGCTAGGTAGTAGGCTGCTGCCGAACCAACGTTACCCCAACCTTGAATAATTACTTTTTTTCCTTGGAGTTCTCCACCCCAGATTGAGTAATAATGACGGATTGATTCTGCTACACCAAAACCAGTGATCATATCAGCAACAACAAGTTTTTTATCAACAGATGGGGAATAGTTTTCATCCTCAATCACTTTTAATACTCCTTGTCTCAATTGACCGATTCGATTGATTTTTTGAGATTCCTTTGGTTGAAAATGCCCGTTAAAAACTCCTTCTTGTGGATGCCAAACACCACAATCCTCAGTGATTGGAATAACTTCATGAATTTCGTCGACATTCAAATCGCCACCTGTTCCATAATAATGTTTCAGCAAAGGCGAGACCGCGGCATACCAACGTCTTAAAACGCCTTCTTTTCTTGGG
>JBMLTP010000140.1:0-19230 GCA_049239885.1 Crocinitomicaceae bacterium
TCATTGAGCTCTTTTGATTTTTCGGAAAGCGTAATTTTAGGTATGTTGATTTCGTAATTATCCTGGTTTCCAAAAATATAATAGGTCTTTGGCTCAAAGAGCGGGTGCTCAACAATCAATGTAAATGTATCTATGGGAAAATTGGACAATTCGAAAGTTCCGTCTTCCTTCGTTCGTGTATTTTTTAAAAGCAAGGAATCTTTCATTCGAACGGCCATAATAACCACTTCCTTAACTTTTTGCGTACCGCTGGTATCGAAAACAGTTCCGGTTATTTTCATTTGTTGTCCGAACACGAAAGATGCTAAGGGACTTAAAAGAATTATCAATTGGAAAATAAATTTTTTCATAGGCTAAATGTACGCAAGAGGCAAAAAAGGGTTTTAATTAATGTGTTGAAAGGTTCGATTCAATGAGCAAAAATAGATTTATTGAGCAACTCGGACGTTTTTCATGACTTGAAACGTAAATCCATTAGGTTCTGATTGAACAGAAAAGTCGACAATAAGTTTTTTGCCAAGGTATTTTTTTTCGTTCTTTTTTAAAAGTGAAAGTGTTTGGTTGTATTCTGAAAACACTAAAGTTGATGTGTAATGTTCGGTTCCAAGAATAAAGAATAAACGGCCATCAAGTTCCGTGAATCCCTGAAATTTTGTTTGAAAATCCCCTTCCTGATTTATGATGTTTAAAGCGAGGTTATCATTGTGATCGATGGGTTTGCACTTTTTGTAACTAGAATTTTCTATGTTTTCCGATTTACTTGCAAGTTTTTTGGTAAAAAACACATGGCTTGAATCGTCATAGTAGCTTTTCGTTATAACTTTCATTAATATGTTGTTTTTTAATATGGCTTGTTCGTTTATGCTAACAAACTTCCGAGTTCCCTTGTAGTAAAAAGTACAGATTGTTTCATTTCCATTAGTAAAGAGCTTTTTGAAAATCAGTTTTTTCAACGTCATTTCTTGATTCTCTTTTCCTGTTTTAACTAACCCTTTTACTACATAAGATTCACCATTGTCTCTCAAATATTCCAAGCTTGTGACTTCAACAAGATTCTCACTGGTTTCGATGTCTTTGATTTCATTTTCAAAAATGATCTCGTTTTCAAACATCGGTTTTACTTCTTTCAAAGTATGTTGAGTTGAAGATTTTCCTTGTTTGTTTTGTTCGCAAGAAAATAGAAATCCAAAAAGGAATAATCCGATTAAAAACCTCATTTTGAAATTATTAATCTTTTTGAAATTCCTGATAGGTTCAATTTTTTCTTGAATGTTCATTATTCAGATTAAAAGGCAAACCTTATGATTAACCAACAAATTCCAATTAAAGAAATAGTTAAACCACCCCAAAAATAAAATTCGCGAGTGGATTGGTTTCCTGACAAAGAGTCTTTTTTATTTAGATAAAAACTTTTACCCTTTTTTATTTCATAAGCAGGAATTTTACTACTTTTATTAAGGAGAAGATCTTTTGGAACGGATAGAGTCAAACTGTCACCTACTCTTACTGATTCCTCAAATTTCTTTTTTCGAAAGAATCGAAGGTTATTCTCTTCAGTGATTGCATATTTAACTTTGCTTTTTTTCAAAGTTATTGTTGCACCAGAAGGAATTCTACTATAAGAGTTGTCGTAATATTTATATGAGTTTAAACAACCTTCTACATCTATCAAGTCCATTTCTTTATATTCAGGAGTTTGAAAATATAAAAAGAAAGTCACTAGACCAGAACCTAGTATTACAAACAACCATGTATCAGGATTTAAAAGTGCATCAAACTTATCGTAACTCATAATTAATAAACTTTTATAATTTTCGAAATCATGATTAATATTTTACAAATATAGTTTTTTCAAAAAATCCGACCTCTCTTATTTCTTCTTAGATTTGTTTATGTCAAAGGCAATTGGTATTGATTTTGGATTAAAGCGAACAGGAATCGCAATTACGGATGATTTATGTATTATTGCGTCACCATTAACCGTAGTGGATTCAACGAAGCTAATGCAATTTTTATCAGATTTAATCATTAATGAAAACGCTTCTACACTTGTATTAGGATTCCCAACCCGCTTGGATGGCTCTGATAGTCACATAACAGAAAATGTTCGAATTTTAAAGTCTGAACTTGAGAAGAACTTTCCAACTGTTTCCGTTGTTTTGCAAGACGAACGATATTCTTCTGCTGAATCCATGAAAGTTGTTCATAAAGCGGGGAAGAAAAAGCAGCAAAAAGATAAAGGTTTAATAGACAAGATTAGTGCGGCGATTATATTACAAGATTATCTAGAAACTTTGAATAACGTGCGATTCAAATAATTAATTTTGCGACATTATGATATTACCAATAGTTGCATACGGAGATCCAGTTCTTAAGAAAGAAGCAGAGGAAATTGATAAAGATTACCCTGAGTTAGAGAATCTCATCTCAAACATGTTTGAAACAATGTACAATGCGAAAGGTGTTGGCTTGGCTGCTCCTCAGATTGGAAAAAGCATTCGATTATTCGTGGTGGATGGAAGTCCATTCGCAGAGTTGGAAGAAGGGGAGGAGTTCGATCCGCGAGCAGAAGGCATTGAAAATTTCAAAAAAGTGTTCATCAATCCGATTATTGAGGAGGAATCAGGTGAGAAGTGGGCCTTTGAGGAGGGTTGCTTATCCATTCCGAAAATCAGGGAAAACGTTTACAGAAAAGAGAATTTAGTTATCACGTATTTCGATGAAAATTGGAATTTCCACGAAGAGACTTTTTCAGGTTATGCGGCGCGTATCATTCAACATGAATATGATCACATCGAAGGAGTTTTATTCACGGATCACTTGTCTTCATTGAAAAGAAAACTGCTGTCAAAGCGATTGAACAATATTGCGAGTGGGAACGTTGACATTTCATACAGAATGAAATTCCCAGAAGCCAAAAAAAACTAATATTTTACTAAGATATTCACCAATAAAAGTCCCTATGAAAAAAGTGTTTCTTTACACTGTTATTTCTTTTCTGACATTTTCATTCTTGGGATGTTCAGGAAATCAGGATTCGAGTAAGACGAAAAAAAACCAAATAATTGATAATTACAAAAAAGTCAAAATAGGTTCTCAAACTTGGATGACGGAAAATTTGGATGTCTCGAAGTTTAGAAATGGAGAAAACATTCCAAAAGCAGAATCCATCGAGGATTGGAAGAAAGCCGGGAAAAGTAAACAACCGGCCTGGTGCTATTATGAAAATGACAGAAAAAATGGAGCTAAATTTGGAAAAATGTATAATTACTACGCTCTAAATGACCCAAGGGGTTTAGCACCTGAAGGTTGGCGAATTCCAAGTGCTTCTGACTGGAAAAAGCTCGAAAATAAATTAGGAAAAGCTCCAGGGCTTAAAATGAAAAGTACGAACGAATGGAAAGCAGATGGAAATGGCACTAATGAAAGTCAATTTTCTGGTTATCCAGGTGGATACAGAGGTAATGACGGTAAATTTTATTTCAAAGGTCAAAATGGTTATTGGTGGATTTTAAGCGAGCCAAAATCAAAAGGTGTATTTTGTTGCAATCTTAATTCTAAATATGATTTTTTGATTCGTCTTACTGCCGAAAAAGAGAATGGCTTTTCTGTTCGATGCATCAAATAATCGTTGGTCAATTTAAAATGTATTCAGAATAAGCAGTCTCAATGAAAGAGTAACTGCCGTAATTGATAAGAAAGCATAGAGATAAAATTCCACATTATAAATCTTTGATTGTGCTTGCATCACCAAGAATTCTTTTTCTTCAAAAGTTGATGTTTCGAACGTTTCATATTTAGATACATAGTATTTTAAAAGTTGCTTGTTCAGATTTTTCGTCAAATTGTTCACTGCTTTCATTTTGTTTGATTTTGATGAAACAAATTTCGATGAATGTCGCCAAGGTCTGACAATAATTAGTTCTTATGATAAGAAAATACCAAACAAAACTTGTTTTAATTTACGTAAATATCCAATTAGGAATATGTAATAACACGTAGTGGATTCATATTCCGAATAACAAAAAATGTATAATTAAAGTATAAACAATCTTTTTCGAAATAGTTTTTGTTACTAAAATAAATTTCAGACCTTTACCTTACTATTTTTGTTAGGCAATGAAAATCAATATTTTACTTTTTATTCTGCTTTTTATCTCCAAGTCAATCACTGCTCAGACATTGGTTTTTGCTGAGTTGACAGGTTCACCTACAGTTAGTACAACAGGGTGGAATTTGACGGGAGCTACTTATTCGGGTGATACGGGTGGAGACGCAAATGCATTTTCAGATGAAATTATTTTGACTAATGCTTTAAATGGTTCCAGTGGTGGGATTTTTTATAATGAATCCTTAGATCTTTCTACTTGTTTCCAATGGAAAGTCGAATTTGATTTTCGTATGTGGGAAGGAAGCGCTGCTGATGGAATCGCGTTCTGTTTTTTGGATGTTCCACCAACCGGATTTGTTAGTGGGGGTGGAGTAGGAATACCATCAGCATCAAATGGTGTTTTTGTGATTTTAGATACGTATGATAATGGTTGTGGGGCAAATCCTGAGATTCAAATTTATCAAGGAACAGGGTATAATGAATGTGGAACAGGTATCATCAATCGAGCAACTGGCTTGAATTTTTTGAGGTCATCTAACTACCAAACTTGTCGTATTGAGTATAACAGCGGCTTAATTTCAGTTTATGTTAACAATGCTTTGTATTTGTCTGGAAATTACAATGCAAACCTTGTTGGTTATATGGGTTTCACAGCAAGTACGGGTGGGTCTAATGACAAACATTCTATTAAGAACGTGCGGATTTTTGCAGACATTGCAGAAGCAAATGCAGGTCAGGATTTAACAATTTGTAGTGGAGGGACTGCTCAACTAGGTACAGCTTCAAATGCTGCCTATACTTACAATTGGATCGGTTCAAATTTAAGTTCAACGACCATATCAAATCCAGAAGTAACCTTAACAAATAATTCCGGAAGCGCCATTACGGAAACTTATAATCTTCAAACAACCTTAACTGCGTCACCCGCCTCTTGTCCGGATAATGACCAAGTAATTGTTACTGTAAATCCCATTCCACTTGTTCCTACAAGTGCTGCAATCTGCAATGGTCAAACCTATAATTTCTTAGGACAGAATTTTTCAAATCCAGGCACCTACACCTTGATGACGACTGACGCACAAGGATGTCAAACCAATAATCAATTAACGTTAACAGTGAACCCTAATTTAACTTCTACTTTAAACCAAAGTGTTTGCCAAGGTGGTAGTTTTCCATTTAATGGACAAAATTATTCGACTGCAGGTAGTTTTCCAGTTACGCTTACCTCGCAATCGGGATGTGATTCGGTAGTTACCTTAATCTTAACGGTTAACCCTGCTCCCATCACTCAATTAAATGAATCAATTTGCGCGGGAACCTCGTTTGCTTTTGGAAATCAAAATTTAACACAATCCGGTCAGTATAGCCAAACCCTTCAAACGGTTAATGGCTGCGATTCAATACTAAATTTAAATCTAACGGTCAATCCTGTTCTTTCTTCAAGTCAAAACATCAGTATTTGTCAAGGTGAAACGTATTCATTTTTAGGTCAGAATTTGACTTCAGCTGGAAGTTACAGTCAAACGTTACAAACAACGAATGGATGTGATTCTATAGTTAATCTGAATTTGACACTTCTTCCATTGCCTCTGGCTCCAGTCGTGAGTTCAAATAGCCCTGTAAAATGCCCGGGTGACCTCGCAACTTTGTCTGCTAGCTCTTCGCCGAACGCACAGTATTTTTGGAGTGGTCCTGAAAACTTTTCCTCCCAAAACGCGTCCGTCAGTTTTGCTGTTCAGGAAGAAAATATTGGGGATTATTCCGTTTATGTTGTTGTTGACGGATGTATTTCCGGGATTACAAATTCAACAGTTGGTATTATCAATATAAATGAATTCGAGGATTACGATTTCCCAAATGTAATTACGCCAAATAACGATGGAATTAATGATTCACTTGATATTGCTGGTCATTACAAAACGTGTCAAGAATTCAATCTTCAGATTTTTAATCGATGGGGTAACTTAGTTTTTGAACAAACTTTGAACTCAGAAATGTTTTCAGGTAGCTCAAGTTCGTCGTCTGAACTTTCGGATGGGGTCTACTTTTACAAATTGGCATTTGACGAAAAGATAAAAACGGGATACATACACATTGTGCGTTAATTTTCTTAAGAAGCAACTTTTTTGATTGGTTGTCAGTCCTAAGTAAGTCAAACATGCTTACTTTTGTTTATGCCTTATTTCTTAAAATACACGTTTATTTTTTGTTTATCACTTTTAAGTATAATTGGGTATGCACAAAATTCCTTGAACACTTTCCCTACTCCTAATCAGCGATGGGTAGCTATAGGTGATTTAGATGTTCCTGGTTCCCAAATAACAGTTGAGGCACTGTATAAAAGATTGGCAAATGGCAATATTCAAAACATTGTTTCAAAACATGTTGATCCTAGCAATGTGAATTACCTGCTTCGACCAAATAATTTTCAAATAACCACAAGTGGTGGTTTTAAGGTTGTAATGAGTCCAATTCCTGTTGTAAATAATGTTTGGTATCATGTGGCAGCTACCTATGACGGTAGTTCGATTAAACTCTACATAAATGGCTGCTTAGTTGCAGATAGCGCCCATACAGGGACCATTGTTACGAATGATTTTGTCAGTGCTATAGGCACACGTTCAGGAAGTCCATTGACTGATCACTATCGCGGTTTGGCAGATGAGGTTCGAATTTGGAATGTCGCAAGAACGCAAAGTCAGATTGCAAACAACATGAATAATTTGGCGAATCCTACGACTGAACCTGGTTTGTTGGCATATTATAAATTCGATGGAAATTATACGAATATTCAAGGAAATACAACTTTTAATGGAATTCCACAAGGAACACCCACATTTGATTTAGAACCTCCAGTGATTCCGCATACTGTTGTCGATACGACTCTTATTAACTCGGCGAGTTGTTTTGGTTATTCGGATGGAGCCATAAATGTCAATGCGACAGGAAACAACTTAACTTATTCCATTGACGGAACTACATTTACAGCGATTGATTCATTTCCAAATTTGACAGGTGGGCCATACACCATTTACATGCTTTCTGCCGATGGTTGTTTGGATTCAGTTCTCGCCACAGTTACTCAGCCTGATCAAGTGCCAACTCCAATCATTACGTTTCCAAGTCCGTTGTGTGAAACAGATTCGTTGATAATGAGTATTGATTCACTCACGGGAGCTGTTTGCACATGGACTGGCCCTAACGGGTTTATCACCAATTCTTTGGATACAATAATTCCCAATGCTTCAGCAGCGCAAAGTGGCGATTATGCCGCGTTTTTTACATTGAATGGATGTAATAGCGATACGCTTATTCAAGCGATTACAGTCAACCCAATTTACGATATTTACATTGATACGGCAATTTGTGCTAATCAAACCTATTCGCTCGGAAACCAGAATTTAAATACGGCGGGTGACTACAATTTAGCACTTCAAACAGTTGCGGGTTGTGATTCCATTATTCATTTAACACTCAGTATTAATCCTGTTTACGATATTGTTCGGGATACTTCAATTTGTGAAGATCAGGTATTTGTTTTTCAGGGTCAAACTTTGAACGCCACTGGCACTTATCCATTTTATTTACAAACCACATTGGGTTGTGACTCAACTATTACCTACAATTTAATCGTTTATCCAATTCCTGCTTCACCGGTTTTAATATCTAATAGTCCAATTGAATGTCCTGGAGATTTATTTGTCTTTTCGGCGGATTCTGTTTCTGCAGGCACCTATAATTGGTTAGGAGTCAATGGTTTTTCATCAACTTTAGCTTCCAATTCATTGAATGCTGAAATAGTCGATATGGGTATTTATTCAGCTACAGTTACTGTGAATGGGTGCATTTCACCTCCTTCAGAATTGGAGTTGGAAATATTAAAGATTAAAACATTTGACGACTTTGATTTTCCGAATGTGCTTACGCCAAATAACGATCAAGTCAACGATGTTTATGATATTGAAAACTATTTCCAAACCTGTCAAGAATTCACCTTATACATTTTGAATCGTTGGGGAAATATAATCTACCAGCAAAAGAACAATGATCCTCCTTTTGAAGGAATTGGTTTGGATGGAAATGAAGAAGAGGATGGCGTTTATTTCTATCGTTTGGATTATGAAAAAGGAACAAAATCAGGATTTTTCCATTTGATTCGCTAAGTCAGTATATTGGTTTCCTTACCGAACTGTCGAAATGAAATTAGTACGGATAAGATCGCTAGGGATAGCATAATTAAAAAGCTTAAGACTAAGTATTTTGTTTCCAAGGTTCCTGCTATGAGTTCTTTGGTAGCTAAAACCACGTTAACAACTGGAATGCAAGCCGTTTGAAAATTCAATTCAATTCCTGGGAAAAAGCCAACCATTGCAGGTAGAACCATAATGATATTCAAAGGTGTGATAATACTTTGAGCTTCTTTGAAGGTTTTAGCATAAACAGCCACCGGAATCATCACGCCTGCGAAGAATATGGTTAACGGAATTAATAAGGAAAACATAGCAATCAAAAATGAAAAGCTTAATATTTCATGAATGATTTTTAATAACTCTTTATTCTCAACAATATCAAGGAATTCAATTGAAATGTAAAGCCCTAATAATGAGCATGTAGCTGCAACAAGTCCTGATAAGACAACCACGAGCATTTTACCTATTAGTATCTGCCATCTTGTTATTGGTGTTGTTAAAAGCGTTTCAATAGTTCCTCGTTCCTTTTCGCCTGTAAATAAATCGATAGCTGGGTACATGCAACCTATAAATCCAAAGGCAATAAAGATATAGGGTAAAATTCCACCGGCTAGCATGCCAACCATCTTTTTATCGCTCGCCACATTATTGTAGTTAGTTTGAAAAGGAGTTGTTTTTCGGCCATCAATCTGCAGGTCAATATATCTTTGTTCTTGTGCCTTTATTTCAATAATCTTCATGTAATTTTCAGCACGTTCCTTCCGCCCGATTTCAGAAGCATCAAAATACCAACTTACTTCAGCTGGAATCATTGATTTTAAAGCCGAATTGAAATCCTCATTTGTTCGGATCCCAAGTTGAATGGAGTCATTTGCGAGCGCATTAAAAAAATGAGTTGAGTCTTTGAAAAAGACCATTTCTTTTTTACCCATTTCATTTGGTATTTCCTTTAATTCTTTTGCAAGAAAATGATTTTTATCTCCAATAATACCAATTTTAAGTATTTCTGTCGATGCATTTTTTTCGAATGAAGAGGAAATGCTCACGAAAAGATTAAGCGTCAAAGGAAAAATAAGGATGGGAATAATAAGCATTGTAACCAATGTTCTGCGATCCCTTAATGTATCTAGTAATTCCTTCTTAAAAATGTGATAAATCATACTAAGTACTTTTAGGATTGGACGATTCGAATGAATTCAGCGGTTAAATTAGTTTCAATCATTTGATTTCTGAAATCAGCCATACTTCCTTGGTGCTTAATCTTACCCTGATGAATGATTGCCAATTCATCGCACAATAAGTCAACTTCACTCATTATGTGACTGGAAAAAATAACAGTTTTATTTTGAGCTTTACAGTCTCCAATAAGTTTGATGATATTTTCAGCCGTGATGACATCTAAACCACTTGTAGGCTCGTCAAAAATTATTACTTCGGGATCATGGATCATTGTTCTGCAAATAGAAACTTTTTGCTTCATACCTGTGCTCAGTTTACCAATGCGTTTATTTAAAAAGTCCTGCATATTTAGCAAATCGAAAAGGTATTTTTTACGTTCCTCTCGTTGTTTATTGGAAACGTCATAAAGTTTGGCGAAATAGTCAATGAGTTCAACTGGTGTAAGTCTAGCATACAAACCTGTCGAACCAGTTAAAAATCCGATTTTTTTTCGAACTTCTTGTGGGTATTTAATCGCATCAATTCCTGCAATTTCAATTTTTCCAGATGTAGGCGTGTAAATCGTAGCAAGCATACGAAGCGTTGTTGTTTTTCCTGCGCCATTGGGACCGAGTAAACTGAATATCTGTCCAGGTTGGCAAGTGAAACTAACATTTTCAACTGCTTTAGCAATGTTGGAATTGGTATTTAATTCCTTTTGTTGTTTTTTTGATAAAGGAAATTCTTTGTAAAGATTTGAAACTTCAATCATGGTTTAGCTTTCAATGTTCGTTCCTCAGGTTTGATGGCTTTATTTCTATTTGCCAATTGACCACAAGCCGCATCAATGTCTTTTCCGCGACTTCGTCTTACATTCACTATTAAATTTTTGGATTCTAGAAATTGAGCGAATTCATCAACTTTTTTTGCTTCCGCCTGCTGAAATTCCCCATTTTCTATTGGGTTGTACTCGATAATGTTGATTTTACAGGGCACACATTTAGCAAAACGCGCGAGTTCTCTAGCATCCTCAATCGAATCATTGAAATCCTTGAAAATGATGTATTCAAAGGTTACGCGTGAATTTGTTTTTTCGTAGAAATAACGAAGTGAATCAGAAAGTTCTTCGAGGTTATTCGTCTCGTTGATTTCCATAATTTTATTTCGTTTTTCGTCATTGGCAGCATGAAGTGAAAGGGCTAAATTAAACTTGACTTCATCATCCCCAAGTTTGCGAATCATTTTTGAAATTCCTGCCGTTGAAACCGTAATTCGTCGAGGTGACATTCCTAAACCAACCTCAGAGCAAATATAATGAATGGAGTTCAAGACATTTTTGTAATTAAGTAACGGCTCTCCCATTCCCATGTATACAATATTCGTCAAAGGCGTTTCGTATCTGTTTTCGGCTTGATTTTTAAGATAAACGACTTGATCAACTATTTCACCTGCTGTAAGATTTCGAAGAAGTTTCAATCGTCCCGTAGCACAAAATGTACACGATAGACTACAGCCAACTTGCGAAGAAATACAGGCTGTCATTCTCGAACTTGTTGGAATTAGAACGCCCTCCATTATTTTGGTTTCATCAACAGCAAAGGCGCATTTGATTGTTTTGTCCTTTGAAATTTGTTGATCTTTGAGCGTAATGTAATCGATGAAAAAGGATTCTTTGAGTTTCTCACGAAGTTCTTTTCCCAAACTAGTCATTTCATCGAATGAATGGGCATTTTTTTTCCATAGCCATTCATAAACTTGTTTTGCTCGAAATGATTTTTCGTTGAGATTTGTGAAATGCTCTAATAATTCATTCAGGGATAAATTCCGTATGTTGATTTTCCCTTCCAAAATAAAAATTATCTCGTCATTACTGGCATTACCAGCATCAAGATGTCTTCGTCTACATTCGAATTATTGGATGGAGTTAGCAATCCTGCTCGGCTTGGTTCACTCATCGACAATTTAACTTCAGGAGTATCCAAGTTGTTCAACATCTCCAAAAGAAAACGGGAGTTGAATCCAATTTCCATATCATCTCCGTCGTAGTAACAAGTTAGACGCTCGCTTGCTTCGTTTGCAAAATCAACATCCTCAGCGAATAAAGAAAGTTCTGAACCTGCTAATTTTAATTTGATCTGGTGTGTCGTTTTATTGGAGAAAATTGCCACACGTTTGATAGAACCTAAAAACTGTAATCGGTCGATGGTTAAAACATTTGGATTCTCTTTTGGAATAACTGCTTCATAATTCGGATATTTTCCGTCAACCAAGCGACAAACAATAATAATGTCATTGAATGTGAAAATCGCATTTGAATCGTTGTATTCCAAAAGAATTTCTTCATCTCCTCGAAGATTTGATTTCAATAAATTCAATGGTTTTTTCGGCAAAATGAATGCTGAACTTCCTGTTGCAGCTGCGTCGGTTCTTTTGTAGCGAACGAGTTTATGTGCATCCGTAGCCACGAATGTAATGTCGGCTGGCGAAAAATGACAGTATACACCACTCATGACAGGGCGAAGGTCGTCGTTTCCTGTGGCGAAAAGCGTTTTGTTAATTGCTTTTGAAAGAATGTCGCCTGAAATTTTGATTGAACTTTTGTTTTCTATATTCGGCAGTTTTGGAAATTCATCACCATCAAAACCCGGTGTTCTCAATTTTCCATTATCGTATGCCATTTCAATTTGGAAGTTCTCTTTAACTAAAAACGTACAAGGTTGCTCTGGAAGGTTTTTCAACATATCCAACAGCATTTTTGCAGGAACCGCAATTTTTCCGTTTTCTTCCGATTGAACTTCCAACGTTGTAATCATAGTTGTTTCCAGATCAGAAGCCGAAACCTTTAATTGTCCATTTTCAATTTCGAAAAGAAAATTATCCAAAATAGGGAGGTTGTTGCTGGTATTTAAAACGCCTGAAATACTTTGAAGGTGACGTAATAAAGTGGTACTGGAAACAATGAAATTCATAAAAATTTTATTTGTTACAAAAATAATAAATCAAACAAGAAATGAGTATGAAATCTAGCCATAAAAAGACTTTTTTTCAGAAATTGATTTCTAAAGAAGTTAAATGGATAGATTTTCTCGTAAAAACACCTTTAGCGCTTCGCGTCTGAGAATTTTTTCAGCAAGAGCTCTGTGAAAGAATTCCGTTCCCAAAAGTTTCGAATAGTCATTTTCTTGAATGTCAATTATGTACATCAATTGTTGAAGTTTGTCGGAGGATAAATTTTTAATTAGACCTAAAATTTCATCTTCCAATGAATCACGATCACTGAATTGTGTTAGGTGAATATCTAAATTACAGCGACCAAAGTCTTTTTCGATTTGCGAAATCGTTTTACTCACGAAATCGTGGTTTTTTAGCTGATTATTTAAGTTCAATTCATTCATTGGCTTCCATTTATAGGTGAAATTACGAATTGTTACCTTAGATTTGCGTTAAAATCTCACAATTGAAGAGGCTATTTGATCTTGTTTTTTCGCTTGTTTTTTTAATTCTGTTTCTTCCATTTGGAATAATCATCGCATTGTTCATTGGTTTCGGCTCAAAAGGAGGTGTTTTTTACAGACAGGAACGAATTGGAGTCAACGGTGAACCATTTAATTTATTGAAATTCAGATCGATGAAAGTTGGATCTGATAAATCAGGAAAATTAACAGTGGGGATGCGAGATGCCAGAATAACGAAAATTGGATATTTCATTCGTAAATTCAAGTTGGATGAATTTCCTCAATTTATAAACGTATTGAAAGGGGAGATGAGCATCGTGGGGCCTCGACCGGAAGTTCCAGAGTATGTCAATTTATATACTGAGGAACAGCGAAAAATTTTAAGAGTTAAACCTGGAATAACAGATTATGCCTCCCTGGAATATTTCACTGAAAATGAACTTCTTGCCAAATCTGTGGACCCTGTAAGAACTTATTTAGAAGAGGTAATGCCTGCAAAAATTAAATTGAACGAAAAGTATCTGAACAATCCAGTTTTGAGTGAAGATTTAAAAATCATGTGGCTGACTTTTAAGAAGATTTTAGGAATCAATTAGTTACATAGTTCTTCCAAACGTCCAATTTAGAATTTAAAAGGATCCGTTGCTTTCATTACATTTGTTAAATGAATTACATAAATAAAATCATTCTTTTGCCCTTGTTGGTTTTCAGTTTATTTGGTTGTAAGTTTTATTACAGTTCAACAGACATCAATAAAAAACTAAAGACTTCTCTCGATAATATAAATTCCAATTGCGATAAGCTTTCAGGACAAATAAAGACCTACCAAACGGAATACCTTAAATTGAATTGCGACAATTCGACATCTGAACAAAAAAAGGCTTTATCGATGTTTCAAGAAATAAATGTTTCACTCAATGAAATACGTTCTTTCAGGCAACTAACGAATGATGAATATGGTAAATTTCTTCTTTATACAAAAGGTAAGGACAAAATTCAATCGGGAACACCGGAATGGAAGAGTTTTAAAAATACTAAAAAGCAATTCAAAACGGCATTAAAATCGATTCAAAATATTGGTAATGCCACAGTTAATAAAGCAGAAGATTTAAACAAATTGGTGTCAGAACAAATTGCTCCAAAAATTCAAAAATGTGTAGTTGCCGACTATAAAAAAAGTATAAAATCGGCTGTTGACAGTTTATCAAAATTGGAACAAGAACTTCCTTTGAAAATTAATGAATATACGAATAAAATAAATCTGGTTTTAAAAACATTTCAATCAAGTTTTCCGGAGAAATGTCAAGATTTGAATACTGAATTGGCAAAGATGAAAGATGTAAGCAAGGAATTGAGCTCGATTCTAAGTAAAGTAAACGGCATTAATCGTGATTTTTCATCGAAGACAAAAGGAGTTGAATACATTTATTCGTGTTCATCGGATTGGAGCTATGTAATGAAAGTAGAACAGGAATTAAAAAATGAACAAAGTAATTTGAACGTTCTGAAAACGAAAATGCAAGGCATTCAAAATCAAATTCAAACGGTTGTTAGCCAAATGAAACAATAGCAAAAAAAATCAGCCAAATTCAATTTCGTTGCTCGGTTAGATTAATTAATTCAGAATTTATTATATTTGCACCCTGAAATACGGAGGTTGTAGCTCAGTTGGTTAGAGCGTCGGATTGTGGTTCCGAAGGTCGCGGGTTCGAGACCCGTCTTCCTCCCAAAAATTTTAAAAAAGCTTCGAATTTTTCGAGGCTTTTTTGTTTTCGTTCTGAACTTAAAATAATTTTAGATGTAGCATAAACAATGATTAAGATTACTTTCCTACTTTCTATTCTGGTAAATTTTCAATTGTGGTCTCAACGCTGTAATTTTCATTATTACGATAAAAAAGGTGGTCATTATTTGTTCTCCACGTATTACCAAGAGGACATGCGCACACCGAGAGATGGGGTTTGTGAAATAAGCGAAAATGGTAAAATCTATGAAAAGCGTGTTTTTAAAAATGGGTTATTGGTTGAGGAAGAACTAAATTTTTTCAATCAATATCAATCAGAACAAAAGCGGGTTCGAACAAAAATGAACCATAATCCAATACTTGGAAACGAACTTGGTACGCTAGAGGAGTATAATGAAAAAGGAATATTGATAAATCATTGGCTGTTCTATTTGGATAAGAATAAAAGAAGACGAAGTGTAATTACCGAATATCACCACAATGGACCTTTGCGCTTTAGAAAAGAATATGCCTTCATTAAGTTATCTGAAATTGATTCATTGCACCTAAAAGAAAATCCTCCTCATACCATCGATTCTTTTGGTTACACGAGTTTAATTGTTCCTTTCGGTAAACACGAAGAATTTGATGAAAAAGGAAACCTGATAAAAGAGCAACATTTCAATAAACTTTCCACGTACAATCAGGATGCCATTCATTTGTTGGATGGGCCATCTAGAGAATTTCATCAAAATGGTAAATTAAAGTCGAGTGGAACCTATAAAGAGGGAAACCCAGATAGTTCTTGGATCAGTTATCACTATAATGGACAAGTGTATGAAAAAGGAATGTATAGGAACAATTTAAAAGAAGGAAATTGGGAAATCTACAACGATCAAGGACGGTTAACTCAATTATCAACATTTGATCAAAATGCCATGAATCCTTTCGCCCCGGTAAAAGAGACAACTTGGATTGATAACGGAATAAAAATCGAAGAGAAACATATCGAAAAAGATGGAAGAGGAATTCTTACAAAATGGAACGAGAATGGTAAGGTCATGCGCTATTGCATATTTTCACCGAGTTCGCAAATGAATTGGACTAACGTTAATTTATTACAATATGAAAAATTGTATTACGATAATCGTCAATTGAAATCGATACTAAATAACTTACCAAATGCCGACACTAATTATGTGAGTTATTTTCAAAATGGTCAAATGGAGCGCTATCGACATAATACAATAAAAGATAACATCCGTTTCGATGAGCAAAAAACATGGAATTCTACAGGTGTTTTACTTTCCGAAAACAGCACTAAACAAGGGAAAGGCGAAATTTATCAAAAAGCATTAATTTATTACAGTTCAGGTGGTATAAAATCAAAAATGGAAATAACGAATGACCTCAGAATTGACGAGAAATACACTACAAAAGGCGTTCTATTTTCAAAGAAAGAATTACTTGATGGTCGTCTGCACGGGAAATTACATGAGTTAGATACAATATCTGGAAATCTTACTACTGGATATTATGATAAAGGAATACGGAATGGAGAGTGGAAAGTTCAAAATAACGCTGGAACTACGATTATTTCCAAAAAATATAAGCTTGGTTGCCCCGAAAATAAAAGTTCGGTAATCACTTGGGATAAATTCAGTTCAAAAGAGCAAAAGGAATTTAAGTTAAATGCGAATGTTCAAATACCACAGCAAATGGCCTTTGCATCATGGGAAGCACTTCTTCAAAAACGAGATTCCATCGCCTATTGGATTGGAATGGCTCAAAAAGCACTCGAGAAAGAAGGTCAGACTTTCGAATTGGATCAGGTGGAAACGACAGCACTGAGATTTGAAATGCCTCAGGTTTATTACATTGGACTGGAAAAACGCGATACATCAAATGCACGTGTTAAATCGTTATTGCGCATCATGGATAGTTTAAATTGGAAGTTGGATGTTTTCGTGGAAAATGGCTTGTATCAAGGAGAAATAAAGCTGAAAGATTATTTCACGTATTATTTGATACAGAAATATTTAGGCGAACATTCCTCCTTTTTTCATCAGAAATTAGAGGGAAATCAGAGATATCGAGGAGTGGAAATTGACTATCCTCAAAGAAGTGAACCTTCACTTTCAATTACAGAAATGAAGGAATGTTATGCTCGAGTTTCCTTTTCGAAAAATGGTCAAAATGCGCAACTCATTATTTACAGTGATGGCCAACTTGAATTTGAAAATCGCTATTACACGTGGAAAGAATGGAATAAACTTGTAGAAAATGCTCCTCGTCATCACAAAATGTTCGATGATTAACGAAAAATGAAAAAACCAATTAAACGATTACCGATTTAACTGCGCTTTTCACGGCTTCAATAACGATTTTCACCTGTTCATCGGTCAAATTGAAGTAAACTGGTAACGATATCTCAGCAGCATATTTCAAATAGGCTTCTGGATAATTTTCAATGGAATATCCAAGATTTTTGTAGGCTGTCAATAAAGGAAGAGGCTGAAAATGAACATTAACTGCCACATCATGTTCGAAAATCTCTTGGATGATTGCATCTCGTTGCGACTCAGAAACATTTGCGATTCTCAATAAATATAAATGATAACATGTTTCTCGATTTTCGTCAATATATTTTGGAGTAATTGCCCATAGTTCATTCTGAAAAGCTAAATCATACTGCTTAAAAATTTCTTTTCTTCGGGATAAATTTTCTCCGTAGCGTTCTAACTCTATAAGGCCAATTGCCGCTTGAATATCGGTCATATTACATTTGTAACCTGGTTCAAGTACATCATATCGCCAAGCGCCTTTTACCGTTTTTGCTAAAGCGTCTTTTGATTGACCGTGTAATATCTTTATACAAAACTCTTTGTAAATTTCCTCGTGATCGAAATTGTTAGGAAGGTTAAAACAAACTGCACCTCCTTCGGCTGTTGTGAGGTTTTTTACCGCATGAAAAGAAAAACAGGTGACATCAGCCAAAGCGCCACTCATTCTTCCTTTATAATTAGCTCCAAAGCTATGCGCTGCGTCAGCTGCAATTAGAATTCGACCTAATTTTTCTTGTTTTTCATTGTTGGGAATAAATTCACCTTTAAATTCCTCAACCAAATTATAAATTGCATCATAATCACATGGAAAACCAGAAATATCCACTGGCATAATCACTTTTGTCCGAGGAGTAATGGCTTCCCTAATTTTAGCAATTGAGATATTGAAATCCTCCGAACCGATGTCGACCATGATTGGTTTAGCGCCTGTATGTAATACAACGTTGGCACTCGCACAATAGGTATAAACGGGGATGATGACTTCGTCTCCTTCGCCAATTCCCCACCAGCGAAGAAATACTTCCATTCCTGCGGTCCATGAATTGACAGCAACCGTAGTTTTACAGCCACAATACTCAGTGATTTTTTTTTCGAATAACTTGGTACGAGGTCCTGTGGTTATCCAGCCGCTTAGCAATGCCGCGTTAACTTCGTCTAATACCCGTTGGTCAATACGTGGAGGTGAAAATGGAATCATAAAGCAAAAATAGATAAAATGTTGACTTGGATTGAAACCTTTATAAATCAGACGACAATAGAATTTTTCAATGAACATATAAATTATTGCAATGTTATAATGGCCTATTGAAACTTAATTTTGATAAAAATATAGACATATGAAACGAATTACAATAGCCTTTAGTCTTTTGTGCTTGAATGCAGTGCAAGCACAATCCGAAGCTCAGAACTTGAGTAAATGCCCAGTTATGCATGGTTCGGCTTCAACTGATCAAAAAAGTTTGGAGATAGGATCGAAAAATACCCATTCCGATCATTCTAATATAGCTAACCCGCATACTCAAAATTTCAATCACAGAGGTGATGTAAATTCCAATAAGGATTGGTGGCCAAATCAATTGGATTTAAGTGTATTGCGACAGAATTCAAATCTATCCAATCCTATGGGCAAAGAATTTGATTACAAAAAATCGTTCAATAGCCTCGATTACTTTGCTCTGAAAGAAGATATTCGTAAAGTTTTAACGCAATCTCAGGATTGGTGGCCTGCTGATTTCGGTCATTATGGCCCGCTTTTCATTCGAATGGCCTGGCATAGCGCGGGAACATATAGAACAGGCGATGGGCGAGGGGGATCTCGAGCCGGTCAGCAGCGTTTTTCTCCTTTGAATAGTTGGCCTGACAACGGAAATCTTGACAAAGCACGTCGATTACTTTGGCCTATTAAAATGAAATATGGAAATAAAATTTCATGGGCTGATTTAATGGTCTTGACCGGAAATGTTGCATTGGAGGACATGGGTTTCAAAACATTCGGATTTGCTGGTGGGCGAGAAGATGTGTGGGAACCGGAATCTCATGTCTATTGGGGCAAGGAGAAGAAATGGTTGGATGATAACCGTTACTCCGAAGGCAGAAAATTGGAAAATCCTTTAGCTGCAGTTCAAATGGGATTGATTTATGTGAATCCCGAGGGTCCAAATGGTAAACCTGATTTTATGGCCGCTGCAAAAGACATTCGTGAAACCTTTGGTCGCATGGGAATGAACGATGAGGAAACGGTTGCATT
>JBMLTP010000141.1:0-4132 GCA_049239885.1 Crocinitomicaceae bacterium
AAGATAACCATGTTTCTTAGTTAGTGTATCACCAAGCACAACTGAATAGCCCATTTTCTGAAGACGCTGCTCAAAACGTAAAACATCTTTTGGATCCCAAATTACTCCACCAGGAGCTGTTACCGCGATTTTACTGCCTTTTTGAAGTTTTTTTGGTTTGATTATACCTTTTGAAGAACGAAAATCAAAAGTTTTCAAATTGGTCTCCGGAAACACGATCGCTCCAAATCCAAGCAAGGATCCCGACTTTAAAAAATGTCTTCTTGAGAAAAAACCCATAAATCAAAGATACGAAATGAAAATTTGTAAATTAAATTTGTAAAAAATTCATGTAGAATTTAGAATGAAGATTTTGAGATATTTACTTAAACACAAAATTAACTTTGCGAATTGCTAATGTGAAAATTAGTATCATTACAACACGATAATAACTTTCTTCTCATACTCTCAATTCTCAAGTAATGTTAAAATCCAAAAACGAAAATTCAAAAAATAAACTATATTTGAACAACTAAAAATCTAAATCAATGAAAAAAATAATTTTATTAAGTGGTCTAACTTTACTTACGTTGGCTTCTTGCAAAAAAGATTGGACGTGCGAATGTACTTCATCAATCGGAGGATCATCTTCTACAACAATTGGCGACAAAACTAAATCGGATGCCAAAGCAGAATGTGATAACGGAGATGCAAGCGCATTAGGAGTTACAGTTGACTGTGAATTAAAATAACTCACTGAATTTAGGGACTTCGGTCCCTTTTTTTATGAATTCAATTGAAACATACTTTCTCGACTTTGGCTTGAGTTGGTCTTCGTCGAAAGCATTGCCCTACTTTCTATCTATTTTATTGGGATTAATTCTAGTTTTTCTGTTAAAGAAGATTCGATTCAACAAAAAGTGGATTAAATGGGCAATTTCACTCTTCGTCCTTTTACTTCCTTTTTCAATCTATTTTGCATTTTACCCCATTTACGAAGGAGATTTTTCAAACCAAGGCATCAAGCCTAAAAGCCGGATTCAATTTCCATCATCAAAAACATTAACAGTCGTTGTTTTACCCGATTGCCCCTATTGCCATCAATCGATTCCATTGGTGAATAAAATAAAATCCAGAAATCCGAAAATGACCATCAATTATTGGGTCGTCACTTCCGATTCGTTACCTACAAAAACGGGTATCCTTTCAAAAATCCCTTCAGAAAACAAGGTCTTCCAACGATACGACGTTGTCGAAATTTCGCAATTAACGTTAGGCACTTTTCCATGTTTTGTATTATCTGACAAAAAGAAAGTAATTCAGGTATGGAACAACAATCAATTTGGAGTTCGAGCATTGGATGAAATCGAGGCTTTTTTTGAATGAATGTCGAAAACCACAAAAACTAAAACGTTATATTTTGCGAACGGATAGTTGCGAACGATTAATTGCGAAGGTTTTTCAGTGATTCTAATTTTCACAAACCATACAGTTAGCAACTCGCAACTTTGAACTGCATAGTTGCTAAAGTTTTTCAATGAATCTAATTTTCACAAACGATACTGTTGGCAACTCGCAAGGTAAGCTAAACGTTAATGTTTGCAAACGAACAATTGCGAACGATTCCAATGAATCTTAAAGTCCTAAAGTCATTTCTCCCATTGTCCTGAACTCATATGTTCTAATATCCTAAAGTCATTTGTCTTAATGTCCTAATATCCTAAAGTCTTATTGTCCTCTTGCCCTAAAGTCATTCGTCCTGAACTCATATATCCTAATATCCTAAAGTCCTCTTGTCCTAAAGTCTTATTGTCCTATTCCCCAAAACAAAAAAACGGCCAGGTTTCCCCAGCCGTGATTCATTGAGTAGATTAGAAATTATTTAATTGCGTGTCTCAATACCGGTGTTGATTTTGAACCATTCGAAATGTTCAAGAAGTACATGCCTGGTGTCAATTCTTGATTGATTACATACATATTAATTCCATCTTTCACTTCGATTTCTCTTTGTTCAATTACTTTCCCGGAAGCATCAACTATGTTCATCGTACAAGCACCAACTAAATCTTTATTATTTACAATCACTTGGAAAGCAGATCCTGATGGATTTGGGAAGCTCGAGAAGTATCCTGTTGTCACTTCCGAACAAGAAACATTGATTGGATTATATAATTTCTCTGTTCCATCGATATCCACTTGACGTAAACGGAAGTAGTTGTTTCCATCGGTTGCGTTCTGATCTGTTGTTTGGTAAGTTATCAATTCGTTTGATGTTCCTGCTGAAGGCAATGTCGTCAACACTTGCCAGTTTTCTCCGTCTCTAGATTTCTCAACATCGAAGTGCGAGCTGTTGAACTCAGAAGCTGTTTGCCAAGTTAGGTTGATGATGCCATTATCACAAACACCTGTAAATGAAGTTAACTCAACTGGAAGTGGATTGAAGTTATCACCTCCACCATTGAACCAACTAAATCCTGTAACACCTGTTTCCTCTAATAGATAATCACCAGTTGATGTTTGGCTTTGTCCAGCACCTTGTGTTCCTGCTAGTACCCACGTATTGTGTGAAGGGCCTTTTGATGAAATAATTCTTATTCTATTAGGTTCGGTAATATAGCTACCATCATTAGTACTTGGTGTGTTCAGACGAAGTTTTAATGTGTATGGAGTTGAATTTAAAGCAGCATAATCGTCACCACTCGCATCGTAAGGTGTGATATCCCAATAACCCTCTTCCTCAAAGTTTTGAATATATTGAGTAGGTGTCCAAATAGGAAGGCCAGCTGTTAACCCTGCATTCCCAACTACATATTTTGCAATAATATAGCCTCCGTTGCTTGGAGCAGAGGTAAAATTCACTTGTGCATAACGATTTAAAACTCCTTTTGCCGCTCCTGTCCACGGGTTGATTGTTGAGATATTTCCTCCAACTGGGAAGATACCACTTGCTTGGTCGCCATTGGTAGCAGCAGCAAACCAACGTTTCATTGGTCCACGAACCGTACCGGCCGTCCAAGAAACAGAACCTACACTTGATGCGTTAGTTCCAATTTCAAGAATATTCGTAGCATCTGTAATAATATCCCCTTGGGTCATTGTTAACGTTCCAGCCACTTTTGCAGGTTGCTCAAGCGTTAAAGTACCAGAGGCTTTATTAACAATTAAATTATTGAAGTTCGCCACAATTCCAGTTCCCGTGATTTTCTGAGCACCTGTTCCATTAAAGGTGATAGTTCCTGAACTTGGGCTGATCGTTCCATTATTGGTGAGATCACCAGCAATTGTAAGTGTTCCAGACGATAAATTTAAAGTTGCACCATCGCCAACATAAACATTTGACGCTGACTCTCCATTACCTAGAGCAGGAGCGTTTGTTGAATTGACACAAACACCTGCATTTCCATTGGATAAGGTATAAACTTTGGTTGATGCTGTTGGTTCTCCACTTGTCATTCGAATCCAACGGCCAACACTATTTGAAACCGCATACTGATACCAATTGCTAGACGTACTCCAGCTAGAATTAGTCAGACCATTCCAAAGAACATCACCATTCTGTACTAAAGCTGAAATTTCAGTAATTGTAGGTTGTTTGAAGTCAACTGTAATGGTATCACGTGTGTAACAGTTGTTTCCAGAAGTAGTTCTAACGTGCGCCCAAACAAACTTACGTGTAGCACCACCTAAAAGTGAATTATCTTGAACTGTAAAAGTAGCTGAAGTAGATCCTGGATCATCTACTACAATATTAAATGCACCAACGACAGACCATTCTCCCTGTGAATAAATGTCTGGTGAATTACCTACTACACTCACTGAATTTTTTCCACACAAAGTTGCATCTGTAATGTCAGCAGTTGAAATAGTTGCATTTGTTGTTGGTGAAGCATACACATTCAATGCTACTGTATTGGATGTTGCGTTACCACATCCACCTGTTACTACAACTGAATAGTTACCATCATTAGCAGTTGATGTACTTGGTATATTATAGGAAGCCGAGTTTGTTCCTACGTTTGTTGCACCATATTTCCATTGATAAGAAAGAGATCCTGTTCCGGCTGCAACAACTGTAAAGGTTGTATTCTGACCTTCACAACCTGCTGTTCCAACTGGTTGAGTTGTAATAGATGTTGCAGGATTAACCGTTAAA
>JBMLTP010000142.1:0-12223 GCA_049239885.1 Crocinitomicaceae bacterium
TTTGAAGTAATCGTAACACTTTTATTGATTGGACCGGGTCTTTTTGTGTCATATTTTACACGAATGGAACCTTTTGCTCCTGGTGCGATTGGCTCCTTCGGCCACTCAGGAACTGTACAACCACAAGAACCTTTCGCATTCGAAATGATTAGCGGCTCATCCCCAGTGTTTTTAAATTCGAACGTGCAATAAGGGTCACCATCATACTTAATGTTTCCGTAGTCATGCGTTTCTTTACTAAACTCAATTTTTGCACCTTTTTCAACTTGTGCAGATGCCTCAACAGAAACTAAACTAGCTCCAAGTAAAAGCGCGAAAGAAAAGAATAATTTTTTCATGGTTTTAAATTTTTATAATACAAATGTATGTAACAAGTTTTGAACCAAATTTATTTTAACATAACGTTAACAAAGAAAACTTTTAGAATTTATCACGTTTCAACCAACCTTTTTTGGTGAAATAAATCATAAGTCCAAGAATGGTTAACAGCATGATACCCCAAACAATAAAATAACCTGATTTCCATTTTAATTCAGGCATGAAGTCGAAATTCATACCATAAACTCCAACAATAAATGTTAAAGGGATGAATAGTGAGCTTACAACCGTTAACATTTTCATGATTTCATTCATTCGCTGGCCTTGAGCTGCGTAAAAGAGATTTGACATGCCTTCTAAAATCTGCTTGTTCGCGTCAATTTCCTCTAAAGCACTAATGCATGAAGACTTTAAATTTGAAAAATAATAAAAGTTTGAACGATCTAGCAAGTTACTTTCACTGTGTTCCAATTGCATTGTAACATCTCGCATGGGCTGAACAATTTTTCTTAGTTCAATTAGTCGTCTTTTCTCTACTTCTATCTCCTTAAAAATACTCTTGTTTTCAGAAACATGCAATTTTTCGTCTATTAAGGCTATTTTATCGGAAATCGTTTCCAAAACTTCAAAATAATTATCAATTATAGACTCCAACATTCGAAACAATAAAAAGTCGGTGCCTTTCGAGCGAATCTTCCCTCTACCCTTCTCAATACGATCGCGAACATCCGTAAAATGATCAGATTGTTTCTCTTGAAAAGAAATCAAATAGTATTTTCCTAAAATAAACGTAATTTGTTCCTGATTTAAAGTTGATAAATTTGATTCATCTGGTAAAGCCGATTTAATGCTAAAAAACATGTAATTCGGATATTCCTCAACTTTTGGTCTTCTAATGTTATTGTAAATCCCTTCCATTGACAATTTGTCAACTCCTAATTTCGAACAGATTTTTTCAATGGATTCTCGGTCAGACAGACTATGAAAATTCAACCAAGAAACATAGTCTGAATCGATTTCAGATTCTACAAAATCATTCGCAAAATGATCTGCTTCATCTTTTTCAACCGCATAAAAACTAAAATTGTACTTATAAAGTTGACATTCAGACATAAATTTACTTTTTTGAAGAAGAACTATTTATTGATTTTCCCATTGAACATGAATCACAGGTAGTTTCCTTTTTAAAAAACTTAATCCAAATCAAACGGGTAATATAAATTACCGAAGACACAACTAGAATCCAAACGAATATTTCTTGAATCATACCTTCGTAAAGTTAAATATTTTAAGCTTTTTTAGCTCAAAAGTTGGAAACATAAAAAAGATCCAAAATAAGCTAAAAACCCCATATAAAAAATTTGAATCATCGGCCATTTCCAAGATTGAGTTTCGCGTTTTACAACTGCCAGGGTAGCCATGCATTGCATCGCAAAAACATAAAAAATCATTAACGATGCACCACCTGCAAGACTGTAAACAGGATTTCCTTGATCATTTTTTTCGTTTCGCATTTTTTCTATAAGCTTGAGGTTTGATTCCGAGTCATTATTGACTGCGTAAATAGTTGCTAATGATCCTACAAAAACTTCTCTCGCTGCAAATGAAGTAATTAATGAAATTCCTATTTTCCAATCGAAGCCAAGGGGTTTAATGATGGGTTCAATACTTTTCCCCATGATTCCAATGAATGAAGACTCCAATTTCACGGAAGCCAATTGCTGTTGCTTTTCATTATCTGATAATGATTTATAATATGACGATTGAATCAACTTTTTCTCGGACTTTTCCATTCGTCCACTTGGACCAAATGTCGCAAGCGCCCAGAGAATGATAGAAATTGCAAGGATTATTTTTCCAGCATCAAGAACAAAAACCTTCACCTTTTCCAAAATGTTTATTCCGACGTTTTTCCAACGAGGACTTCTGTAACTAGGTAATTCGAGTAATAAAAACCCTTTTTCTCTGCTTCCAATAAACTGTTTCAATAAAAGCGAAACAACAATTGCAGCAACAATCCCCAACAAGTATAAAAACAACAAAACAATCCCTTGTAAATTGATGAATCCGAGAATTTTCTCATTTGGAATTACGAGTGAAATAAGAAGTGTATAAACCGGGATTCGGGCGCTGCAACTCATTAATGGAGCAACCAATATCGTAATCATCCGCTCCTTCCAATCAGCAATCGTTCGAGCTGACATGATTCCCGGAATGGCACAGGCTGCACTCGACATAAGCGGAACGACGCTTTTTCCGTTTAATCCTAAAGGACGCATGATTCGGTCCATAATAAAAACGACACGCGCCAAATAGCCAGTTTCTTCCAAAATTGAAATAAAGAAGAACAAAAGAGCAATCTGAGGAATAAATACCAGAACCCCGCCAATTCCAGGAATGATTCCTTGACTAATCAAATCACTCAACATTCCTTTTGGCAATGCATCCGAAAACCAACTTCCTAAAGAGACGAAAAGTCCATCAATGAAATCCATCGGAATGGACGCGAAGGAAAAAATAAATTGGAATACAAGTAGAAGAATTGCAAGAAAAATCCCATATCCGAAAATAGGATGAAGCAAAACGCGATCAATTTTTCGAGAAAAGGTATCTGATTTTATTTTATTTTCATTTTCAATATCTCGTATAATTTCCTTGATTTTTGTATACCTTTTATTCCCCTCGTCTACCTGACTTTGTTGATCTCCTTGAACTGCTGGCTTGTAATTTGGAATGAAATTTTCTACACGTTTTAAAGTTTTCCAATTCTTTATCGCATCCAGAATTCGTTTTTTACCCAATCCTACTCGCGCGTTGGCAGTTATAATCTCAACATCCGGAAATCGATTCTTTAATTTTTCAATGTCGATTTCAATTCCTCTTTTCAAGGCCACATCCCACATATTTAGAACTAAAATGAGCGGGATATTTAAATCGTATAATTGCGTAAAAAAAAGAAGATTTCGCTCTAGGTTCGATGAATCGGCAACGTATATAGCTAATTGGGGAAATTCAGTTGATTGATTATTCGTTAATGCGGAGTAAACGACTTCCTCATCTTTCGAGCGTGGATAAACACTGTAAACACCAGGAAAATCTGTTAGTTCGTGCTCAACACCTGAAACGTTCATCACTCCTGTTCGCTTCTCAACCGTTACCCCTGGAAAATTCCCTATAGACTGCCTAAGGCCGGTCAACAAATTAAAAATTGAACTTTTTCCAGTATTTGGATTTCCGAGTAAGGCTATCTTCATTTGAATTAACTCAAAACATTAGGAGAACTCGTAAATTTAAAAATTATAATTGGTTAACTTCTTCGATCAGAATATTGACTGCCTCATCCAATCGAAGTGAGATTAAACATCCATTTAACTCGACTGCAATAGGATCTTTCAATGGCGCACGAAACACAACTTCAACCTCCGATCCAGAAATAAAACCGAGTTCTACCAATTTAGCGCTGATGTGAGTTGATGAAATACTAAGTATTTTTCCTTTGTTTCCTGGAAGTAATTGTGCCAACGTACGAGTCATATTAACAAATTTAGGAAGTAACCATTAAAAGAAACTACCCATTTTATGGTATTTATGCTAAATCTTTCATTACAATTCTGGCGGTCTGTCTTGTTTTTTGTTGCAATAAAATTTCTTTACCAGCAACCACTTTATCAATTGTTTCTTGGTTGTAGTGCCGAATTGTGACCAACTCAAGTCCTTGATTATATTTCAAAATGTACTTTTCACCAAATAATGCAAGTAATTGATCGATAAGCGCTTTCTTATCATCCAACAAAAAGTGAAAACTGACAGCTGAATTTTGCATGATATGAATTTTCGCATTCGCTAGTGCCAATAAACGAAATATTTCACTTAAGTTTTCCTCCACAATAAAAGAGAAATCTCGAGGAGTTAAAGAGATAAGAATTTGATCTATTTTAAAGATAAAAGAAGGAATAAGGTGGTCATTTTTAGTTGAAGATTGAATTACAGTTCCGTTTTCTTGAGGGTGAATGAAGGATTTTACATAAAGCGGGATTTCCTTGTTTTGAAGTGGTTTGATAGTTTTTGGATGAATAATCGTCGCTCCATAATAGGCTAATTCGATTGCTTCTTTAAATGAAATTTCATCCAATTTGATGGTGTCTTCAAAATACTTTGGATCCGCATTCAACATTCCCGGAACGTCTTTCCAAATTGTAACCGATTCTGCATTTGCACAATAGGCTAAAATTCCTGCTGTGTAATCGGACCCTTCCCTACCCAATGTTGTAGTAAACCCTTCAGGAGTATGTCCAATAAATCCTTGAGTCAACAAAACATCGTTGTTTTCAAATTCGTTTACAAGTTTGGATTTCACTAATTCCTCTGTTTTTTTCCAATCGACATTTCCTTCTTGGTAATTATTGTCTGTTCGGATTATTCGTCGGGCATCCGTCCATTTAACCATAAATCCATTTTCAGTTAGGAAAGCTGAAACTATTTGGGATGACAAAAGTTCACCCAGCGAAACCAATTGATCGTACTCAAAGCTGTAATTGTCTGAAAACCCTTCTTCAAACTTTTGCTCTAATTTTTCGAAAGTCGAATCAATCGTATTATAAATTGAAAAGTGTTTTTCAGAAAAAAGTTCTCCCAAAATGTGGTAATGAAATTCCCTTAATTCATTAATAAGTTCGAAATACGACTTTTTATCGTTATTCTTAAGAGCTTCAACAACTTCCTCTAATTTATTGGTCGTCTTTCCCATTGCTGAAACCACGACTATCAACTTTTGCTTTTCGAACAAGGAAAGAATTCGAGCGACATTCTTTACCGCCGAAGCATCCTTAACAGAGGCACCACCGAATTTAAAAACTTTCATATCTTAAATTTGTAGCAAAAATAAAAAATTAAGCGAGCTTTTCAGAAAGAATTTTTATCTCAATGATGGGAGAAATTTTCTCATAAAGGATGTGATAAGCTGCAGTCAAAATAGGCATTTCAACATTGAATTTTTTATTGATTTCCACGAGACATTTCGTGGCGAAATATCCTTCAGCAATCATATTCATTTCTAATTGAGCTGATTTCACAGAATAACCTTTTCCAATCATAAAACCAAAGGTCCGGTTACGTGAGAAATTGGAATAAGCCGTTACTAATAAATCCCCTAAATAGGCGCTGGATTTGGTATCTCGATGAACAGGACTTACAACATCTATAAATCGCTCAATCTCTTGAATCGCATTTGAAATTAAAACTGCCTGAAAATTGTCACCGTAACCTAATCCATGGCAAATCCCAGCGACCAAAGCGTAAACGTTTTTCAATACTGCGGATATTTCAGTACCAAAAAGATCATCACTTGTAGTTGTTTTAATATAGCGACAAGCCAACTTTGAGGCCATTTGACTCGCGATTTGCTCATCGGAACAACCAATGGTAAGGTAGGAAAGGCGCTCAAGTGCAACTTCTTCAGCGTGACAAGGACCACAAATGATTCCAATTTTGTCATAAGGCGTTCCAAAAGTCTTATGGATATACTTTGCAGGAATAGAATTATACTCAGGAATAATTCCTTTTACCGCTGAAAAAACGATTTTATCTTTTAGAACAGAAATAGGGATTTTCTCAAAAATTGGAACTAAAAAAGCCGCTGGAGTTGCGATAACAACAACTTTTGAAGGAATAAGAATTTGTTCTAAGTCGCTACTCAAATTGAGTTGATTCAACTCGAACTGAACCGATTGCAAGTAACGCGGGTTGTGCTGAAAATTTTTCAAATGATTAACGGCATCATCGCTTCGCATCCACCAACCTACTTTTTGTTCGTGATTGCAGAAAAGTTTAACAAGAGCTGTGGCCCAACTTCCGCCTCCAATTACCGCGATATCGTGTGAAAACTCATTTGACATATGGCAAAGTTAAAAGATTTGAGTTAAGAACGAATCAGTTTATTTCTTCAAACAGAACGAAGTCTTAATATCCTACTGTCATATCGTAAAAAAAACTAAACCTTCGCTTCACTCAATCCTTTATCCCACAAGGGCGTATTCAAAATTGCGGGAACAACTTCCGTCGGTTCATTCACGATTGTCCAAAGAGCTTGATGAGTTTCGGACATAAAATTTTCTAAAACCGCTTGATTCATAAGTTCGATGAAAGGATTGTAATAGTTTCGAGTGTTTAAAATGATAATTGGTTTTGTGAACTGTCCCAATTTTTTGAGGGTTATAGCTTCAAAAAGCTCTTCAAACGTTCCAGTGCCACCGGGCAGAGCAATTAACGCATCAGTTCCTTCCAAAAACTTCGCTTTTCGTTCATGCATCGTTTGTGTATAAACGAAATCAGAAACTCCTCGATGCCCCCACTCTACCTCATTCATGAATTGAGGCATGATTCCTTTTATGTTACCACCAGCTTCAAGAACTGAATCCGCAAGTTGCCCCATCAGTCCTGAGGAACCTCCACCAAAAACAACTGAAAAACCATTTTTCACAAGTTCATTTGCCAATAAATCCGTGGCCTTGAAATAATCGTGGTGAATTTTCGCACTTGAAGCGCAGTAAACGCAGACTTGCATATCAGGAATTTGAATTAAATTGTTTTAGTTTTTCGTGAAACGATGTAGCAATTAGGTTTCTATTAAAATATTCCGAAACATAGGCTCTCGCATTATCCCCCATATTTCTAAGTTCTTCGGGATTTTCAGCAAGAAAGAGGACACATTTCACTAATTCATTTTCATTTTCAGATTCAAAATACATTCCGGCTTTACCCTTCTCAATGAAATGTTGTCGCGCTTCACCATCAACACCAAGTAAAAGCGGCTTTCTCATTGCAAGAGCCTCGAACACTTTTGACGGAATTGCTCCTTGAAATAAATCCAGTTTTTTCAAAGGAACGAGGGCAACATCGATTGATTTTAGAATCGAAGGCATTTCGTTCTTAGAAACTGGATTCAAGAAATGAACATTGTTGAGTTTCAAACCGTCCTTCAACTGCATTAACTTCTCTTTTTCAGGGCCAGAACCTTGAATAATAAAATGAATATTGTGTCGCTCTCGAACGATATCTGCAGCCTTCAAAATCACTTCCAAACCTTGCGCATAGCCTAAAATTCCTCCGTAAAAAAACAACAAGTCTTCTTTTGAAAAACCATGTTTTGATCGAAAGTCACCGGTAGCAATCTGATCGGGATTATAAAAATCAATGTCAACGCCGTTTGGTAACCAATAAACATCTTTTGAAGAAAAACGAGTTGAAATATCATTCACAATCCCTTGTGTTTGACCAGTTATCAAATGTGCTTTTTGGTAACATTTCGATTCGAGATTGTATGCTAATTTGAGTAGTTTTTTATTCGTTACAATTCCCAATTTTTCAGCACTTTCAGGCCAAAGGTCAGAAACGTTAAATATCAATTTCGCATTTAATTTCTTCGACAATGCCATTGCAGAATAACCAAGAAACAAAGGCGGACTTTCCACCATCAGAAAATCAAATGAATCGAGTTTTCTTCCTCTCCAATAAGACGACCAAACAAAACTGAAATAATTCAAAAGTCTGGAAATAATACTTTTTGATTTTGAAACGTGAATCCAAGATCGATGAACCGGAATCCCATCAATTTTTTCCTCTCGTTTTTGTTTTTTTTCATACCCTTCCATAATTTCCATTTTCGGATAATTCGGCAAGGCAGTTAACACTTCAACGTGAACATTCAAGGTTTTCAATCGAACTGCTAACTCGTGTAATCTATTTTGTGGAGCTCCAATTTCTGGAGGATAATATTGAGTTAGTATCAGCAACCTCATTGAACTCTATTGAAAAATAACCAAGTGGAGAAAAAAGCGATGAAAGGCGCTGAAGACCCAACATCCAATAAGTCATAACCCAATCCGCAGAAAATGATCGTAATCAAAAAAGCGAGTTGCCCGAACGCTCTTTCTTTTCGCTGAATTTGAAATAATCGGAATAAATAGAATAAATAAATTGCCAGTCCTAAAAAACCATACTTCAACGAGGTTCGTAGGTATTGGTTGTGCGGTGCCGTTTTTTCAAATGCATTACAAGGCATCTCTGCGTTTTGATATTCGTTGACCAATTCATCTTGCCAATCTCCCGTCCCAACACCAATAATTGGATTTCGCTTGATGATTTCCCAACTTGCTTTGAGTGAATTATATCGCAACTGAGTAGATGACATACACGGCAAACTTTCGACATTCGAAATGGAATCCAACTGAAGAGTATCTTTTTTAATCAAACTTTGACTTTCAGCGGCTACAACTTCAAAACGTCCTTGAAATGGTGGTAACAACATCAGCAATCCCGAAAAAAGTATCGTTGTGAAAATATTCCATTTACTTGGTTTCTTCCAATTATAGATGAAGAGAAAACAAAGTGAAATCAAATAAAAGAAAATTACAATGCGACTTTGAAGAAGTAAAATGCAAAGACTCAAGAAAAAAATCAGAATTTGAAGAATAACCTTTTTGTTTAAGTCTAACTTCTCTTCATTCAAAAACTCAAGCGCGAAAAGTGCTGCAAACATTGAAACAATCGAAAGAATATTTGTGTCGGAATCTAAGTAAGAATAGAAAAAAATTTGAATGTTATAGTCGTAGGTAAAACCAATGAACGAATCGTAAAAATCAATTGAAAATCGAATGATTAGCCCAAAAATGAAGCTAGCTAGAACGAATGAATTCAACGACTTCTTACGTTCAGTTTCTATGCTGTATAAGAGAATAGGGAAAAATAAAAAAGGAATAATTCTCCCCAAATCTTCAAATCCTTTAGATAAATTAGTCGTATAAACTAAACCGAAAATAGCTAACCAAAATGGTATACTTAGAAACCAAAAATTGGAATTCGAGAAAAGACTTTTAAAATTGAATTTCAGGGATTTCTTGACAAAACCTTCATAAATCCAAGCCGCCAAGAGAAAAACGATTCCATATGGGATAAACTTAATAAAATTGATTCCAACGGCATTAATGAGAATGGCAAATTCAATGGGCTTGAGGGAAACGAATTTCTTTTTAAGAGTGGCAATCATAAATTGAAATGAAAACTTCTATTGAAGATTTTCCAAGTCAAATTTAAATAAATTAAATACTTGGAATTCTTTTAAACTCAATTAATCTTTGAACAAGAGTGAACCAAATTAGGATTTTGGAACTGAATTCATATAGATGATTATGAGATTTTATTCTTCAACTGTTGTAATACATCATTTACTTCTGGATACAATGCTTGCGACTCAGCCACACTTAATCCCCAGCCATATCGGGCGTTTTGACACTTCTCCAAAATTCCTTTCAATTGATTTGGTAAACCATCATCTGGCATTTTCGACTTCAAACGATTGAGTAATTCACTTGAATTTTTCGATAGGGAACTTTCATTGGTCGCAACACGAATTCCAGTTAAAATTGCATTTTCCAAAGCGGAAATTAATTTGTTCGAGTCATTCTGTTGAAGCGCTATTTCGGCATCTTTCAACTGATTCTCGACATCGTTCCAATTGAATGACAAAGTAATTTCTTCCGAAATGGATTTATCAAATGCTATAGTTGAACTCTTTTTTGTTCGAGCGGATATTCCAACAAAACCCGCAATGAGCAAAAGCGATGAAAGTGAAACCCAAACAAATGGTGAATTGAATAACGAATCGCTTTCTTTATTTTTCGATTCTGACAAATTAGTTTGTTTCTCAGCAATGACACTTGTTTTTCCCTTGGGATTAGTTGAACTCAACTTAACCTCATCTCCATCCAAAATAATTTCATCGGACTTAATTGTAACATATTTCTTCGATTTGACATCAAAGTATGAAACTTCAATCGGTGGAATGTTGAATGAACCGTCTTTGTTTACTTGAATGGTATATTCCAAATCGATTTTTCCTTCAGCACCGTTGGTTGTAAACGTATATTTTTCAGTTTGTTTCGGGTCACCGTAAAGCGTCAATCCTTTAGGTAAATTAATCTTTGGAAAATCGATGTTATGCAAATTACCAGTTCCTTGTAATGTCATTTTGATTGAGAAAACATCACCTTTCTTAATTTCCTTTTTGTTCAATTCGCAATTCATTGAAAGTTTCCCAACCATTCCAATGAACGATTTTGGTTGATTTTTTGGTAACGGGAGCACCTCAACAACTATTCCTGTGGATACAATCGGCATACCTTCGAATCCTCGTTTGAGAATTAATTTGAAAGGGTCGATTTGCATTTTACCTGCACCATTCGGAAATACGAGTGAGCGATCGTGCGTGATTCCATAAAGTTCAATATTCTTAACTCGCTCCTGGTTCGCAACTAAACGATTATTCACAGAAAGTTCGTGCTTGTCTAAAATTCCTTTGGCGTTGTAGGATTGATAATCTTCAATGTGAGTTGGATAAAACTTGGAATATACTTTCGCATTCAAAATCAACGGTTCGCCCTCATACACTTTCTTTTTAGATACTTCAATGACTCCAAACGCATTCTGCTTCAATTGTTTGGCTGAAATTTCTCCTGAAGAATTAATAAAAGCTTCTTTTTGAACAACGACCTCCACCGTATTTGACTTGTAAATTTTACTTCCTGATTTCACATAAGCCGGACCAAACGTGTAGGATCCCTCCTTCTTCAAAACGCCATTTTGAGAATAATAGTAGAGCGAAATTACACGACCAGTGTTGTAATCCATTTCTTGCTCCATTCCATTCATCATGGCATATCCATTGACAAATGCGCTCGGAAAGTCAATATCGATTTCTCCTTGAATGTTGGTCTTAACCGTTACAACAATTTCGTCACCAACTTGCACCGATTTTGGTTCAATTTCTAATTTTACAATCGGTTTCTGTCCAACTAGTTGGATTACAGTGAAAATAAAAAACGAAAAGAAACCTAACTTTTTCATCACCAATCTTTTCCTGAATTAGAACCCGATTTTTTATCAGTCGAATTTTTCGCCAAACGCTTCTTAGTTTCCGCTTCCTTACGGGTTAAATCATCGAGCATTTTATCTGCTTGTTTGTTTGGCATTTTTTTGTTGTCGGAACCATTATTACGTTGATCCGAAGATTTTTGATTCGAATTGTTGGAATTATTTTGGTTGTTGTTTTGATTTTGATTCGGATTTTGATTGTCCTTCTGATCCTCCTTCTTCTGCTGCTCTTGCTGTTTTTTCTGTCGAACCGCCTCGGAAAGATTGTATTTCGTTTCAGGATCATTCGGATTATTTCGCAAGGATTCTTTGTATGCTGAAATTGCTCCTTCATAATCTTTTTGTTTCATTCTCGTATTTCCCAAATTGTGATTGACACGTGCTCGTTCCTCGGGTGATTTTTTATCATTGGCACTTTGCTCATATGCTTTTTGAGCATTCTTGAAGTCACGCGAACGATAAGTGGATTGTGCAATTTCATCAGAAAGATCAACATCTTTTGGAGCTTGCTTTTGCGCTGACTGATAATAGCGAACAGCCTTATTATAGTCGCCCGATTTATAAGCTTTTCGAGCAACCTCAAGCGAATCAACCCAAGCTTGAGCTAAAACTGAATTCACAAAAATGAACGATAAGAAGGTAAAAAATATAATTTTCATTTCTTAATTCGCAATTTAATTCCGGGAAGCAACAACCATAAAATCCAACACGAAAGAGATAGAATCAACGGCACCTGGTATCTGCTTTCCGCAATTTCGAACTCCAAATCTCGCAATTTCGCGCGTTTCATCTGGTTAATTTGTGTTAATATCGTTTGTAAATCGGGATAAGCTTCAGATGTGGTCATAGCATAACCATTCGTTTTATTGGCGATTTGCTTCACAAAATCAGGATTCATTTTTGAAACTACATTTTGTCCAAACGCATTTTTTCGATAACCATTTTGTGGATTATTCGGGTCCTCTGGGACTGGGCCGCC
>JBMLTP010000143.1:0-12130 GCA_049239885.1 Crocinitomicaceae bacterium
AAACACCTGTGATTATCTTCATTAATAAAATGGATCGCGACGGGAAAGAATCGTTTGACTTGTTGGATGAACTTGAAAAATCGCTTAACATTAAAGTTCGACCGTTAACCTGGCCAATAGGAATGGGTGATCGCTTTCAAGGGGTTTATAATATTTACCAAAAAGGACTAAACTTATTTTCAGCTAATAAAACGAAGATTTCAGAAGATGTTGTTTCCATAAGCGATATTTACGATTCTCAATTGGATGAAATCATTGGTGAAAAGCCCGCTGAAGAATTACGCGAAGAATTGGAAATGGTTGAAGGTGTCTATGACGCGTTTAATCGAGAGGATTATTTGGCTGGTGATGTAGCTCCAGTATTTTTTGGTTCTGCAGTCAATAACTTTGGAGTAAAAGAATTGCTTGATACATTTTGTGAAATATCTCCTTCGCCGAGAGGTCGAGAATCAGATAAACGAATGGTTAATCCAACGGATGACAAGTTTTCCGGGTTCGTTTTTAAAATTCATGCAAACTTGGATCCTAAGCACAGAGATCGAATTGCTTTCTTAAGAGTCGTTTCGGGTAAGTTTGAACGTAATAAATTCTATCACCATGTTCGATTGGATAAAGATTTGAAATTCCCCAATCCAACGTCATTTATGGCACAGGATAAAAGCATAATAGATGAGGCTTTTCCCGGAGATGTTGTTGGTTTATACGATACGGGTAACTTTAAAATCGGTGATACAATGACCGAAGGAGAGGTGATGATGTACAAAGGAATTCCAAGTTTTTCTCCTGAGATTTTTCAAGAATTGGAGAATTTAGATCCTATGAAATCCAAGCAGTTGGAAAAAGGAATTCGACAGTTGATCGATGAAGGTGTTGCTCAATTATTCATTCAACAACCGGGAAATCGTAAAATTGTTGGAACAGTTGGTCAACTTCAATTTGAAGTGATAAACTATCGTTTGATTCATGAATATGGTGCGAATTGTCGTTTTGTCCCACGTAATTTCTATAAAGCATGTTGGATTACAACCGATAATCAAGAGCAACTTGAGAGTTTTAAGCGTTCCAAAGCCAAATACATCGCACTGGATAAGGATGAAAATTTGGTCTTTTTAGCCGAGACATCCTTTTTGTTGTCTATGGCTGAGCAAGATTACCCCGATATTACCTTTCATAAAACTTCAGAGTTCAAATTGCAGGTTACACCGTGAAGCACATAACTTATATATCGATTCTTATTTTAATCGTTTCATGTTCCATCGATCCAAAAAAAGAAAATTTGGACGATGTACAAAAAGTTCCTTCGCTCGCAACAGGATTAAAAAGTGTAGAGTTGGAATCTAAATTCTTCGAAAAAACAACATTCTTAAACGGGGATCAGATTAAACAAGCGCAATCATCAGCGGAATGGAAAAATGCCTGTGAGAATAACTTACCAGCATGGTGTTATGCAGATTCAAAATTGAAACGTGGGATTTTGTATAATTATTTCGTATTTTCAGATAAACGAGGAATATCGCCGAAAAACAACTATTTGAGTTTAACGGATATTGAATCGATTCAAAAGGAATTGAATGACAATTCTAAAACAATTCAATTTAATTGGTTTAAAGGCTCATCCATTGAGCGATCATTTATTGGAACTAATTACGACTTGAAATTCGTTAATTTTTGGATAAAAAATGATTCGGTTTCCCTCGGGAAAGTTACTATTGCCGTTATCGATCAAAAAACGAATAAATTGAAAATTGAATCGGTTAGTCCTAATAATGGTTATCGAATTTGGTTAAAAAAATAAGATATGTTGAATAAAAGCTTTTTAATTTCATTTGTATTTTTCGGGGTTATTTCTTTTTCACAAGTCGTTCATATCCCAATCGGCCAAAAGTCGACTGGAAATGGTGAAGTGAGTTTGGAGTTGATTAAACGCTATCAACATTACAAGGGCAAAACAAAAAATGAAAACGATTCGTATGATTCTGCAATCAATTCACCAAAATCGGTAAACTATTCAATAGACGGAAAGAAGTTTTACGTTCAATCGTTGGAAGGATATACAACCGCCGTATACGACGCTAAAACAAAAAAGAAAATAAAGACAATTAAACACGTTTTTGATAAAAGCAATCAAGAATTATTCAAGAATAATGAGACGACCGCTTTTGGATATGAATTCTCAGTTGAGCGCGATAAATATAATCAGTTCAGTGGAAAACCCGTAGAAAGTTGTTTCTCTCATAACGGAAAATATCTTTGGGTAACTTATTATCGTCGTGATTACGATTCGAATGCTTCATGCCCATCTGCTGTTGCAATAATTGATACAGAAAAAGATGAAATTGTGCGTGTTATGCCTACTGGTCCGCTGCCGAAAATGATTGCTTGCTCACCTGACAATAAATTCATTGCAGTTACTCATTGGGGTGATAATACCTTGGGAATCATCAATATCCAATCGCAAGATCCTATGGATTTTTTTTACCATAAACACTGCGTAGTCGATTATCAAATGAAAATGGATTTTGGAGGAAAACATGTTGATCGTGACAGTGATTGCGGATATTGTTTGCGTGGAACAGTCTATACTCCTGATGGAAACTTTCTACTCGTTGGTAAAATGGGGGGAGCAGGAGGGGTGGCTGTTTTCGACGCAAATTCATACGAACTCCTTGGGACAGTAAAAGGCATGGAATCGAATGTTCGTCACCTTGTTATTAATGGTGATAATCTATTTTTGAGCGCAAATTCTCCTGGAAAAGTTCAAAAATGCGATTGGCGATCATTTGTTAAGGCACGAATTCAAAATGAAGAAAAAGAAATTCAATTTAAGGAGTTTGAATCTATTTTTGTTGGGTCCGGAGCACGAACTATCGTAACAACATCTGATGGTAAATATGTTTTCGCTGCAGTAAACAATGGGTCTAAAATTGTTGCCGTTAGAAGCAATGACATGAAAATTGTTGCAGAAATTCCAGCGGATTCATATCCAGTAGGAATGGATATCTCAAGTGATGATTCTGAATTGATCGTTACTGCTCAAGGTAAAAGCAGTGGCGGCGGAAATTCCGTTATGGTTTTTAGTTTGAAATTCAAGTAATTAAATTTCTGTAACCATATTGTGTTTTTCAATCATTTTACGCATGTTGATTAGAGCATAGCGCATTCGCCCTAGAGCAGTATTTATACTAACGTTTTCAGCTTCAGCTATTTCCTTGAATGACATATCCTGAAATATACGCATTTCAACAATTTCTCGTTGAACCTTCGGTAAGTACTGGATCAAATTAATCATTTGACTTTCTAATTCCTCATACGATTTCGCCTCAACATAATTTTTTTCCTCACTAGCGATTTTATAAAAAATGGAATACTCTTCGTCGAAAGAACTCGATTCAGAAATCATACGAACTTTGTTTTGCTTGCGAAAATGGTCGATAATCAAATTGTGAGCGATTCGCTGTGCCCAAGGGAAAAACTTACCTTCCTCGTTGTAGTTCCCTGCTTTGAGCGTATTTATTATTTTAACAAACGTATCCTGAAAGATGTCATTGGAAAGCGCCGAATCTTTTATTTTCTGTTGAATGTATCGGAAAATCTTATCCTTGTGACGAAATAAAAGAGTTTTAAAAGCTAGCTCATTACCTTCAACGTACATTTTGATTAGAACGCTATCTTCAATTTTTGAGAGTACCATAATTTACAATTTCTGTCGTATGTCAACAATTAAAGGTAAATTTGGTCGATAGGCGCGTTTTTTATGTTAATGCTAAATTAAGTTATTTTCTTTAAATGGCAAGTCTAGAATTAATATTTCTGCTTTTTGAATGAATATTCGCCGTAAAATGCTTTTTTTTGGTTGGATTACCTTGTTGGTCTTTCCGATTCCTGCATTTGTCTATCGGCATTATTTCGAGCAATTGAATTTCCTAGATTTCATTCAAATTGACAATATTAAATTACTTCCAATTGGATTGGGTTTGGAGTTTGGTTTTGTGTATGCATTTCTGTGTTACCTTATTATGCAAGCTCCTTTTTTTGATCAGGTTCCTACTAAAATAGATTCGATTATTGCCCAAATGAATTTGAAAGTTCGAGATGGGATTTTTCTTTCAATATGCGCTGGAGTGGGAGAGGAGTTACTGTTTCGTTCGGGTGTTCAAACCCATTTGGGTTGGCAAATTACTTCCGTGTTATTCGTGGCATTGCATGGGTATCTGAATCCATGGAATTGGCGTTTTTCAGTATATGGGCTATTGGTTTTGCCATTTATATTTCTAATTTCAGTTGGTTTTTACCAATTCGGATTATGGTTTGCAATCGCAGCCCATTTTTCATACGATGCTGTTCTATTCACGATTATGATTTTGGAAAAACGTTCCGATTCAATTCATTAAATTTGTCAGATGAAGAAACTTTTTTTAAGTATTTTTTTCTGGATAATCATTTTTTTTTGGATTCTTGGATTCGTTTTGATTATTACTACCAATCAATTGGAATTGCATAAACAGCTTAATAGCTTCAATTCTTCTTTTTTAGACACAATCGTTCCTTACGCCACGCACATTGGTGATGGAGGTTTCGCAATTATTCTTGTGTTAATTCTATTTTTTGTTAACAAGAAATATTCGCTTATTCTTTTGTTTTCTTTTTTAATTTCCTCTGGAATTACTCAGCTTTTAAAGCAAGTTGTTTTCCCAAATGTGTTGCGCCCATTTCATTATTTTCAAAATGAAGAAGGTTTTCATTTCGTAAAGGATGTTGTCATGCATTCCCAAAATAGTTTTCCGTCCGGACACGCAACTACGTGCTTTGCTATCTTTACGACCTTAGTCTTGTTTTGGAAAGAAAACCTACGATTGCAAGCCATTTTCGCGATAAGCGCTATTCTATTTGCACTTACTCGTGTTTACCTTTCTCAACATTTCTTGGAAGATGTTTTAGCTGGATCCTTTATTGGAACATTTACCGCACTGTTCATTGGGATTTATCTTCCTGAAACCCGTTTTATAAAGAAACTCGAATAATAGTGCTTGATTTTGTTGCAATAGCCCTGCGATCAATGCATAATCCGATACAAGCCAATATCTTTTCATCATCACAAATAACTAATTGACGTTGACGTTCTGAGTTTGGTGTTTTAGCGTCGGTAATGATATCAGAAATTAATTTTGAGCCTTTTATTCCGATTGGATTCATTCGATCGCCTTTTTGCCAAAAACGGATTATCAATTGACCTTTAATTTTTTCTGAATCAAAATAAAAACTGGTCTTGTCGAAATTTTCTGGAAGAACGTCGATTTGCTCTATTTTAAGACTCGGAATGCCATGTTTTTCTTTAATTCTAGAAAACGAAAATCCATTTGCTTCTCTGATAATTTCGTAAAATTCACCACCGGAATTATCCCATTTGATTTTACTTCCTTTTTGCGAATTGAATAATTTCACAAAGGCTTTGACTTGATGGATTGGTATGTTCAGTAATCTGAATAATTCGACAATCTCCGTTATTTGAAGACTTGATATTGTTTCTAAATCAATTTGGTTGAATTCAATTATTTTATTTTTAACTAGATTTATTTTTTCTGAAATTTCAATGAGATTGGAACGGAAAATTTGTTGCATTAAAAGCACCGATTCACGAATTGTTGGGATTTTTTCATTCAAAAAAGGAATGTGTTTGTTTCGCCAAGCATTTCGCTGATAATCACTTGAACCATTGCTTTTATCCTCTCGCCAATTTAAATGATTCGAAATAGCATAATCAATGAGATCATTTTTTGGAATGTCAAGGAACGGCCTAACAAAATCATCCTTAATTTTCTCCATTCCAGCCATTCCTTTTAGTCCCGATCCTCGGTAATGTTGAAGCCAGAACGTTTCTATCTGATCGTCGAGGTGATGCGCAATCAATAACTTGCTATTTTCAATTTTGCTCAAATTTGATGCAAAAAAATCGTAGCGAATCTTTCGGGCTTCATTCTGCAGATTGCCACCAAATTCATTTAATTGTTCTTTCAAGTCAACCTCATGAATTGAAATAGGAATGCTGTATTTATGACAATAATCTTTTAAGAAATTTGCATCTTCAAGGCTCTCTTGTCCTCTCAGATTGTAATTCACATGTAATACATGAGTTGGAAAATTAAACTTCGCTGCTAGATGTAACATAACCATAGAATCGACACCGCCACTGCAGGCGATAAAGAAACAATTCGATTTTATTGATTTGATAACCGATTGAAATTCACGTTCAATGTTCATGATTTCTCAATACAGAAAGTAGTTTGTCTACTTTTATTTGACATTCTTCGTATTCCTTCTCCTCATCCGATAGAATAGTTATTGCGCTTCCAACCGAACAGGATAGGTATTTTTTTTTCGAGTTATAAATCAAACTTCGAATAACTACATTGAAATCGAAATCGCCATTTGGATCGATGTAACCGATTGATCCCGAATATAATCCGCGATTGAAATCTTCTAATTCGTCAATAATCTTCATCGCGCTAAATTTTGGTGCGCCTGTCATCGAACCCATTGGGAAAGTTGCTCGGATTATGTCTGTAAAACTTGTTTCATTCTTAGGAATACAACTTACCGTTGAGATCATCTGATGAACAGTGGGAAAAGTATATATTTCACAAAGTTCATCAACATGGACGGAGTTCTTTTTAGCGATTTTTGATAAGTCATTTCGAACCAAATCAACAATCATAATATTTTCGGATCGTTCTTTTTGATTGGTTTTTAAATTCAATTTATTTAATTCATCGATAGATTTGTCATCATTTCGAGCGGCAGTTCCCTTTATTGGCTGCGTAATCAGTTTTCCTTCTTTCAATTGAATAAATCGTTCAGGGCTATTACAAAAAACAGTGAACTCATCGAATTTTAAAAAACTTGAAAATGGAGCTTTAGCTATTTGGTTTAATTTGAAGTACAAGTCCAGTTCGAAAGGTATTTCAATGTTTTCAGCGAAAAATTCTTGACAAAAATTTACTTCATAAATGTCCCCGTTCTGCAGGTAGGATTTAATTTTTTGCAGTTTAGTAATATAATCCTGTTTTGAGGTTCGCGGTTCGATATTTTTATTGTAGTGATGAAAATTCAAATCCGTTTCCTCCTCCAAAAATTCATTCAAGAAAGTAAAACTCTCTTCATTCTTTTCACCTTGAACAAATTCAAAATGTTCGTTTTGAATTTTCACAACATATTTCGGAATCCAAAACAAAACGGATGGAAAATCGAGTTTATCTTCTTTCTCGGAGTTTAAATCAAAAATTTCATTCTTAAGATTATAATTGAGTGCTCCAAAAATATATTTAGACTTATTTGAGCTGATAAAGTCTTGAAGTTTAGTCAAACATGGCGAACTTTGAATTCGAATTTGATCGCTTACGCCAAATCCCAATAAACCGGATCCATCATTACTATTGAAATAGCAAATTTCATTCATTGAGACAAATTTACCTTTTATATAAAGTCAAACTCACGGTTTACTGATATTCAAAAACTAATACAAATCTTTCCTGAATCCAATGTTTATGGTAAAAAACAATGGAGAATATAATTCAGTTGAAATGTTGTTATTGCTAGCTTGTCCAAAAATGGAGTATTGTCCATTAACATCAAAATAGAAAGTACCTGTAGCTGGAATGGTATATTTCATGCCTCCCTGCAGCCCCATTGCGATGCTTAAGATTTTTCCTTTTTCCGGTTCATTGGTAGGGAGTTGGTAATTTTCTTCCCACGTGTAATTTCCAGTGGCGTCTTCTTTATCATAGTCGCGCTTAACCGAATTGATATAAAGCATAAAGTTTCCTCCACCGTAAAGAGAAAAGCCATTGTCATAATCGTTTCCTAGGTAATATCGTGTCCCACCTTCAAAAGTGGTGTAATTCATTTTAGATTGATAATTAACACTCAGTTGATAAGGTATCGTTGTGAAATCTGATGCAGTCACGAAAGTTGAATTAACTTGTTCCTCTAATCTTGGAAAATAATGTCCGATTCTTCCGTAAAATGTGACATCATTGCTTCTAGGCATTTCAATTCCTGCATTTAAACCAAAAAATGATTTATCGGTCGTGAATCCTTTTAATATTCCCGTTCCTGCATTAATGCTTATTTGAGAAAGTGATAAATTGGATAAAAAAATTGTGACAATAAAAGAACTAAATACTTTTTTCATAAGGAGCGTTTTTCGTTCAACAGAAAAGCTAATATACACACAAAATTAATCTCTTTTTTAAATCAGTTAATAATATAAGCTGAAGGAATTTAATTGCCTAGTGCAGTGTGACAGATTATTTTTGCCATTAACCTATTTGAGGGCAACTTTCTTTTACTGTTCAGGCGAAGCTTACCTGGCGAAGCAAATTTTCGTTTAAAAAAAACAAATTAACAATCCTATTATCAGTATAAGTCCCAATTCTGTTTGAAAGAAAGTTATAGACCTTTTATCAAATTGTCATAAAGGTCATTAAATGACATTCCGTCAGCTGTTCTCCTTTTGGTTAATTGTTTTAGCTCAACCAAGGCCCAAATAACAAATTCCATTAGAAAAGGAGCGTCTTTTGGTGTCACATGTGGTTGATACTTCACGATCAGTTGCTTCAAGGGTTCGATATTATGCAAAGCCGATGAGTAAGATTCTTCACTTGCTTCATCTGATAATTCAAGTGCATCAGCTTCAAAAAACCAATTTAAAACTGCATCGTAAGGTGTATCTTGATCTTGTTTTTTTAGCTTTTCAATTTTTGGAAAGTACTTCAGGAAAAGTGTTTTTGTCGCTTCGCCAATTAAGTGATTTGCAACAAAAGATGATCCTTCCTGCTCGCCTTCATATACAAGTTCTATTTTTCCAGTTATGGATGGAATCATACCAATCAAATCACTGTAACGCACAGTTGTTTCGATTTCATTATTTAAAATCGCTCTTCGTTCTGCAGTGCTGACCAAATTTTCATAGGCAGTGATACTCATACGTGCACTCACACCGCTTTTATGATCGATGTATTCACTTTCTCTGGCTTCAAATGCTACTTGTTCCAAGATATCTTTTGCTAGTTCAGGAACATAAACCTTGCAATGACGATTTTCCAACTTTTCAGCTTCTTGGTTCGTAATGGTTTTTGCTGTTTTTAAATCAGCAGAATAATGTGTTAAGATTTGGGATCCAATTCTGTCTTTCAGCGGTGTTACAATACTTCCTCTGTTGGTATAATCTTCTGGATTGGCAGTAAATACAAATTGAAGATCTAATGGGAGACGTAATTTGAAACCACGAATTTGAATGTCACCTTCTTCTAAAATATTGAATAGTGCAACTTGAATCCGGGCTTGTAAATCGGGTAATTCATTAATTACGAAAATGCAACGATTGGCTCGTGGGATCATTCCAAAATGTAGCACTCTCTCATCTGAATAGTTTAACTTCAAATTTGCTGCCTTAATCGGATCTATGTCACCTATTAAATCGGCAATCGTCACATCGGGTGTAGCTAATTTTTCAAAAAAACGTTCTGAACGGTACAACCAAGATATGGGTGTATCATCTCCCTTTTCTGAAATAATATCTCGTGCATAGCGACTTATCGGATTAAACGGATCATCATTCATTTCACTGCCAGTAACAAAAGGAATGTATTCATCCAACAAGTTTACCATCAATCGTGCAATTCGGGTTTTTCCCTGTCCGCGAAGTCCAAGTAAATTAATGTTGTGCTTGGAAAGAATCGCACGTTCTAACTGGGGAATCACTGTGTGTTCATAACCATGCATTCCAGGAAAAGTTGGTGCTCCTGACTTTAGCGCTGTAATCAAATTATCGCGAAGTTCTGTTTTGATATTTTTGGATATATATCCTGATGCTTTCAAAGCACCAAATGTGTTGATAGTTGTATTCATTTTGTCAGTTAATTCGTTTTTTTCTATTTGTTTCGTAATCGTGAAAAATCATTTCTCCTAATCCTTTTAATCCTGTGTAAAAGGCTTTTCCTTTGTTCGATTTTGTAAATTGTTCCACAAAAGATTGTAAATAAGGGTCTTGAGCAATCATAAATGTGGTAATTGGAATATGCATTTTACGAGCTTGTGCTGCCATATTGTAACACTTTTCGACAATGAACTCATCTAATCCATTACTATTTTTGTAATATTGACCATCTGGTAAACGTAGGCAACTTGGTTTTCCATCAGTAATCATGAAAATTTGTTTATTGGTATTTCGTTTCCTTCGGAGAATGTCCATTGCCAATTCCAAACCCGCTACCGTATTGGTGTGATATGGACCGACGTTCAGATAAGGAAGATCCTTTATTTTAATTGGCCAGGCATCATTTCCAAAAACAATTACATCCAGCGTATCTTTTGGATAAGACGTTGTTATTAACTCGGCGAGTGCCATCGCTACTTTTTTCGCTGGTGTGATTCGGTCCTCGCCATACAAAATCATACTGTGGCTAATATCAATCATTAATACAGTGCTCATTTGCGATTTATGGTGGGTATCTTCAACGACTAGGTCTTGCTCAGTTAATCGAAAATCACCCATTCCGTTGTTAATTTGAGCATTCTTCAAGCTTTCTGTGATAGAAATATTCTCAATGGAATCACCAAATTGAAAATCACGAAATTCACCAGTCAATTCATCTCCTTGACCACTTTTTTTTGATTTATGATTTCCGGAACCACTTTTTCTGATTTTACCAAAAATTTGATCCAAGGCATTTTTACGCAATACTCGTTCTGTTTTAGCTGTAATGGCTAATTGTCCATTTCCATCAGGTTGAATTTCTTCCCGCAGATACCCTTTCTTTTTCAAATCCTCAATGAAGTCATCCAAGGTGTATTCATCTGACGTTAATGAATACTCTTTATCGAGAATATTTAGCCAATCAAGTGCTTCATCCACATCTCCAGATGTATGTGTAATTAGTTCACTGAAAACATCAAACAATTTATCAAAAGGTGATTGTTCAGGTGCTTCAAATGGTGTAAATATATAACCGGATTTAAACATGAATGGATGTTTATATTAGAACAATGAGAGATCTAAAAAGTTTCGTGGTTTTTTGGAATGTTAAAATTATCTGGATGGATTAATATGTTTTGATGTTGAATTCACTTTACTAATTCAATTATCCGTAATCCGCTTTAATTCCCCATTCAAATAAGAAAACCCCAACTTATCTTGTCAGGGTTTTACTTTGTCCGTTTTATAATGTATTTGAAATTACTCTTTCAAATAAGGGAAAATGGATGACGAACCATTACTTAATTCAACATGAACGAAAAACATTCCATTCATATTCGTTAAAATCGAGAATTGGCTACCATCAGTACTAAAATCTTGTTTTCTACCCGTTAAATCAAAGATTGTTATTGATTTCAAAGGAGATAAAGTTGTTTTTATTATAAATGTTCCATTTCCATGATTAGGCAATAAACCGAAATTGTTATTCGGTTGATCTAATCCCAAATCATTAATTGCAATACAATCTGATGTATCTGAACACCCATTTGCCAAAGTAATAATTACAGCAAATTCACCATTAATTGGAGGAGTATATTCAACAGATGTTGCACCTGGTATAATTGTCAAAGACGGACATAATAACCATTGATACAGAGCATTTGGTTGTAATGACGTTATTTGACCGTTCAAAAATTCTAAACCAGTTGATGGAGAAGGAAGTACTGTTACGTTTTGAGTGGTTGTATCACACCCTTGATTATTACAAGCAATTAGGGTAATTACATATTGTCCAGGCAAATTAAAACAAAGTGGTTGCGGATTTTCAAGAGTGGAAGAATTTCCGTTGCCAAAATCCCACGAATAAGTCGTTGCATCTGAACTCGTATTGGAAAAAGTAAAACAATAGTTTTGACAAAGATTATTAGAATTTACATTAAAGTTAGCCTGCGGATCTGGTGGAATATTCGTAGTTATCTTTAAATTGTTAATTGCCAGTGAAGGGTCTGAACCAGTACCATCATTACTATTTTTCCAATCGAAACCGAGTCTTAACGTTGAAATATTTTCACAGCTCGCAGGCAATGGTATGGATATATGCGTCCACAAACCTTGTCCGTTCGCACACGTAGTGGCAGGAGTAATTGTTTGAAGATT
>JBMLTP010000144.1:0-2560 GCA_049239885.1 Crocinitomicaceae bacterium
CTTTGTTAAATAAGACAAACTATACGACGGAAGATATTTTTCGAGCCCAAAATCAGTTCAAATACATCATCAAAAAAGACTCTAAAAACCCAAGAGCCCTTGTAGGATTGGCAAATACGTATAGTTTCTTTCAAGACAATGAAAAAGCATTCAAGTATATTAACCAGGCTTTACGCATTGATCCCAAATTTAGAGACGCATATCTTTTGAAAGGTAGTATTTACAGGAACTTAGGTAATTTCGAACGAGCGGTTTCATCTTATGAGACGGCGGTTCAGCAAGATCCTAAATTTACAGTTGGTTACTTATGGCTCGGTTCACTTTATGAAATGAAGGAGGATCCGATTTGCATTGAATATTATACGACGGCCTATCGCATAGAACCCAAAAATCCAGATGTGATTTATTCATTGGCATACGCAAAACAGAAGTTCGGCAAAGAGAAAGCGGCTACATCACTTTATCGGAAAATGATACGTTTGGATGACACGTATTACGATGCTTATTTCCAGATTGGGTATATGAAACAATTCTCGGAGGAAGATTTGGATAGCGCTATGTTTTACTATGAAAAGGTGCTTGAAATTGAACCTAGACACGTCGAAACATATCACAATGTTGGCTTAATTTATGAAGAGCGAAACGATATTTCAAATGCCTTGCTCACGTATGCGAAAGCACTAAAAAACAACCCGAATTTTGAGTTGACCAAGGAACGCGTTGCCATACTTAAAAATAAAAGGTGAATCGAATAGAGAGAGTTAGTTCGTTGTTTGGCGATGTGGCCTTGCCTATATTTGGTTATTTTTTCTGGAATTGGAATTTCTATTTCATCCTTTTATTCTTCATGCTCGATCAAATTTCGAGGGTGATTTTTTTACCTCAGCGATTGAAGTTGACTGAAATAACTAAATCAGAGAAAAACAAAATCTTTTTTCGACAGCTTTCACTCTTAATAATCGAATTACTGCTGATTCATTCAGCCGTTTTTTTACATCAAAAGGATATCAATTTCACAAAAGAATTTGTCAGTTTTCTATCCTACGAAGATATGGGAATCGCGCAAGGAATCATTCTTGTTCCTATAATTATAGCGAGTGAGTGGATGCGCATCAAAAACGAACTTAAAATGGGAATTGTTGGTGAAAAACAACTCGCAATCATGAATCTGAACAAACGTAATTCATTTCTAAGAATTGGATTTTTTGCTCTTTTAGTAGGAATTCAAAGTTTGATTCCCTTACCTGAAACGGCTTTGGTATTTTCATTTTTAGGATATGTAACGGTTCTTGTTTTTTTCTGAAAGATAACTTTCTCTTGACTAATCATTTATTTCTAATTTCCCAAGAACTTCGGGTAGAAACGAATTCAATTTTGAGAAAGCAAACCACTTTTTTCCTAAGTCTTTCAATGAAGCTCCGATATGATATAATTCTTTTTCGTCAATAATTAAAAAACGATCATGAGTTGAGGAGGGTATTGGCAATTGTGTTTATCCAAATCTAATTGTAATTGTGGATTAATTTTCTTTGTGTAAACAATTGATTTACATTTTGGATTTCTTTTACTCAGCATCATTAAAGTTGTATCATCAACATAATTATCTATTAACATTATGGAATTCTTTGCACTTTTGATTAAATCGTTTGCAAAAACATATGCATCGAATATTTGCCCATCGAAGAAAATACCTTGCGTTGGGAGCTCATTGGTTTTGATTTGTAATGAAATTTTTGACACTTCCTTGGATAGGTTTTCAAAGTTATTTTCTATTCTATCCATTCGCAGATTTAGAGCATAACCTTTAAGTAAATAATCACGAATTACGGTTGTTGCCCATATTCTAAATTGAGTTCCTTGTTTCGAATTTACGCGATATCCAACGGAAATTATTGCATCTAGATTATAATACTCAATGGTTCTCTTAACCTTTCTACCTGACTCGATTTGAACTGTTGCATTTTTTGCAACAGTTGCCTCTTCAGTTAATTCCCCTTCATTAAATATATTACGTAAATGTCTTGAAATAACTGATTTATCTCTATTAAAAAGAGATGCTATCTGATTTATTGAAAGCCAAACAGTCTCATTTTCAAAGCGAACTTCGATGTGTTTTACTGTATCATTTGGGCGATATAAAATGATTTCATTCTTCATGGTTTTAGTTAAGTTAAGAAAAATTATTCCTTTATAAAACCATTTTCTAAGACTTTTTTAGACTAAAACCAAAAAAGGGCCGAGTATAAACCCGAACCTTCAGTTTGAAATTCAAAATTCTATTAATCCAACGAACCAATCATTTTTGATGGGTCAACATACAAATCATATTCTTCAGGTGTAACATGACCTAATCCTACTGCTGCTTCTTTCAAAGTAGTTCCGTTCTTGTGAGCGTATTTTGCTATTTCAGCGGCTTTGTAGTAACCGATTTTCGTATTCAACGCCGTTACCAACATCAAGGAATTATCTAAATGTTGTTTCACCATTGGAAGATTCGCTTCAATTCCAACCGCACAATTGTCAGCAAAAGAAACACACGCATCTCCAATTAATCGAGCCG
>JBMLTP010000144.1:2570-4504 GCA_049239885.1 Crocinitomicaceae bacterium
CATTGTAAGCAATTACTGGTTTGAATACATTCAATTCAAAATGTCCATTGGAACCTGCAACCGCAACCGCCATGTCGTTACCCATAACCTGTGCGCAAACCATCGTTAATGCTTCAGGCTGAGTCGGGTTTACTTTTCCTGGCATAATAGAAGAACCTGGTTCGTTGTCCGGGATTATGATCTCTCCAATTCCGCATCGTGGACCTGAGGAAAGCATTCGAATGTCATTGGCGATTTTCATCAACGAAACTGAGGCTCTTTTCAAAGCGCCAGAAAGCTCAACCATTGCATCGTGTGCAGCCAAAGCTTCAAATTTATTTTTAGCTGTTACAAAAGGTAAGCCCGTAAATTCAGCAATTTTTTTTGCAACCAACACATCATAACCTTTTGGCGTATTTAAACCTGTTCCAACAGCCGTTCCTCCTAAAGCAAGTTCAGTAACCGCAACCAATGCATTGTTGATCGCACGAACAGAATTATCAATCTGTGCAACATACCCACTGAATTCTTGACCTAAAGTCAAAGGAGTTGCATCCATAAAATGCGTTCTACCTGTTTTTACCACATCTTTAAATTGCTCTACTTTCGTTTGAAGTACGTTTCTCAAATGCAATAAACCAGGAAGTGTCGTTTCAACAGTCATCTTGTAAGCCGCAATATGCATGGCTGTTGGATAAGTATCGTTTGACGATTGTGATTTATTTACATCATCATTCGGATTCAATACTTTTTGTTCGTCCAATAAATTTCCTCCATTAACCACATGACCGCGATTCGCAATTACTTCGTTACAATTCATATTCGATTGTGTCCCTGAACCTGTTTGCCATATTACCAATGGAAATTCAGAATCATGCTGACCAGTAAGAATTTCATCACATACTTTCGATATCAAATCTCGTTTTTCTGCTGGTAGAACTCCTAATTCACAATTCGCATGAGCAGCAGCCTTTTTTAAAAATGCAAACGCATGGATTATTTCGATTGGCATTGAGCCCTCTGGACCGATTTTAAAGTTGTTTCTCGAACGTTCAGTTTGCGCTCCCCAATAACGATTTGCAGGTACTTTAACCTCGCCCATCGTGTCTTTTTCAATTCTAAATTCCATTTTTTGTTTTTTATTTGTATTTAATTTTTAATTTTACATCGAAATCGTTCGCAAAAATAATAGAAGATGAGCACTTTTGGTATTGTATTATTTCTTTTAATTGCCGGAATGGCATTTTGGATGTTGATTTTTTTAATGGGATTCATCCTTCCATTTTGGATTACCTTGGGTTTATTCGAGCAGCTTCGCCCGAAAAGAATTTTTGAAGATAAAGAATCCGTATAGGATTTAACTGAAATATTATTGAAGCGCGTTGGTTGAACTGATGCGCTTTTTTCGTTAACAAAGCCAGGAAAACAATAACTATCAAAGCTTCTTAATTCCTACATTATCTATTATCTTTGCAACAAATTTTTTTAGAATGTCAAATCAAGAACGAATTTCAACGAACAAGGCTCCGAAACCTGTCGGACTTTACCCGCATGCAAGACGAGTTGGAAATCTATTGTTCCTATCTGGTGTTGGACCACGAACTGCCGGCTCAGATGATACTGATTCAGCTGTGCCAGGGCTAAAGTTGGATAAAAATGGAAATTTCATTGAATTTGACTTCGAAGCACAATGTCGCAGTGTTTTTGATAATGTTCGCATTATTTTAGAGGAATCAGGTTCAAGTTGGGATCAATTGGTTGATGTGACGGTTTTTTTAGTGAATATGAAACGTGATTTTCATACTTACAATCGCATTTACGCTGAGTATTTCAAGGACAATTTACCTTGTAGAACGACGTGTGAAATAAATTCGCTTCCAACACCAATTGCGATTGAGTTGAAGTGCATAGCAACGATTTGAAATGAGAGATAAAAATTAAAAGTTGTTTCCCCC
>JBMLTP010000145.1:0-1758 GCA_049239885.1 Crocinitomicaceae bacterium
TCACAAACAATTGGAAGAAAATCCATGGGATGTATTTGAATCTACATTTGCTGAAGGTTCTATTCATAGCGGAACAATTATCGATATGAAAGACAAGTCTGGAATCGTTTCTCTTCCATATGGTGTTGAAGGAATTTGTCCTTCCAAACATTTGAGAAAAGCGGACGGAAGCAACGCAAAAGTTGAAGAAGTTCTTGATTTCAAAGTAATTGAATTCAGTAAAGATGCTAAGAAGATTGTTGTTTCTCACACACGTACGTTTGAAGAAGGAGAAGACAAGCCGGCTGCTGCTGCCAAAGGCGGTAAGAAGTCTGCAGGTTCTGCAACTGACCAAGCGGTAAAAGCAATCAATCAAAGTTCTGAAAAATCAACATTAGGTGATTTGGATGCACTATCAGCATTGAAAGAAAAAATGGAGAAAGGAGAATAATCCTGATTTTCTATAGATATGAAAAGAGGCTGTCAGAATTGACAGCCTCTTTTTTTAATCTATTGTCTAGATTTAGTGATGAGAAAAAATTGAATCTGAGCTTATTTATAAACTAACAAGAAAAGAAAGTTTAAAGCTCCGTTTTATCGTAAAACTTTACTTGAATTTCTAATTTTCGGTTCATATTAAAGCTTGCTTTGGCTCCGACACCAGCAAAACTTAAATTGGCACCAACGCCTAATGAAACGTTTTCAACTAAAGTTTCTGAAAGCAAGTTGCTATTGATTCTACTCTTAATCAAATTAACGACCTTTGGCATAATTTCCAATTTTGGTACATATTCCATTGCTTGCTTCTCTTTTAAAGGATTCTTACCAAAATTCTTTTCTCTTAAAGACTCCTTAGAGTGGCTTGCATTAACGCTAGCTGAAACGGGTGTACCTGTAACTCCAGCTTCTCCTAAAAATCCAGATTGATCGACAATATTGATGTAACTTGCTCCAAGCAATTCTAAAGCTTTCAAAACATTTTCTACAATAGATTCCCTTTTTTGTTTAGCCTTCGAAATTACACCACTCGCATAGGCATCCTGAAGTTCTTTATAATTTGTTACTTCTGCCAATGCACTTGGAAAAGCTTTATCGTAATAGCCAGCTACGAAAGACCATCTTTTTCGAGCAATGCGAACAGTCATTTTACCTGTTGACTTAAATGCTGGGAAATATTCTTGAGCAATCGCATAAGTTTCATCATCGAAACTATCCGTAATGTATAGTGGAAATTCAACTTCGTATCCGCCAATTTTCAATTCTTTCGTGCCTCTGTACTCGGCAATCGCATTTATAGCATACTTCACTTTTTGAACCAAAGGATTACTTTCATCTTTCTTGAGAACAACATCCAAGGGGTTAGTTGAACCTTGAACATATTTTAACAAATCATCCATTTTAATTTTTTTAAATAACTGAACTAAATTAAAAATAAATTCAATGGAAACAAAGAGATTACATATATTTTACCTGTACATCGAATAATGCTCAAACTTATCCTTGATAAATACGATTAATTCCATTTCGGAGGCAGTTTTGAGAAATGACTCATCGACATTCAAAAACGTGATGAAATCATCGAATTCTTCCTCTGTTAAATTGATTATTTCATAGGCTACATATACTCTGAGAAGTTCTTTAACTACTTTACGTTGATCATTTTTGTAGGTTTGTTCAGCAATCCACGCCTTGTTCTTTTCTTTTTTCGAAAATGCTTGATATAGAGCAGTAATCGGGCTTTGAATAACTTCGATTCCAGTAACTGTTTTTGTCTCACGC
>JBMLTP010000145.1:1768-7367 GCA_049239885.1 Crocinitomicaceae bacterium
AGGGATAACGCCTGTCTCTCCTCTTTGATCTGATCGAGGGATTTTAACGGTCTAATAACTACTTCTTTTATTTCTTGAGGTAGTTTTTCAATAAAGGCCAATACTTTATATTGACAATTCGAATCTGGTTTTGCTACAAATTCATAAATTGGATAACCTTTCGTTGAAATTGAAAGTTTATCACCTACAGAAACATAAACCGAAAATGAACCATCAGGTTGACCAAAAACCCCTCGTCCAGTGCTTCGGTCAATGATCATGACATTATAAAACAATTGTGGATTCAAACTATCTATGACCCGACCGCTTACATACACTTTATCACATTGAGCAATAGACAAATTTCCAATTAAAAGAAAAAGTAAAATTATCGTTGACCTCATTGAAGGGAGCTTTAACAAAAAGAATGCCTGATTACAATTTCTCGAAATACCAATCAAAATTCAAGAAGTTTGATAACACGAGGATGAATGGCAATGAGATAGAAAAGAGCCAAAAAAGCACGAAAAAAAACTTAACAATTTTTGATACATCATACGTAATTGGCGCAATCAATACTGAATTTACATGGGAAGCCAAGACATCATCATTCGATTCTTCAGAAATTTCCAAATATTTTCTAAGAGTGGGGGTTTCCTCAATAACTACATCACGGATTAGGGCATAGCTTCTGTTTGGCAGCTCTTCATAGGTTGAAATATAATTCACATTCAACTGATCAAGTTTTTTGCGAATAATATAATTGCGCTGAATACTGCGGATTTTAATTGCCATAATAAATCCGAATCCAATCATCATCCAACTATTTATCAAGAAACCAAATCCAATCAATGTCAAGGATGAGAGTAAAGCAAAAATCAACAAAAACAAGTCTCTTTTGCGATTTACCATCAATTTAAACAGCTGTCCTCCATCTAGCGGATCAATTGGTAAAAGATTAATTACATTGAGAAACAGAAACAGAAAACTTAACTCTATAAACCAATCAAATTTATAGATGGAAGAAAGAATGAGTAAAACGACTCCCAAATACAAACCAGGAAATGGACCAGCAGAAACAACAATAAAGCTTTGTTTTTGAGAATATTTATCCTTCGTGCCTTGAACAAACGCCCCCATCAACGGGATGAAAAGCATACGGACATTTTCATATTTGTATAGCTTCATAAAAGCGTAATGTCCCATTTCATGAATGAAAAGAACAAGAATTAAAAAAAGTACAAATTGGAGTTGATCGTTAAAAACCAAAAGAAATACGCCAACAAATAACACTATTGAAAAAACGGTAAGTCCCCAATTGCTCTCTACTTTTACCTTTTCAATAAATGGTTTTTCAGGATAGTATTCGTGTTCTTCCATTGTATTTACATGCCAGGCATTCCACCCATTCCTTTGAGTTTACCCATCATTCCCATCATGTTTCTTGGATTGCTCATCAACTTCATCATCTTACGCATATCATCAAATTGCTTCATCAACTTGTTGACTTCTTGAATGTTGGTACCACTTCCAAGTGCAATTCTATTTTTGCGAGAAGTATTTAACAGACCTGGATTTGCTCGTTCTTTTGGTGTCATTGAAAGAATGATTGCCTCGACACCTTTAAATGCGTCGTCGGGTACATCCACATCCTTCATGGCCTTGCCCATCCCAGGAATCATTCCCATCAAATCCTTCACATTACCCATTTTCTTAATTTGCTGAAGCTGAGCGAGAAAATCATTGAAATCAAATTGATCCTTCATGATTTTCTTCTGCAATTTACGTGCTTCCTCTTCATCGAATTGCTCTTGAGCCTTTTCTACAAGTGAAACTACGTCACCCATTCCAAGAATTCGGTCAGCCATTCGAGAAGGATAGAATACATCCAAGGCATCCATCTTCTCCCCTGTTCCAACAAATTTGATTGGTTTATTTACGATTGCTTTGATTGATAAAGCCGCTCCACCGCGAGTATCACCATCCAACTTGGTTAAGACAACTCCGTCAAAATTTATTTTATCATTGAAGGCTTTAGCCGTATTTACAGCATCTTGACCAGTCATTGAATCTACAACGAAAAGCGTTTCAGAAGGATTTATAGCTGCCTTAACACGGGCAATTTCATCCATCATTTGTTGGTCAATCGCCAAACGACCTGCCGTATCGACAATAACAACATTAAACCCTTTACTACGAGCATGATTAATAGCATTTGTAGCTATTTTAACAGGATCCTTATCATCGCGATCTGAGAAAACTTCGATTTCAAGCTGCTCTCCCAACACATGAAGTTGATCGATTGCTGCAGGACGATAAACGTCGCAAGCCACTAGTAATACTTTTTTTCCTTTTTTCTTCGATAAATAATTACCGAGTTTACCAGTAAATGTTGTCTTACCCGAACCTTGAAGACCCGACATCAAAATTACCGCTGGATTACCTTTGATGTTTATCTCAGACTCGTTTCCACCCATTAATTCGACCAACTCCTCATGGCAAATTTTCACCATCAATTGTCCAGGGGAAACAGAACGAAGGACATCTCTTCCTAACGCCTTTTCTTTGACCGTATTTGTAAAGTTTTTAGCAGTATTAAAATTCACGTCGGCATCTAACAATGCCCTTCTCACCTCTTTTAAGGTTTCTGCTACGTTAATTTCGGTAATTTGACCTTGACCTTTAAGAACTTTAAAAGCTCTTTCGAATTTGTCAGTTAGATTTTCAAACATGTTTACACTTTAATGAATAACAAAGTTAGCATTTTATAAAACTTTTATCAATGAAAAATGGAGCTAAAATAGATTACACTGACTTTTTAGAAGACAAAATAGACCAAACTAGTGATAGAAACAAAATGCTTCCAAGAATCACCAATGAAACGAGCGCGTCTATGTGATAGATTGGTGAAAAAATCATCTTCAGACCAATGAAACTCAAAATTACGGCTAATCCATATTTCAATTTTGAGAACATATGAATGAAATTTGCTAAAAGGAAATATAAACTTCTCAATCCTAAAATCGCAAAAATGTTGGACATATATAGGATAAATGGATCATCAGGAGCTATTGCGAAAATGGCAGGAATGGAATCAACAGCAAAAAGTAAATCAGTGAATTCGATTACTGCAACTACAACCAAAAGAGGCGTTGCCATTTTAACTCCATTTTGAAAGGTAAAAAATCGATCCCCATCAAAACTTGTCGAAACCTTAAAAAATCGATGAATCAACTTGGATCCTGGACTTTTATTGAAATCTTTTTCCTCGTCTTCCTCATCCTTTACGAAAGCTGATTTCACCCCTGCATATACCAAAAAGATACCGAATATAAAAAGTAAAACATTAACTTTCAAATCCTTACCAAACAATGAAAACTGAGGAAGATAAGTTAAATTAATCAACTCCACTCCTGAGAAAATAAAGATGGCTCGCATGAACAAAGCTCCAATTATTCCCCAGAATAGCACTTTATGATGCAGTTCTTTAGGAACCTTAAAGAATCCGAAAACCAAAATAAAAACGAACAGATTATCAACGGAAAGAGCCTTTTCAATCCAATAAGCAGATTGAAACTGTGCGAATTTTTCTACATTAGTTTGACTTAATAGGAAAAGTGAAAAAACCATTGAAAGTGAAATCCACACTATGGACCAAATAACTGCTTCTTTGTTTGAGATAGCATGACTTTTCCGATTAAATACGCCAAGATCCAACGCCAACATAAAAATGACAACTATGGCAAAAATCGCAATCAATAAAGGTTGAGAAGCAATGTTCATTTATTTTTTTGACAAAACTAGTTATTCACAGGACACGTTTTTAACGCCAGCATTTTGATTATTCACAAAAACAGGTTCATTAAGAAAAAATAACAATCCAGTCGAACGGCATAGTTATTGACATATTGTTTGTTGGAAAAACATAATAAAATCAAAATTTAAGTGATTCACTAAAATTAAATTTGAAAAAAAAATTAAATTTCGATGAAATCAAGCCTAATTACCATTTTTGCTGCAACCTTATTATTTCAAAGCTGCGCTCAATCAACCGAAAAATCAAAAACTAATCCGATAAAGGAACAACCGAAGGTTAAAACAACCTTTGATTTAACAGATTTTCTAGCAGACAATAAAGAATTGGATGAAGAAGTGAACCTGATTTTTTCGCAACTTGATGACACCGCGATTGTCGCTCAATTAATTATGCCAGCCGTTGGCAGATTGGGTCAAACAAAAGAAACCATAGATCAACATATTAAAGATCGAGTTATTGGAGGGGTTTTAATGTTGAATGGCACAAAGGATGAATTCACCTCTTGGATCAAGGATTTTGAAAAAAACAACAAAGCAAAAGGCAATCTGCCATTTCTATATAGTGCTGATGCTGAGCCAAGTTTAGTTAATCGCAAAATTGCTGGATCTACACTTGTAAAAAAAGCGAATGAGCTAACAAGTATCGATGAAGTTAAATCTGTTGCCGAAACAATTTCAAAAGATTTAAATGAAATTGGGATCAATTACAATTTTTCTCCGGTAGTTGATATGTCACCAAACAAAACAGTTGGCTTCAGAAGTTTTGGTGCTGTTCCTGCGAATATTATCCCATGGTCTGACGCATTTATTCAAACTACTCAACAAAACAACATCATCGCAACTGCTAAGCATTTTCCTGGTCATGGTCTCGTTTCGGGAGATACGCACAAAGCATTACAAATGATTGATGGCGAAATGAAAGAAATCAAAAATTACCCGGAGTTAATCGCAAATGGCGTACTATCCATTATGGTTGCTCATATAGCTGTTCAAAACAATAAAGAATACAGTACGGAAGGACTTCCTTCAACATGTTCTGAAAAAATCGTTACCAAACTATTAAAAGACAGCTTAGGCTTCAAAGGTTTGATTGTAACAGACGCGATGAATATGGGAGGTGTCGTGAATGTTACAAATGCATCTTCCAAGGCCGTTGCAGCGGGTTGTGACATCGTTTTAATGCCCTTGGATGCTAAAAAATCACACCAAGAATTATTAAAATTATACCGAACAGACAAAAATTTTAAAGCGAAAGTAGACGCTTCAGCTAAGAAAATTATCCGTATGAAAATTGCGTTGGGATTGATGAAAAGCTAATCTTGTAACCAAATCATTATAAGTGCATTTTAAACAAGATTACTATTTGTTATTTTTTAAAATTTACTTATGAAACAACTTATATTATTTACATTCTTCTCCTTTTTAACTTTACATATTTGTGCGCAAAGAGATCGTTCCGTATTCGTTCGAACATGTTTAAATAATGATGTCAATAAAATTGAAGCAAATTATCTCATTAATTCAAAAGGTGATAAAAAACAACTTAATAACATGAGCGAAATTGGCTCTGATCCATTTTTTAATGACGGTCTAAAATTCATGGTCGATGAAAATACTGGAAAAATGGGATGTATTGATGAAAATGGTAAATGGGCCATTAATCCAATTTTTGACTATAACTTATACACTAGTTTCTCCGATGGAATTGCTTGTGTATCCTTAAATTTTAAATATGGTTATATCGATACTAAAGGAAATTGGATCATTAAACCAACCTTCTCAAATGCTTTTGGTTTTCAAAACG
>JBMLTP010000146.1:0-8286 GCA_049239885.1 Crocinitomicaceae bacterium
CTTATGATTATTGTTTTTTGTCTGTTTGTTTTCGGTCGTAATATGGCACATAACTCATTTATAACCGCCACAAACCTGCGCTTATACAACATGTATTCGTTAGCTTGACGCAGGTTTATTACGTAAGGCTAAATTAATGAAAAAACAATGAAATTAGCTTTGAAAACATTCCCTTAAAACAAAAATTTAGCACTAACTTTGCGGCTCATTTTTCCGCTATATGAGTCAATTAAAAACCATTCAATCCGCCTTAATTTCAGTTTATTACAAGGATGGATTGGAAGATTTAGTTCGTGAACTAAACAACAACGACGTAACCATTTATTCAACAGGAGGAACACAAGCGTTTATTGAAGGTTTGGGAATTTCTGTAACACCTGTTGAAACGTTGACGAGTTTTCCTGAAATCCTCGGCGGTCGTGTAAAAACGTTGCACCCAAAGATTTTTGGTGGAATTTTGAACAGACGAAATTTAGCGGAAGATCAAGAGGCGCTTGCTACGCATGACATTCCTCAAATCGACTTGGTAATCGTCGATCTTTACCCGTTCGAGGAAACGGTCGCTTCAGGTGCAAGTCACGAGGCGATTATTGAAAAAATCGATATCGGTGGAATTTCCTTGATTCGCGCAGCAGCCAAGAACTATCAAGATGTGGTCATAATTCCGTCTGTGAATCAATATGAAAAATTGCTTGGGATTTTGAAAGAGCAAAACGGCGCAACTACCTTGGAGCAACGCATGGATTTTGCAGGCGAAGCCTTTCATGTTTCTTCACATTACGATACGATGATTCATAATTACTTTTTGAAAGGAGAAACGCCTTATTTTAAAACGAGTATTGCAGAAAGTGAATCATTGCGTTATGGAGAAAACCCGCACCAAAAAGGAGTTTTTTACGGAGATTTGAATGCTATTTTCGATAAACTTCACGGCAAGGAACTTTCGTATAACAATTTGCTAGATGTGGATGCTGCTGTAAATTTGATGCAAGAATTTTCAACGGATGGCCCGACATTCGCGATACTAAAACACAATAATGCGTGTGGTATTTCGACACGAGAAACAATCAAAGAAGCCTATGAAGCTGCGCTTGCAGCGGATCCAGTGAGTGCATTTGGGGGAATTTTGATTTCAAATGCGTTTGTGGATTTGCCAACCGCTAACTTGATCAACGATTTATTTTGTGAGGTTTTAATTGCGCCAGGTTACGACGCTGAAGGCTTGGAGTTACTGAAATCGAAGAAGAATCGAATTATTTTGGTTCAGAAAGAGACGATTTTACCCGAGAAACAATTCAGAACGATTTTAAATGGCGTTTTGGTTCAAGATAAAGACTCGAAAAGCGAAACAAAATTAGATTTGGAAGTAAAAACGATTTTGGCTCCTATTGAACAGGAAATTGAAGATTTGATTTTCGCGAACAAAATTGCCAAACACACCAAATCCAACACAATTGTGCTTGCGAAAAACGGACAACTTTTGGCAAGCGGAACGGGACAAACATCTCGCGTTGATGCGTTGAGACAAGCCATCCACAAGGCGAAATCATTTAATTTTGATTTAAAAGGCGCTGCAATGGCAAGTGACGCATTTTTTCCTTTTCCTGATTGCGTTGAAATAGCGCACAACGAGGGAATCGATGCTGTAATTCAGCCAGGGGGCTCGGTGAAAGATCAATTATCAATAGATTATTGCAATGAACATAAAATGAAGATGGTTTTTACCGGAATTCGTCATTTTAAACATTAACTTATTATATTTACGAAGAATTGCATAGAATCCTCGAATTTTTGTCGAATTTTGAGCAATTAACTTAAAAGTGGGAACTCGTAATGGGATTGTTTAGTTTTTTAACACAGGAAATCGCAATTGACCTTGGAACGGCCAACACACTTATTATTTGGAATGATAAAGTGGTGGTAGATGAGCCGTCAATCGTTGCAAAAGATATTCAAAGCGGCAAGGTTGTGGCCATCGGAAAGAAGGCACAGCAGATGCATGGTAAGACGCATAAATTAATTGAGACGGTTCGTCCGTTGAAAGATGGTGTAATTGCGGACTTCCAAAGTGCCGAACAAATGATCCGTGGGATGATCAAAATGATTAATCCGGGAAGAAGTTTATTCAACCCAACACTTCGAATGGTAATTTGCATTCCATCGGGAATTACCGAAGTTGAAAAACGTGCCGTTCGTGACTCTGCTGAACATGCGGGAGCGAAAGAAGTGTATTTGATTCACGAGCCAATGGCAGCAGCAATTGGAATCGGAATTGACGTAGAAGAGCCGATGGGGAATATGATCATCGACATCGGTGGTGGAACCTCTGAAATTGCCGTAATTGCTCTAGGTGGAATCGTATGTGATAAGTCAATCCGAATTGCGGGTGACGATTTCACAAATGACATTGAAGAATACATGCGTCGTCAACACAACATTCTTGTTGGTGAGCGCACCGCAGAACAAATTAAAATTGAAGTTGGAGCGGCATTGCCTGAGTTGGATGATCCTCCTGCAGATTTTGCTGTTCGTGGTCGTGACTTGATGACAGGGATTCCAAAAGAAATTATGGTTTCATACGTTGAAGTTGCTCATGCACTTGACAAAACAATTTCTAAAATTGAAGAAGCGATTTTGAGTGCTTTGGAGATGACGCCGCCTGAACTTTCAGCGGATATCTACAAAACTGGCATTTATTTAGCAGGTGGTGGTTCGATGTTGAGAGGACTAGATAAACGTGTTTCGGCGAAAACCAAACTGCCAGTTCACATTGCTGAAGATCCACTTCGTGCTGTGGCTAGAGGAACAAGTATCGCTTTGAAAAATATTGATAAATATCAATTCTTGATTCGCGACTAACATTTTGAGTGTTTGATTGTTATTCATTACATGAAAGCACTTTTATTCGTTTCTTGCTTATTTCTTTTTCCGCTTTCAAAAAGCAGACTTACGGTTGAAGTTAAATCAATTCCTAACGAAAAGGGTACGATTTTCATTGGACTATTTCGCCCAAAAGATGAGTTTCCCGTTTTTGGAAAACAATACATTGGAAAAATTATTCCTGTTTCAGGAAAAAAGATGACTTATACTTTTAACGAACTTGCTGATGGACAATATGCTTTGGCTATTTTCCATGACGAAAATAAAAATGGCAAGTTGGATAAAAATTATCTAGGTATCCCAACAGAGGCATATGGATTTTCAAATAATGCCCGAAGAACATTCAGTGCTCCAAGTTTTGAAGAAGCGGAAATAAACTTAAAGTCGGATTTATCCATTTCCATTACATTGAAATAAAAACGTTTGCAACTAGCCACTGAATCGTTCGCAATTCAACAGCAAAGCTAATCCGCACCTCTAATTTGTAATTTCCTAATTTGAAATCTGCAATCAGCAACTTTACAATCTGCAATCAGCCAATCTACAATCTGCCAATCTGCAATCAGCTAATCTGCAATCCAAGTTACACAACCAATTCCAAATCAATCTGGCGCTTACGTAAACTTACTTCTGAAATTCGGACTTTTACTCTGTCACCAAAATTATATTCTCGCTTTGTTTTCGTACCAATGATTCTAAATTTTTCCTGATCAAAATAAAATCGATCTCCAGGTATTTCCATCATCGGAACCATTCCTTCACAATGATTTTCATCCATTCGAATAAACATTCCGTGGTCGGCGATACCCGAGATAGTTCCATCAAAAACTTCACCGATGTGTTCACTAACAAATAAAGTCATAAAATACTTTGTAGATTCACGCTCAGCCTCAGCTGCTTTTCTTTCATTTCGGGAAATTCGCTTACAGATATCATTCAACTCATTACCGTAACGATGTTTTTTCGTGGTCAATTCTTCTTGCAAAATGCGGTGAACGACTAAATCGGCATACCGGCGAATGGGTGAAGTAAAATGAGAGTAATGATGAAAAGCTAATCCATAATGACCAATGTTCTCCGTCTCGTAACTCGCTTTTGCCATCGATCGAATGGCCATCGATTGAATTAATGAAAATTCATTTTCTTCTTTCAATTCCTGAAATAGAGCGTTCAGTTTTTCTGCGATTTTTGATGGGTCGTGCAAATCTATTTTGTGACCAAATTTTTCAATGAAAACAGCAAAAACTTCCATCTTAGCTGGATCAGGTGCATCGTGAACGCGGTATATCATTGGGAAAGGGTCACGGCCTTTTTCTGTTTTTGAGAGAAAAGTCGCCACGTGCCGATTTGCCAAAAGCATAAATTCTTCAATGAGTTTGTGAGCGTCTTTGGATGTTTTAATTACGACTTCATTCGGGAGGCCTTTTTCATTTAATTTGAATCTCATTTCTTCAGATTCTATATTCAACGCACCTTTTTTAAGCCTGTGTTTTCGCAATATTTTAGCGATTTTATCTAATTTTCTTAATTCTTCTTCATAATCACCAGATTGCCCTTCCAAAATTTCTTGTGCTTCTTCATAGGTAAATCTCCGATCAGAATATATTACAGTCTTACCGTACCACTCATTGAAGATCTTACCATTTTCATCCATTTCAAATACCGCTGAAAAACTATATTTGTCCTCGTGAGGTCTGAGTGAGCAGGCGACATTAGATAACTGTTCGGGCAACATGGGAATAACACGATCAACCAAATACACTGAGTTTGAACGTAAAACAGCTTCAGCATCCATTGCTGTGCCGGGACGAACGTAGTGACTAACATCTGCAATGTGCACTCCCACCTCCAGATTCCCATTTTCCAATACTCTGTAGGATATTGCATCATCGAAATCTTTTGCATCAAAAGGATCAATTGTAAAAGTTAATATTTCACGGAAGTCTCGGCGATTTGCGATTTCTTTTGGGTCTAGATCTATGGGAACAAATTCGGCTTCTTCCAGAACAGCGGGAGGAAAAATTGGATTGATTCCTTGATTATAGAGAATCGAAAGCATTTCGGTATCGTTTGAACCTGGCATCCCAAGTACTGCAATGACTTCCCCGTATGGAACACCTGACGATTTCGGCCAAACGGTAATCTTTGCGAGGACTTTTTCTCCTGGTTTTGCACCCATCAAGTTTTCTTTCGAAATATGCATTTCAATTCCCGTTCGGTTGTTATCTGGAACAAGAATAGCGAACTTATCAGTAATTTTTATCGTTCCAACAAATTGAAAACGTTCACGCTCTTTGATTTCAAAAACGGCTCCTTCATCCCGACTTGGTCCTTGCTTAAAAACACGAACTTTGACAATGTCCCCATTTATAGCTTGACCGACATTTTGCGGAGCGATATAAATATCTTTCTCCCTGCCTTCAACTACAACGAAAGCGGCTCCTCGCTGCGTAATTTCAATTCGTCCTTCCACTAGATTTTCCTGCGAGGAAAGCTTAAATGTATAGTGATTGATTCGCTTTAAGGCTCCTTTAGTAGCTAATTGATTCAAACAATCAAAAACGAGTTGTCTTGAAGCAGGGTCTTTCGCTTCGATTAAATAAGACACTTGTTTATGGGTTAACTCTGCATCCGGATTTCGCTCAAAAACACGCATGACGATGGACGTAACTCCCGATTTCTTTCTTCCTGGCTCAGAGCCTTTCTTCTTTTTAGACATACAACGAAGTTAGGTAAACTAATTTGTCCCAACTTTCATTTTGAAGTAAAAAATTATTTTTTAAAATATGCCTTCTAAAAACAACCCAAATTAGAAGAACTCCCTTTTAATAACCATATCCAACGGCAGGAAATGGAACTAAAGGTTTAACTTTAATTACGAATAATCACTTTGCGTGTGAAAGACTTTCTTCCAGGCACATCAAACACCAAGAAATAAATCCCACTGTTGAAATCAGAAACGTTCAATTTTTTCGTGGACCCTATGTTTTCCTTTAAAACTGTGCTACCGAAAACGTCAACCATTTTTAATGATGCCGATTCGATTCCTGTCATTGATATCTGAATGTAGTCAGATGCTGGATTAGGAACAATTGAAACAGATACAGGATCTTTAATTTGATTTACGCTTGCCGTAAAATCTATAACTAAATCAACAGAATCGCTATATGCTGCAACGCCGGCATCAGAAATGTAGTATCTGTAATGTGCTTGACCACTAACGAAGTCATCAGGGTTTATTTGAGGCTTCATTTTGCCGTATTCACCATTAAGGACATTAAATAAAAAGTTAGGATTTGATGAGGTTGACCATGGGTTTGTATTCATCTGCGTCGATGTATAGCAAATTCCACCAAATTGATCAGTACTATGACCCCAACATAAGCCATCTGACCAACCTGTAGGAACATTCACTCGATATCTTGTTACCACCCACTGATGGGTCTCACCTGTTTGATTTTCAACATGAAAAGGGACATCAAAAATTGTATTTCCAGGAGCTGTCATTGTATGAGTTTGACCAGAAATATCCGTAGTTTGACCCTCTAAGGTAATTACGATTCCGTCTTGAGCATACAAGTTTGCAGAGATAAGAATAAGAACAAACGTGATTAAGGAAGTAAAATTTTTCATAAACCGAAGAATTATTGCAGTTAACAAATATAGATTAATTTAATTTAAAAAACAAGTGAAAGTGGATAAATGAAAACTTTATATCTTTTGAGATTTAGAAAATATCATCATCAAATAGCAATTCCTTAACTTTTTTTATAACTTTGATTTTCGGCAAGATTCTTGAATAAGTGGTCGAAACATAAAATTTAAACCATGAAAAACCTATTTTTTTTAACGTTGTTTCTTGTTGGATCAACTTGTTTATTTGGTCAAAATGAAGCGGAACACACGCTAGATAATAAAAAAATACCTGCCGTAAAGATCACTGATATGAAAGGTAAGGCAGTTAACACCGCTGAACTTGGGTTGAAAGGGCCTGTTGTATTCAGTTTTTGGGCTACTTGGTGTGCACCTTGTAAAAAAGAACTCAATACCATTCATGACCTATACACTGATTGGCAAGAAGAAACAGGAGTAACTCTTGTGGCTGTGTCAATCGATGATGAAAAGACGAAAAGTCAAGTTCCAGTATATGTCAATGGTAAGGCGTGGGACTACATCGTATTGATGGATCCGAACGGAGACTTTAAACGAGCGATGGGAGTGAATAACGTTCCACACACTTTTTTAGTTGACAAAGAAGGAAACATTGTTTACTCTCACAACAATTATGCTCCAGGCGATGAAGAAAAACTTTATCAGGAAATCAAAAAATTAACTGGCAAATAGCCCTGAATGATTAAATACGTATTTCAAGCAATTTTTTGTTTTTTTTTCCTTTATACATTTGGACAAGGAAATTTAACGGGAAACATCGAATCCATTTTCCAGTACCTAAATGAGGACACGATAATTGATGCAAAGCAACCAGCTGAAAAGGGATTAATCAACTCCTACATGAATGTTTTCTATAGTTATGGAAACTTCAAAGCTGGTATGCGACTTGAGTCTTATTTGCCTCGAATTCAAGGGTATCCAAATCGCTTCGATGGAACTGGAATCGGAATGCGGTATATTGGATATGCAAATGATTTTGTGGACGTTACGCTTGGGTCATTTTATGAGCAATTCGGCACAGGATTATCACTTCGTGCATATGAAGATCGTGCATTGGGATATGATAATTTAATTGATGGTGCTCGACTCATTGTTCGACCAAGAAAAGGAATTGTTTTGAAAGGGGTTTACGGATATCAAAGACTATCTTTTCAGCAAGGAAAAATTGTTCACGGAAATGGTATTGTTCGAGGAATCGATGCCGAAATAAACCTGAAAGAAGCTTTCAAAAAACTCGACTCTTTGCCTCTTGATATTGTTATTGGTGGTTCCTTTGTTAGTAAATACCAGAAGGATGATGATGAGTCTTTGATTCTTCCAGAAAATGTTGCGACTTATGGAGGACGAGCTAAATTGCGTTATAAGGATGTTTTTTTTGATGCGGAGTATGTGATAAAAGAGCAGGATCCGTCTGCTGATAATCAGAAGATTTATAATTATGGTCATGCCGCAGTATTCAATTTGGGATACACCACCAAAGGACTTGGATTACTATTTTCAGGAAAATCAGTCGACAACATGAGTTTTCGATCAGATCGAAACAAAGACCTTCAAGATTTATTTGTCAATTATTTACCTTCTCTTAATAAAACACATACCTACAACTTAGTGGCAACGCTTTATCCATATGCTACTCAACCTTTGGGAGAAGTTGCCTACCAGGCTGATGTACTTTATACATTTAAAAAAGGCTCTTTACTTGGTGGAAAATATGGGATGACCATAGGAGCCAAC
>JBMLTP010000147.1:0-8197 GCA_049239885.1 Crocinitomicaceae bacterium
GAACGCAGGGCGGTTAAAGCTTATGCAGCTTGTTTGATACTTCGGTCGGAATAACTTTTAATTGCGAATGAATTCATTGCGAGCTAAAAGTTGGCAATTCGCAATTCTAAGCTAAACATGAGCAATTTAAACGTTCGCAACTAGCAATTCTGAAATAAATTAGAACTCTTCTTATATTTGTAATATGAAAGTCAATCCAACTTATCAAACGAAAGAGCAACTTTTGGAGTTGTACAACAAACCCCTTTTGGAATTAGTATTTGAAGCTGCCTCGATTCATAGGCAATATCACAATCCAAGAGAGGTTCAGATGTCATCTCTTTTAAGTATAAAAACGGGAGGTTGTCCTGAAGACTGTGGTTATTGTCCGCAGGCTGCTCGTTATCATACAGATGTTGATGCGCACAAATTGATGACGGTTGAGTCTGTTGTTGAACAAGCTAAAAACGCTAAAGCGAATGGATCATCTCGTTTATGCATGGGAGCTGCGTGGAGAGAAGTAAGAGATAACAGGGATTTTGACAATGTTGTTGAGATGGTTCAAGAGGTGAACAACCTCGGAATGGAAGTTTGTTGTACCCTTGGAATGTTGAACGAGCAACAAGCACTAAGACTTAAAAACGCTGGACTTTTCGCCTATAATCACAATTTGGATACGTCACCTGAATTTTACGGAGATGTTATTTCAACACGAGAATATGAAGATCGATTGAATACAATTGATAACGCCCGTAAGGCCGGAATTACTGTTTGCTCGGGAGGAATTATCGGAATGGGTGAAGCAGTTGAAGATCGCGTTGGATTGTTAATGAGTTATATGAAAATGGAGAATCCACCTGAATCTATTCCAATAAACGCGTTGGTCGCAGTTGACGGAACTCCACTTGAAGATCAAAAACCGATTGAGCAGTGGGAGATGATTCGAATGGTAGCCACAACCAGAATTGTTTTTCCTGAAGCAATTGTGAGACTTTCAGCGGGAAGAACAAAAATGAATATGGAAGCTCAAGCACTTTGTTTTCTAGCAGGAGCAGGATCCATTTTCGCAGGAGATAAACTTTTGACGACACCGAACCCCGATTTCAATGAGGATAAAGAAATGTTTGATATTCTAGGTTTGATTCCAAAGGAACCATTCAAAGATTCGGAGCAACCTGTTTCTCTTCCAGATGAAAAGATTGAAGACCGCAAACGAAATGAAGTTCTGCGTGCAAAAGAACTCGAGTCAGCTCGAACACAAGCAATAGAGGATGGATTTGAGCCAAGAAAAATAAAAACGGTTGAATCAAAGGCCTAATGAATGAGGTTCTTCGTTCTAAATTAGAGGCAAGAAAACAAGAAAATAGCTTTCGACAACTTACTCTTCTGAAGGGTGAAATTGACTTTTTTTCAAACGATTATTTAGGATTATCAAAGGAATCAATCCCTGAGTCGGTTTCACATGCTGGTTCCACGGGTTCGCGATTACTTTCTGGAAATTCTAATGAGGCGTTAGAAGCCGAAAAAAGTTTGGCTAAATTCTTTGAATCTGAGTGCGCACTTGTTTTTAATAGTGGATATACCGCAAATCTCGGAGTAATGTCCTGTTTACCTCAACGTGGTGACTATATTCTTTATGACGAACTCGTTCATGCTAGTATACGCGATGGAATTAGATTATCCAATGCTAAAGCAATATCATTCAAACACAATGACCCTGCCGATCTCGAAAAGCAAATTGCTAAAGTTTCAGGAACGATCTACATTGTCGTTGAAAGTCTCTATTCAATGGATGGGGATATGGCACCGTTGAGGAAAATCATTGAAATTTCCCGAAAGAACGCGGCTTTCCTTATCGTTGATGAAGCGCATGCAGTTGGTGTTTTTGGTTGGGAGGGAAGGGGAATTGTTCACGGGAGAGAGATTATTGAAGATGTATTTGCTCGAATAATCACTTTCGGAAAAGCTTTCGGATTTCACGGTGCGGCGGTTCTTGGTTCTTCTGAATTAATTTCATATTTGGTGAATTTTGCTCGATCCTTCATTTATACGACAGCATTACCACCATCTGATTATCAATTAATTATGCACAGAATAGAACGCGAGGATATTCGCGAGCGACAACTAAAATTGCATGATAATCTAACCTATTTTCGATCTAAATTAAACCTTCCGACCAAGTCTGAGATTAATTCCCCAATTCAGGTTTTTCAATTCGATTCAAAAGAAGCTGTAGTAGAAATTTCCAAAAAGTTAATTAATCAAGGAATATACACAAAACCTATTTTTTCTCCAACTGTACCAAAAGGAGAGGAGCGAATTCGATTATGTTTTCATAGTTACAATACGAAGGAAGAAATCGATTTACTTTTACATGTATTGAATGATTCTAAATTCTAGCGAGTGAACATCAAACAAAATTTTTCTTTTTAACTTTAGTCAAAATAATAACATTATGTTACTTCCTTTTAATTTGAAAGCGTGGATTGATGAAAATCGCGATTTGTTAAAACCTCCAGTAAGCAATAAAAATTTATATGTTGAAGCTGGTGATTTTATTGTAATGATTGTAGGTGGTCCAAACGCCCGAAAAGATTATCATTTTAATGAAAGTGAGGAGCTTTTTTATCAAATTGAAGGTGATATTACGGTTCGTGTTCAAGAAAATGGTAAAGCCAGGGACATTCAAATTAAAGAAGGAGATATCTTTCTTTTACCAGGTAATATCCCGCATTCCCCAATTCGTGGAGCAAACACGGTTGGACTTGTAATCGAGCGTGTTCGTAAAGGAACAAATCTTACTGATGGATTGATGTGGTTCTGTGACAAGTGTAATCACAAACTTCAAGAATACAAATTCCCATTAGAAAATATAGAGCGTGATTTTATTTCGCGTTTCAGAGAGTTCTACGGCTCAGAAGAGATGAGAACTTGCAATAACTGTGGTCACGTAATGGAGGTAGACGAACGATTCGTTTAGTTAGTCTTGAACGTAGATGTAAGTATTATACAAGTCAATTGAAGGGAATTCTTCAACAAGTTTAATTTGCTTATTGCGTAATTCTTTTATTTTAAAAGTTCGAGATGGTTCATCATCGTATTGATTGTTCACATTCTCATACAAATAAAGGATGTCTTTTGTATCTCCAAAAGTCCATTTACCGTTGGAATAGTCTCCTTGAAGTTGACCAAGTGCATCGTAAGTAGATGAAATCGAATAAGTCCCATCATTTTCAATATTCAATTTAACAGTGACCGCTTCGTCTGTTACGTCTTCATCATTTTTTAATTGTGTCAATAAAACCCAATCATTGCACAGACGAGCTTTTTTCGTAAGTAGCGAAAAAGAAGGGCCATCACTATATTTTCTACATGAACTGATAATCAAAGTAATTAGGAACAAACCAAGAATAGACTTTCTCATTATAATATTTTTTTTCAAATGTAGTATTATTTTCAAGTTCTACAAAATTCTTCTAATTGTCTATTTAGGCAATTTGTTCGAAGTTTTAAAGATTCTTGTGATATATTTTTCAAAGTTTCAGTCTTTCACATTAATTTTGTTTAAACTTAAAAAAATGAAATTTACAATTCGCCCGCTGATATTGGCGTTGTTCATAGCTCTTTTTTCTTGCTCTTCGAATGAACAGCAGAAATCAATTTCTAAATCTACTGATAAAGTTAAGGTCGTCTCCAATCAGATTTTGGTTGCAGAGGTTGAAGGGATGGTTTGTAAAATGGGTTGTGGTGGAGCTATCCGAAGAGAATTGATTCAAACGAACGCAGTTTCGCGCGTTGAAATTGATTACCAAGAAGAAAATCAAAAGCAAACAATAAAAGTTCATTTCGACAATAAATTGATTTCCAAATCACAAATCGTGAGTAAGTTGGAAAAAATTAATAACAGGCAATTTAAGGTTTATCCAATTGGAACATCTGAAATTGAATCCTCGTCATCGGGTTCCTCATCAAGTTCGAGAGTTAACATGACAGAAACAACCTTTGAATTACCTAATTTGATTGGTATTTTGTCTTCGTTTATTACAGAGTAAATGGAATTACATAATAGAGAACTTGGAAGTGGAAAACCACTTGTAATTTTACATGGGCTTTTTGGGTTCTCTGATAATTGGCAAACACATGCTAAAAAATTTAGTGAATATTATCGAGTTATCCTTGTAGATTTAAGAAATCATGGGCATTCGCCTTGGTCTGATGAGTTTTCGTATCAGTTAATGGTTGAAGATTTGTACGAACTTTTCCAAAAATTAAACCTATCTGATGTCATTTTGCTAGGTCATTCAATGGGAGGTAAAGTAGCGATGCATTTTGCTCAATCTCATCCTGATTTTCTGGAAAAAATTATCGTCGTGGACATGGGGATTAAAGAGTACCCACTTCATCATCAGCATATCCTAAAAGCATTCGATTCAATTGATTTGAATAAATTAAGCGCAAGAAGTGAAGCTGAACGAATTCTCTCTTCATTTATCGAGTCGAACGGTGTTGTTCAATTTCTTTTGAAGAATCTTTATTGGCGGGATAAAGGCAAGCTAGCATGGAGGGTTAACTTTAAAGTACTTCAAGCATCAATGTCTGAAATTTTAAGATCGCTTCCAAATAAAGAGGTTCTAATTCCAACGTTATTTATTCGAGGTTCCTTATCTGACTATATTTTGGATTCAGATATACAGGAAATCGAAAATCTATTACCTGATTCGCAGTTAGTGACCATTGAAAATGCTGGTCATTGGGTTCATGCAGAAGCCCCTGAAGAATTTACGGATGCGGTTCTTTCTTTTTGCTTGAGATAAGTTCGTTAATCAAGAATTTTATTTTCATCAACTGTAATTATATAAAAATAAAAAAGGGTCGGAATTTCCAACCCTTTCAAAATTAAAACGATTACTTATTTCTTAATAACAATCTTTTCTGTTGCAATTGAAGTTCCGTCTGTAATTGTTACATAGTAAACTCCATTTGTTAATTCAGATGAGTTGATTGAAGAAGTTAATCCATTGATTGAAGAAGTTTTTACAACTTTTCCAGCAACATCAACTATTGAAATAATTCCATTTGTAGATTTGTTTAGAGAAACATTGATTACTTCATTTGCAGGATTCGGATAAACATTCAATCCAAAAGTATTTTCAACTTCGTTGATAGACAATATAGGGTCAAAGTTCATTCTAACCATTACATTGGATGTAGTGTAGTACCAAGTTTGATCTGTATAATCGTAGTAATAGGTTGTTTGAGGAGTTGATGATCCGGAAGATGCCGTTACCAAGTCATTTGTAGCTCCACCGTCACCATAAGAGCCAATTACTACTAAATAAGACTCGTTTGCGTTCAAATTAGTCGGGCTGCCTATCGGAAGACTTATTTTTTGTCCTAAATCGGCTGGAGTAATTACATAAGGTGCTGATTCGTCCACAAAAACAAAGTCCCCAGTTGTTGGATCGATTGAGTATAATTTAGCAAATATTTCCGATCCAGGTTCTGATCCCGCATTTAAAACCGCATCGATTCCATATAGGGTCGCTGCTTGAAAAATATCATAAATATGTCCAACTTCATATCCTTGTCCAGAATTGCTGATTCCACCTAAGATCTGTCCATTATCACGTGCATAGATGAAATCGTTTACAGAAATACTAATATTTGGCAAAACATTATTTGTTACATCTGGTTCAGTAGAACTTGTTGATGCGCCAACGGCAACAATATAGTTAGCATTGGTTGAATTCGGTGTAAATGTATTTGAACACCAAACTGTATCTGTTGTTTCAGCTAATAAATTAATTGGCCCAGCTATTCCATTATATGAACCTGTAATATCAGCTGTAAATCCAGCGTCAGTGATATCTTGAACGCCGATATTTTTCAAAATTCCTCCAAAATTAATTGGTGCGACCTGAGCACTCGGAATTTGATAGTATTGTAATCGAGCACCAAAAGCACCATCCGTTCCAAATAATGTTTTTTGTAGTTTTAAGTCATATTGATCAGTCTCAATGATTTTCATATCATCAATTGCCCAATACCAGCCCCAATTTCCTTGGTAGTTGATTTGAACTTTAACATTTGCTTGTCCACCTGCTACGGATGAAATATTGATAGAATAAACATCAGGATTTGGCGAATTTTGAGCAGTTGGTTCACTTCCATCTGTAACTGTGAAATCAGTCCAAGTTCCACCGTTATCATTACTAATACGAATAATTCGCGTATCTAAATAGGTTCGATAAGATTGCTCGAAGACAATACTTACATTCGAATATGCAGAACAATCAATGGTTCCTGTGTAGGTCATGTTTGAGTTTTGAATACCACTTTCTCCTTGAGCATCTGAATTGATAAAGGCAAAGCCATTGTTTACAGATGTAAATACAGCAGGACTGAGGGTTGTTACTGGAATGGTATCGGCATTGTTTGTAATTGTCCAATCCAAAAATGGATTAGATGTATTGTCATAAGTCCAATCATTTCCATTTGAAAAGTCATTTGACCAAATTACTACTCCTTTTGGAACTGGATTTTTAGACGGTTTGACATAAGAGTCAAAAGAAACATTCTTCTTCTTTGATTCAATTGATTTGGTTGGTAATTGACCAAAAACAGTTGAAACCCAAATTGAAAGAAACGCAACAGCCAGGTAGATTTTTTTCATAGTTATCATTTTTTTATTTCAAATATACAAAAAAAAGGGTCGGAAATTTCCGACCCTTTTCATAAATCAAAACGATTTCTTATTTCTTAATAACCACTTTTTCAGTAGCAACTGAAGTTCCATCTGTAATAGTTACATAGTATACTCCATTTGTTAAATCAGATGCATTGATTGTAGAAGTTAATCCATTGATTGTAGAAGTTTTAACAACTTTTCCAGCAACATCAACTACTGAAATTGTAGCGTTTGTTGATTTACTCAATGAAACATTGATTACTTCATTAGCTGGGTTTGGATAAACATTCAATCCAAATGCATTTACAACTTCGTTTATAGACAATACAGGATCAAAGTTCATTCTTACCATTGGGGTAGAAGTTGTATAGTACCATGTTTGATCTGTCATGTCAAAATAATATGAAGTTTGTGCTTCGGAAACACCTGCTGTACCAACGATTAAATCGTCAGTTGCACCACCGTCACCGTTAGAACCTGCAACGATTAAGTATGCTTCGTCAGCGTTCAATTGTACAGGGCCACTTAAAGTCAATGTAATTTTTTGACCTAAGTTAGCAGTTGTTAATGCATATGGAGCTGATTCGTCAACGAAAAGGAAATCGCCAGTTGCTGGATCAATAGAATATAATTTAACGTACATTTCTGCACCAGCTACTGCCTGCGGGTGAATTACAACATCAATTCCTTTCAATGTAGCAGCTGCATACATATCGAAAATGTTACCAACTTCAAAACCTTGTCCTTGGTTAAATGATCCCGAAGCCAATGTTCCTTTGTCTCTTGCATAAACGAAATTGTTTACTGAAATTGTTGCCGCGCTAGTAACTGCATTATTAGCTGGAGCTGCATCAGTAGCACCAGACGAAACCGCTAAATTAACAACATGATTCGCTACAGTAGCTGGAGGAGTTAAAGGAGTTGTTACATCCAATGTATCCAAAGAACCAGCTACAACAGTGCTAGCAGCAGATGTGCCTGTGTATGCACCACCAGTTAAAGAAGCAGTAAATACAACATCAGTTTGATCCAAAGCACCTAAGTTAGAAACGATTCCACCGAAATCGATTGTAGTTAACTGAGCTAATGGAATTTGGTAGTAAGGCAATCTTGCACCCCAGAAACCTGTAGAACCCCAGTATGCACCTGTCATTTCTAAATCGTAATCATCAGGAGTAGTCAATTTCACATCATCAACAGCCCAAAACCAGTCGTAGTTACCTGTATATTTGAATCCAATTTTTACATTCGCTTGACCACCAATTTGGTTTGTTAAATTTACTTGAACTTGATCTGGATTCGTAGTATTCGTATTTACCGTCATACCAGCATTCACTTCAACTTCTTGCCATGTAGTACCTCCATCTAAACTGTAAATCACAAAAGTTTTCTCAGCATATCTTCTGTGTGTTTGCTCGAATGTCATTACAACAAATGGTTGAGCACCGTTTGGACCAGTTGCGGATAAATCAATAGTTCCTGTGTAATAAATCCATGCGTTTTGAGTAGCTGTAGCACCTTCTGCGTCAG
>JBMLTP010000148.1:0-2925 GCA_049239885.1 Crocinitomicaceae bacterium
AGTTTCATCCGGATTTGGCCAGATTAAAATTTTAAATGGACTTTCATCTTGACAATTCAAATTTAAAGGGTCATAAATTCGTTCTTTTCCATCAAAATCTCTTTGTGAAAGTCGATAGTAATTCAAGCCAGAAACCCGAATGTCATTTACAACATAATTTAACAGTTCGTTTGAAAATCCTGCGGCTGGAATTTCTTCTGTTTTAATCCATTCAATGCAATTCTTAGACTTTTCAACTATAAATAAATAGCTATTATGTTCAGAGGCTGTTGACCATCGAAAAATCACTTCATTTTCTAGGCAATCCAAATTCATCGATGAGAGTTCAACTGGCAAGGGATCGCCCTCTCCACCAAGTCCCCAATTACTCCAGCCTTTTGCATTCAAACGAGTAACTAAAGGACTGACCGCGGTTCCTTGATTATCGATGTGAATACCAGAATAGGTCCAAATATTATTATCTCTTTTAAGGCTTGTAATATGGCAATCGTTGTCAAAGTCAAATAAGTTTTCGGCAGAGAGCGTAATGTTATAGGATTTATTTTCTGAACTGGTTATGCCAATTGCGGGTAACATACTCCAAAATCCAGACGCTGTATTTGAAATGGTGAAGGAGCCATCGCAATTTGTGAGAATAGGTTCACTTGTTACGTCATTTCCCATGGCTTGATTCACCCACTCTCCCGTAATTGTTCCACCATCTGTTGCTTCTTGGTATTCGATTTTCACAAAGCGTTTTTGACCATCTAAAACATTTCCGAGTGGAAACAATCCACTTTGATTTCCTGTGTTTGTTCCTGAAAACCAACGTTTTAATTTCCCTAGAATAAAACCAGAATTGTAATCTAAAGTCCCTTTATTTGTTAATGATAGGCCCAATTGAATTTCGTTTTGATCATTTAATATATTCCCACCATTCATAGTTAGTGCCCCACCTACAACGATTGAGTTTAGAATAGTTGTAATACCTGCTAATCCATTATTAATTATTAGGTTATTGAGATTTAATGAAGGAATATTTGTTGAAGAAATGGTAGAATTCGAATTCGTATATTCAATCGTGCTAGCATTTCCGATAATTCGATTTCCTGACATCGCATAATGTTCATTGAAAGTTCCAGCTTTTAAAATGGTTTTTCCATTTAGTTGAAGATTTCCAATTCCCGTAAACCGAACGTTTGGATTGAGAAAGGTTAATAAACCATCAACGATTACGGTTCCTAAATTTCCATTGGAATTATCGGTTAAGAAATTAGATTGTAGTTCTACTCCGGTCGGATTTGTAATAACCAACGATCCTGCTCCTGGGCCGTTTCCAATCATTCTAAAACTTCCTGTTCCTGAAATGGTTTGTGGCGCTGATCCATTCATGTTGATTCGAAGTCCATTTCCACCATTTCCACCTGCGCTTATCATGGACCCATTATTAAGGAAGTTTCCACTAATGTTTATTGTATTTACTCCAGATTGCGACCAGTTTATTTGCTGCAAATAAGCCCCACTTAAAATAGAGAAATTTTCATTGATTGTTAATGCTTGCCCATTTCCTCCAGGAGGACTGAAATTCGCATTGTTTTCAATTGTTAGTGATTTAATGATTCGATTTCCAGTGAAATAAACTGAGTTACCGTTGCTGTAATTACCATTTTGAAAGGCTCTGATTGTTACAATTGCACTTCCATCATTCGGTGGAACAGAGTTACATTCCCATGTTGAAGCTGAGTTCCAATCCAAAAAACCTGAAATAGTTGGATTGGTGCGATAGTGATTCGAGGCAATTGAACTAAACGAAATTGTTCCAGTAAATACTATCCCGTTAGTAAATCCATTTACAACGGCGTTTCCAGCATTTCTAACTAATGAATAACTTCCTGAACTCGTTGCTCTAATTCTTATTCCACTAATTGTCAAGACATCCAACTTATTGGTTCCGTTGCAGTTGTATTGAATGGTCAACATTGTGCTCGTCACCGTCAATGATTCATTGGATAAATTGCGTCCTCCGACTGCGGAAATGATTCCACTCCCTGCTTGAAATTCCATTCCAGAAGGGGCATTGACAATAATTGTTCTGTTTGTTCCCGCTGAAAAATCTCCGTTTTGGCTTTCCGTTAAAACAATATTTCCTAGTGTAAAGTAAGATGAAGGAAATGAACAAGCCCCTAAATCCGAAGTAGGCCGAGTGACAATAACTTGTGCGTTGAAAATTGACACGATTAGTGTAAAAATAATCTGAAATATATGTTTTGTTTCCATAATCAAAATGTTGGTTCGACTTCATTCAAAATCAAAATTAGAATGGGCTAAACCAAAATTTCGTTAACGAGGATATTTATACAAATGAAAAGCAATGCGCGCAAGCAACTTATGAAAAATAAATGCCCTTGAAAACAATTCTAGTAGTTTTTCACTAGTTCAAACTACGTGTTACTACGTAGGTTCGAAAATTATACTTTTGAAGATTTAATTAGGTCATTTATTTATTTTAATTTTCTAAGTTTCTGGATTATTATTTAAGGCGTCGATATTACCGATTTATTTTCGTTCTTAAAATCTAGAATGTAAGTTTAAAATTAACTTTGTAAATTTTTACTATGTACGGTCTTGTAAATAAAGCGATTAAAGATTTAGTAATTACCAAGTTTGGTGAGGATAAATGGCAGGAAATCTGCGAACTAACAAATTTTCATGATGGTGAGTTTGTTTCAATGAATCCATATCCGGATAGTTTGACTTATGACTTGGTAAAAAATGCGGCTCGTGTATTGAAAGCTGATGCTCCCGTTATTTTAGAGGCATTTGGTGAATATTGGATTTTATATACCGCTGATGAAGGTTATGGAGATTTGATGGATCTTACTGGTTCGACATTCACTGAGTTTTTGGCAAATTTGGATATGTTGCATTATCGAATCAATAACATTA
>JBMLTP010000149.1:0-26672 GCA_049239885.1 Crocinitomicaceae bacterium
TGTGACATGTTCCACTTGCCATTAAGGTATCTTCGTTGATGGCGAGCGTGTTCATAAAACACATTAATTTTCCTCCTCGCATCACATATTGGTCAATTAAATACAAGTCACGGTCAGAAAATGGCTTTTTTGGATCGGCGATAACAAGACCATCAATATCATCGAGTGCGGCAATAGAATCATTCAGTGAAACGTCTGCGATTGAAAAATAAGGAGCGATTAGAGCCCTTGCACGCTGTGTTTCTGCGTAATTTAACTCGCCATGACCTTGAAGAAATCCAATGCGTTGTTTTTCAGTTTGAGTTAGGCGGCGCATATTGGAAATGAGGTTGTACTCCAAATTATTCAATCCCATCTCAATCATATCCGTCATTCCAGCTAAATTATAAGGTCTTCCAGGTTTTGTTCCTGGTAAGAATTGCACGACATTCTCTTTTACAATACCATTTGCCGAGTAGGTCATTTTTGCGCCCGGCCATAACATCACTTGTCGTTGTTCTCCATCTTTGGTGTAGAGAATTTCCATTGGTAGGATGCCTCGACCTTGATCGTATAATTGAATTTTTAAATCTTGTTGTTCTTCTTTTGAACCGTTATTTGGATCAATGAAAACATATTCAATTCGATTTCCAGCGATATATTTAAAGTCCTTAAGTTTATCCTTAAGTGCATTCTGAAAGCTTTTTAATTCCGCAGGAAGATTTCCTTCTAAATAGATTTGAAGACTAATTCTATTTTCAATATTATCTTTTGATTCTAGAAATCGTGTTGTTCCAGAAGCCAACGAATATCGATGATCTTTGGTCATATCGATGCGCTTTCCAACAATTGAACCGATGATATTTATGAGTAACAAACCGATAAGAATGAAACTCAATAACGTCCAATTAAATAGGTTTTTCGTTTTTAATTGAGGAAATTTCATACTTACTTTTTTAAGGTTTTAACAACGGTTAGAGAAGCACTTATGAAAATCACGATGATGGACAAAAAGTAAATAATGTCGCTTGTATCGATAACGCCTTTTTTTATGGAATCATAATGGAATGCAATTCCGATATATTGAATGATGTAATCAAGATTTCCAATTTGGCTGTAATTCCCAAGCAAATTGAATCCATCATAGAAAACCCAGCAAAGAAACATGGCTAGAATGAATGCGACGATTTGACTGCTCGTAAGAGAGGATGCGAAAATTCCAATCGCCACAAAGACTGAACCCAAGAGAATAAGACCAATGTATGAAGTGAAAGTAGCCCCTGAATCAATTATTCCGATTGGTTGTCCCAAGTAATACATCGAGATGTAATAAATGATAGTTGGTAAAATAGCGATAACAAGGAGTGTTACCCCTGCAAAATATTTGGCCAAAATCATTCCGAGATCTGAAATTGGTCTTGTAAGTAACAGCTCGATTGTTCCCGTTCGACGCTCTTCGGCAATGGATCGCATAGTTATCGCCGGAATCAAGATCAAAAAGATTACGGGTGACAAATTAAAGAAAGGAATCAAATCGGCCTCAGTTCCTTCTAGTAAATTGGTGTTAAAAGATAGAACCCAGTGAAATAAACCTGAGGCGATCAAATAAATGACTATGAAAACGTATCCAATAATGGAACTTAGGAAACTATTAATTTCTTTTAAATAAAGTGCGCGCATGAAATTATTTAAGCATTCAAAATTAAGGTTTTCACACCAAAATAAACGAAATTTTTATGAGTTATGGGTTGTTGATTACTTTAATTTTTATGATTTGATTTGGATATGGTTATATAAAATGAAATGTCTAAAACAAAAAAAGTTCCGCTTTTGGCAGAACTTCTTTGATTAGATAAGTATGAATTGATTTATGCTTTTTTTACATTAATTGCATTCAAACCTCTTCGACCTTCTTGAAGATCAAACTCAACTTCATCATTTTCTTTGATTTTGTCGATTAATCCTGTCACGTGTACAAAGTGCTCTTTGCTCGTGCCTTCTTCAACGATGAATCCAAAACCTTTGGTCTCATTGAAGAATTTTACTGTTCCTTTACTCATTATTAATTAATTTAATTTCCGTAAAAGTAAGCTTATTAATCGACAACTAATAAAAAAATGCAATATTTATAAGATTTTAAGATTTGAAATAAAATTATCTGCCTCCAAAAATGGAACTTCCTACCCGAACAATGGAACTTCCTTGTTCGATTGCTAGGGGATAATCACCACTCATTCCCATGGATATTTCCTTAAAATAAGCATCTGTTGCGAAGAAGTTTTCTTTTAAAAAGTCGAAATGCGATTTTAGACTAATAAATTCAATTCTTATTTGGTTAATATCATCAACGAACGAAGCCATACCCATTACTCCGATCACCCTTACATTCTCACAAGCTTTGAACTCACCGGAATTCAATAGTTCAATAACTTCATGTCGATCCAAGCCGAATTTGGTTTCTTCTTTTGCAATGTAAAACTGAAGAAGAATCGATATAACACGGTCATTTTTTTTCGCTTGTTTGTTAATTTCAAGGAGTAATTTCAAACTATCAACCGAATGAATCAGATGAACAAAAGGGGCTATGTATTTAACTTTGTTCGACTGTAAGTGTCCAATTAAATGCCAACAAATATCATTTGGCATAATGGCTTGTTTCTCACACATTTCCTGAACTTTGTTTTCTCCAAAGTGTCGTTGGCCAGCATTGTAAGCAATCATCAAATCCGAAACAGGCTTTGTTTTAGAAACAGCAACAAGGCAAACATTTTCAGGAATTGATTTTCTTATTTCAGAAAGATTTTCGGCAATCATTCGTTGATATTGTAAATCGTTAAACCACTTCGTAGTTTCGGTTCCACCCATGTTGATTTAGGCGGCATGTTCATTTGGTTGTCGGCAACACGTTTTACTTGTTCAATTTTTGCAGGGAAAAGAACGAATCCAATTTCAAATTTTCCCGAATCAACTTTTTCCTCAATCGATTGAAGTGATTCGTTTCCTGGAATAAATTCAATTTGGTCGCTCGTTTTAAGATCTTCAATTCCTAATAAAGGTTTTAGAATCAATTCAGTTAGTATGTCCGAGTCCAGCGATTTAACAGGGTGTTCTTTGTCAATTAGATATGAATCGATGGTAAACTCATACCATTTTCCATTTAAGTAAATATGAATTTGATGTTCCTCTTGCGGTTTTTCGGCATTTGGAATTTCTCTTACACTTCCAAGTGCTTTCAATGCGAATAGAAAAGTGTCAGGTAAATATCCATTTAATGTCTTAACCAATCGGTTAAATTCCAATATCTTCAAACGTGATTCATCAACAAAAAAAGCAAGAAAAGAGTTGACATTACCGGTTACCGACTTCCCTGAATTCATTCGCTCATTTAAAAGTCTTGCTGAAGAAGCCGATCTGTGATGACCATCAGCAATATAAGTAGCTTCGACATCTTCAAAGGCATTTTGTAATATTAACGTGTCGTTTTCAGAGAGAACCCACAATTCATGCGTTACACGATCAGTTGTGGTAAATTCATATTCGGCACGAACTAAAGTTAATTGATTCAGAAGTTCTTCAATATGCAGGTCGCCTTTATAACTTAATAGCACTGGTTCAGCGTTATAGCCTACGATATCCAAATATTTCGTGAACATGGCTTCCCTTGATGTAAGAGTTGCTTCGTGTTTTTTTATTAAATCGTTTTGGTATTCTTCTATGCTTGCACCAGCAACTATTCCTGTGTATGCATACTCATTATTTGTTTGACGATAAATGTAGAGTCTCGGGCTTTCATCCTGAATCAAAATTCCCGCATCAATAAATTCTTTGTACTTTGTTTTGACAAGTTGAAATCGTTCTTCCGAATTCGGTTTCGTTTTTACTTCATTGTTGAATTCTGGATTTATAATTCTGAGAAAAGTGTATGGATTATCTTCCAATTTGGCCTTAAGCACATTTTTCTTGTAAGAATAATAGGGTCTTGTCGCTACTAAATGAACTTTGTCACGCACAGGACGAATAGCTTTAAACGGAGCAAGTTTCGCCATATTTAAAATTTATAACTCAACCCAAAGCTTGGCAGTATTGGGAATTGATAAATTTTCTTGGATGTAGTTCGATTAACGTAAAAAATGTTATTTCTATTGTAGGCATTAGTGACACTCGCAACAAGTTCTAAAACATCTTTGTTTTTGAAATTAAATTGCTTTTTCACCGTTACATCCAATCGATGATAAGATGGTAGTCGTTGCGAATTAAAACCTCCAAGAATTGTGGAAATGGTACTTGGGTTATTGGTTACGTAATCAGTTGTTAAACCATTAGAGAACGTTTCTGCTTGGTAGTTTCCTGCAGTCGGTGTAAACGGTAATCCAGATCCAAGGTTCCAACGGATATTTGCTTCGATGTCTTTTTTCTTACCAAACATGTAAGAGGCAACTAAGTTGATGTTATGCCTTCTATCAAATACAGGGAAATAACTTTGAAAACCGTCCCAACGCGTATTGTAGCCGTATGAATAAACTCCCCACAAGAATAACCTGTCTTTATTGTATTTTGCTAATACATCAAATCCAAATGATTGTCCAGACTCAATAATGAAGTCCTTTTTGAAAACGTCATCAATGTTATCAAATTGAGCGATATCATTATATAACTTATTTTGGTTAATGTTGCTCAATTGGGAGAAATACTTGTAGTAACCTTCTAAAGTTAATGTCACGCTTTTTCCGAGGTCGTATTCTGCTCCAAGGATTGCGTGCCAAGCATATTGAAGACCGTTTTTTGTTTGTTTTGCAATGTTGAATTCATTGATAAATTGTTCTTGAACATTCGTTGGCGCTGATAATAAACCATTGAATAGATTCACGACATCTTTATCCGATGAAGCTGAAGTGAAATTTTGAGAATAGCGTCCTCCTGAGAATTTAAATCTTAGATTTTCTGAGGCATTATATTTTAAACCCAATCTTGGTTCAGGTGAAAAAGTGGCGAGAGATGCATACAATTGTCCACGGATTCCTACTTGAAAAACCCATCTTCTAGTTACTTTTCTATAGTTGTAATAAGCACCAATTTCTGTTGTGAAATTTTCCGCTTCAATTCTGGTTTTAGCTTCGTTATAAGTAACGAATTGCGTGTTAAATCCACTTAGATTGAACCCATAGTTCATTTCTCCTTCATTTTTTAAGAAATAAGAGAAATCAAAACCTAAGTCAAACCCGCCAATTCTAGAAAAACGAGGCTGTTGTTCTACTTCCGTAAATGATGTTTCATAGTTACTTCCATTCACGTGACCACGAATAAAGATAGGTGAACCGCTCGGAACCAAAAGAAAATTCACACCACCGCCGGAAGCCAACCAACTGAGATTCGCAACATCGTAATTGACTGAATCTTGGTTATGAAATCCAAATGCACTGAATTTGGAACCTCCATCTGAACTGAATGTTATTTTACTATATAAATCTGTGAAATTGAATGGAAGTCCATTTCCTTCATTGACTTTAGGATACAGACTATTAGACGTGTAATCCAATAGACTATGTTTTGCGGAAAATATGTAAGAACCAGATCTTGGTTCATCTCCTTTTTTCTTACCAAGAGGACCTTCCAAGACCAATTTGGCAAGGAATGGAGAAGCTGAAACTTTACCACCAAATTTTTGCTTGTTACCATCACGATACGTAATGTCCATTACAGAAGAAATTCTTCCACCATATCGAGAATCGAAACCACCAGTATAAATATCCATACTTTTGACTAATTCTGTTTCAAACACAGAGAAAAAGCCGATTGAGTGAAACGGACTATAAATAGTCATTCCATCAAGTAAAATCTTATTTTGAATGGGAGTTCCACCACGAACATATAATTGCCCGCCTTGATCACCCGTGGTGATTACACCAGGAGTTACTGAAATTCCTCCGACAATATCATTTTCAGCACCATAACTAGGGATTTTCTCGAGTTCCTTCTTTCCAAGTGTGATTTTACCGTTATCAATTTGGGTTCGTTCTTTTTTAGCGGTAATGGTAATTGTTCCTAATTCAACAGATTTATCAGGAATTGAAAGATCGAAGCGAACATCATTGATGTATTTTTTTTCAACCAACTCAACATTTAAATAGGTTAGAGCATATTTAAAATCATCAATTTTTAAAATATACTTTGCTTTCGTCAGCTTAGGAATGGCAAAGAAACCACTTATATTAGTCATTGCTTGCGCTGCAATTGTACTGTCCGCTCGAAGTAACTTGACTTTAATGTCACTTATGGGTTCACCATTTGATTTATCGTAAACGAAACCACGAATGGAATATTCTTGAGAAAATCCGAAACCAATGAAGATTCCGAAAAATAAGATTGTAAAGAGTTTTTTCATGAAATAAGGCAAGATTGCTTTGCCGAAATTACGAAATTATTCTTTGATAAAACGTTTTGTAATGCTATTTGCTCCATCCGTTATTTCAACAAGATAAATTCCCTTTTTCAAATTGGAAATTTCAATTGAATGGATAGTCGAACCATCATTTTTTTCAAATATCATTCTTCCATTGATATCCAATATATTAAAGTTAACTATTTGCATATTTGATTCTATGAACAAATGATCTTTTGCAGGATTCGGGAATAATTTAGTTAGAAGTAAAAGTTCATTTAATCCTGAAGAACCAAGCGTTTGAATGTTACTCACAGCACATCCATAGTCATAAGAAACCTCTAAATAATAAACCCCATCTTGTGTGGCTTGATAAGTGGATGATGTTGCTCCGTTAATTGCACTTCCATTCAAATACCATTGGTATGAAATTGGATTCCCAGAAGATGTTGAGCTAAGAAGCATGCCATTTGTCGAAATTGAAACAGTTGGAACGGATGGACAACTCGTTTCATTTATAGTTCCTGGAGTCGATTGAATTGCTAATTTGAAGGCAGCGTATGATTCACAAATTCCTTTCAATTTAAAATCTAGCCACGGATCCAAAATACCATACATGACCGTTTGCTGTTCTGTTCTTGAAATTGAAATATTTGTAGACGAAGTACTTTCTCCAAAATCACAATTGAAATTTGTATTGGCATAATAACAATGTGCTCCGCCTGTAATTGAAACAAAGCTTTTGCAAGAACTTGTCAATCCTTGATAAATTGGAGTGTGATGATCTGCGGGTGGTGTCACTCCATCTGCACTACCAGAAAAAACTAATGCAGGGACGGATACATTTGCAGCAGCTGCTATTGCAGATGGATTTGTTTCTGCAGGAGCCAAACCAACAACCGTTTCTATATTGGTATTATTTGCAGCAGCGAGAAAAGAGGCGCCTCCACCCATGGAATGTCCTATGATCGCGGCTTTTTGAAGAATTTTCCCGTTAAAAAGTGAGCTTGCATTGGAATTGAGTGCCAGCATTTTGTCAGAAACCTGCTTTAGATCTATACCAAAATCACCATGACTTGGACCTGGGATTAATCCTCCTTCTGTTCTTGGAAACGCTAATATAAATCCTCTTGCTGCGTAATGTTGCCAGATATTCGTGTAAGCATCCCACGACATAGCGAACCCATGACCGAATGTAATCACCGGAAATTGCCCGGAAGCAACCGTTACATTGTCGCCGGATGTCGCTGCGGGATAATAAATTTCAGTTTGTATTTGTCGACCTGTTCCACCTCCAGAACCAAAACCACCAGTTCTTGCTGGATCATTGAACGTAATAGTTGTATGACCAACTTGATATTGAGCAATTGATAAAAAACTTAACAATGTAAAGTTTAGTAGAATCAATGTTTTCATAAAAGTATATTTGCGTTGAAATTACTTATTTTTTGAGAGACAGGTTAATTCAAACTCCAATTGTTTTTATCCAAACTTCGATATTGAATTGCTTCTGCTAAATGTTGAGCTTCAATTGTTTGTGATTCATCCAAGTCGGCAATGGTTCTCGCGACTTTTAATATACGATCATATGCCCGAGCGGATAATCCCATCGAGTCCATTGCTTTTTTTAAAATTTGATTTCCAACCTCGTCCAATTTACAATGTGTATCAAATTCATTTTTGGTCATTTGAGCATTGCAATGCATTCCTATCCTGTTTTTATATCTTGTTTTCTGAATGTTTCTTGCTGATTCTACCCTTTTTCGAATATCGATACTTCCTTCAGATGGAACAGAATTTGTGAGTTCTTCAAATGAAACTGGAGTTACTTCAATGTGAATGTCAATTCGATCTAATAAAGGTCCGGAGATTTTATTCAAATAGCGCTGAACAGTTCCGGGCGGACAAACACAATCTTTTTCGGGATGGTTGAAATAGCCGCACGGACACGGATTCATGGCAGCGACTAGCATAAATCCGGCTGGGTAATCAACTGAAAATCTTGCTCTGGAAATGTTGACTGTTCGATCTTCTAGCGGTTGGCGAAGCACCTCTAGCACTTGACGCTTGTATTCCGGTAATTCATCGAGAAATAAAACTCCGTTATGTGCCAATGAAATTTCTCCGGGTTGTGGATAACTACCTCCGCCAATTAAGCCAACATCTGAAACCGTATGATGTGGTTTTCGAAAAGGTCGTTGCGTAATCAAGCCAATTTCACCTTTAACTTTTCCAGCAACGCTGTGAATTTTGGTTGTCTCTAAAGCCTCCTCCAAACTCATAGGTGGAAGAATTGTTGAAAGACGTTTGGCTAACATCGATTTACCAGCGCCTGGAGGTCCGATGAGAATTACATTATGACCGCCAGAAGCCGCGATTTCAAAAGCACGCTTGATGTTGAGTTGACCTTTCACATCTTTGAAATCAACATCAAATGTTTCAATCATCCGTTCAAATTGGTTGATGACATCTATTTTTTCGACTTGTAACGTTGTTTCTTCGTTATTCAAAAATGAAACTACCTCCATAATATTTCCCGCGCCATAAACTTCTAGATCATGAACGACTGAAGCTTCGGCTGCATTTGCTTTTGGGACAATTATTCCTTTGAATCCCTCTTTTTTAGCTTGAATGGCAATGGGTAGAATTCCCTTCGTCGGTTGTATCGATCCATCGAGCGAAAGTTCTCCAATCAAAAGAAATTTGTCCAAAAAATCAGTTTTTACTTGTTCGCTCACCGCTAAAATCCCAATTGCGATGGGCAAATCGAAAACAGATCCTTCTTTCCGAATGTCAGCTGGAGCCATATTGACCGTGATTTCCCTACCCGGGAATTTTAAGTCATTGTTTTTAAATGCGGCCTTGATTCGTTGTTGACTTTCTTTTACAGCGCTGTCAGGTAATCCAACTAAATAAAAATTGATTCCAATTCCTAAATTGACTTCGATTGTAATGGTGGTGGCATTGATTCCGAAAACGGTACTTGAATACGTTTTGACTAACATAAGTTTGTAAATTTTTAAGGTTATTTTCTTTAAGTTAATCAAAAAGTGCGTTACTTTCACAACTTCAAGATGAGAAATCTAATCTATTTATTGTTTTTTTTCTCCATATCCTATGCTCAGGATTTGAAAATCGCTTTTGGTTCATGTGGTCATCAAGATAGAACACTTTCCATCTATGATCGTGTTTCGGATTTAAAACCTGATTATTTCATTTTTCTTGGTGATAATGTCTATTTAGATACGCGTGATACTTCCGTAATGCGAAAAGAATACGCTAAACTGAATGCTAATACGTCTTTTCAAAAACTAAAATCTTCAACTAAAATACTCGCTACTTGGGATGATCACGATTTTGGAGAGGATGATGCTGGAAAATATTATCCGCTCAAAAAAGAGTCAAAGGAAATATTCTTGGATTTTTTTGAAGAGCCGAAAAATTCTGAACGATATAAGCATGACGGAATTTACACTTCCTATTTGTTTCGAAAAAAGTGTAAACGAATTCAAATTATTCTTTTGGATACACGAACTTTTCGATCCAATCTTACTCGTTTTAGCAAAGAAATGCCAAAGGATTCCGTTTTTAATTATGATTTGCTTTATATTCCACAACCAAATGCTGATTCAACGATACTTGGAGAGGCACAATGGCTATGGCTTGAGTCTGAACTTCAGAAAAAAGCAGATGTTCGAATTATTTGTTCTTCAACGCAGTTTGGAATTACCTATAATGGTTATGAATCGTGGGCTAATTTTCCCAAAGAACAAGAGAAAATGCTTGCTCTGATCCGAAAAACAAAAGCGAATGGCGTATTCTTTATCTCGGGCGATGTTCATTATGCCGAACTTTCGAAATGGGAAAACCAATTTACGTATCCAATTTATGATTTAACCGCAAGTGGTTTAACGCAATCATGGCATTTCGCAACACCCAATAAGAATCGAATTGCTGGACCTGTAATGGAAAATCATTTTGGCTTGCTGAAATTTAATTTAAGACGTAAAAAGGTTTCGCTTCAAATAATTGATCGGGACAATCAAGTTAGAATTAATCAAATGCTTGATTTGAAGGAATTAAAGCAATAAATCAATTTGCTCGTCTCGTTTAAGACCCTTGTCTCTTTCCGAATTAGAACTTGTATTTATAAAACTTTTAATAGTTTATTCTTAAACTAACTCTTATTTCCATTATCTAGCTTTATATCTTATTTCGAATGAATGAGAGTTCTGGTATTTGTTTCGCTATTTCTAAGTTTCACTGGCTGCAGTAAAAAGCGCGAATCAATTAAACCCCATTATGAAAATATGGTCGAGGCAGTTTATGCTTCCGCAACGATATTACCCGAGGAATATTACAAAGTAAACGCTTCAATTTCAGGATATTTAGAAGAGGTTTACGTTAGAGAAGGTGATTTTGTAAAAAAAGGTGATTTACTCTTTGTAATCTCCAACAAACCAATTCGAATAAACGAAAAGAATACAGAGTTAGCGTATCAATTTTTGAAACAATCCTATTCCGGACAGGCAAATCTGATTGATGAATTGAAATTTAGTTTGGGTTCCGCACAAGTCAAAATGCAAAATGACTCTTTGAATTATTCTCGTTATTTGGAGCTTGATAAAAAGAATGCCTGTTCCAAGTTTGAATTGGATAATTCAAAAGTGATGTATCACATGTCAAAAAATAGTTATCTGGTACTTAAACAGCAGATTGTCCGAAAAGAAATTGAGTTAAAGAATCAATTGAGTCAATCTCGAAATAACTTGAGTTTATCGTCCTTGCGAACGGATGATTATTTTATTCGCTCCAATATCGATGGTAAAATTTTTCAAGTTAACAAGGAAAAAGGTGAAATGATATCGATGCAAGAATCGTTGGCCATTGTTGGGAATCAAGATCATTTTTTAATTGAAATGTTAATTGATGAAGTTGACATTTCCAAATTACAAATTGGTCAGAAAGTTATGGTAACACTTGAAGCATATAAAAATCAAATGTATGAAGCAGTTTTGACTGAAATATCCCCGAAAATGGACGATAAAAATCAAACGTTTAAAATCAAGGCAAGATTCATAAAAGCTCCGAAAAAACTCTACATGGGTTTAACGGGAGAAGCGAATATTGTGGTGAAAGAAAGGGTTAAAGCGCTTGTCATTCCTGCAGATTTTTTGTTGCCCGGAAACATGGTTGAAACAGAAAGTGGAAAAGTGAAAGTGGGAATTGGACATACAAATTGGGATTATGTGGAAGTTCTTTCGGGTTTAAAAGAAAATACGATCATTCTTAAACCTGAAAAATGAGATTCGGATTAATTCTAGCGATTTCAAAAACACACTTGCTCTCAAGGAAAAAGCAATCCATTACGGCAGCAATGGGCGTGATGTTTGGAATTGGAACGTATGTGATCATGATGGGATTTATGGAAGGCTTAAATGGATTATTAGATGGATTAATTCTCAACCGAACACCACACATTCATTTATTTAATGAAGTTGCTCCTTCAGCGATTCAACCAATAGATCGAGTGAATGAATACGATCAACAAATCCGATTTATAAATTCCATAAAACCAAAAAAGGCGCAATCAAAGATTCATAATGCATTGCCAATAATTGATTATTTGAATCGTCAGTCTGATGTATTAGGAATTACTCCGCAAGTCAAAGTACAGTCATTTTATCTTGCTGGTTCTACCCAATTGAATGGTGTTTTAATTGGAGCGGATGTGGAAAAGGAAAAGTCATTTTATCATTTGTCAGATTATATTCTAAATGGCACTGTCGAGGATTTGACGAAAACGGATAAAGGAATTTTATTGGGCGTAGGAGTAGCTAAAAAATTGGCTTTGAAAGTGGGTGATTTTGTTCAAGTTACCTCAAGAACTGGTGAGATAATAACACTTAAAATTGTAGGATTTTTTCAAAGTGGAATGTCGGAAATTGACAATGTTCAGAGCTACGTTAATCTCAAAATGGCTCAACGAATTTTTGGTGAATCGAAAAATTACATCACGGATATAAACATCAAACTGCTTGACATTGAACTCGCTCCTGAAGTTGCAAAAAGTTTGTCTAAAAAGTTTGGTGTAACAGCAACTGACATTCAAGCCGCAAATGCTCAATTTGAAACAGGATCAACGGTTCGAACATTGATTTCCTATGCCGTTTCAATTACGCTTTTAATTGTAGCTGGATTTGGAATATACAACATTCTCAACATGTTGATTTTTGAAAAAATGAATGACATTGCTATTCTGAAAGCAACTGGATTTTCAGGTCTTGACGTCCAGTGGATTTTTATGAGTCAAGCAATTATAATTGGTTTGGTGGGAGGCTTGGCTGGCTTGTCACTTGGAAATGGTGTTTCCCTAATTATTGATAATACGTCATTTGAAACTCCTGCTATGCCTACCATAAAAACCTATCCCATTGATTACAGCATAAAGTTTTATTTAATTGGCGTAACGTTTGCTCTGATTTCAACTTTTTTTGCCGGTTGGTTTCCATCTCGCAAGGCTCGGAAAATTGATCCGGTTGACATAATTCGAGGACAATAATGGAAACTATTTTAGAAGCAAAAGGCATTTCCAAGTATTTTCATATTCCCGATGAAGTTCAAGTATTGGACAACGTTTCGTTTTCGATGAATAAGGGGGAATTTGTCTCGATAATGGGTAAATCAGGTTGTGGGAAATCCACTTTGTTGTATATTCTCTCTACGATGGATAGCGATTACACCGGAGAATTATACATTGACCAAAAATTGATAACAGGTCAAAGTCCAAATCAATTGGCGAATATTCGAAATGGAAAAATTGGTTTTGTATTTCAGTTTCATTATTTGCTACCCGAGTTTTCGGTTTTAGATAATGTGATGCTCCCAGCAAAAAAACTTGGTCTTAAATCCAATCAAGAAATTGAAAATGATGCCATGGAGAAATTGAAGTTACTTGGAATTTCAGATCAAGCAATGAAACTGTCTTACCGCATTTCAGGAGGACAGAAACAGCGCGTTTCCATTGCAAGAGCATTGATTAATAGTCCAACGATAATTATGGGCGATGAACCAACTGGTAATTTAGACAGTAAGAATAGTGATGTTGTTTTTGATATTTTCAAGGATTTAACGTCAAAGGACAATCTTTCATTATTGATTGTCACGCATGATCAAGATTTTGCGAATCGAACAGATCGGATTATTCAGATGGGAGATGGGAGGATTATTAAATAATTGGCAATCTATAGGATCAGTTAGCGATAATGAAGCTAATTCTGAGTTCATAGTTTTCCAAAAATCCAATAGTCTTTTGGTCATTTGTCAAACAGTCATTTGTCCTCAGGTCATTCATTATTCCCTCCTAAAGTCATAATATCCTAACATCCTTAAGTCAAATAGAGTCTACTGCGCTTTCCTAATTTTTCCAATCAATTTATCACAAACCGGATACTTTTCAACGTGATTCAAAATGATATTTCGTTTTGTCTTTGTGAGCGATTTCTGTCGATCTTTCAATTCTCCGACATCCTTTTTCCAAAAGTAAAATTCCTCTTTGTTCGGAACCAAATTCGTCCGGAATAAATAATGCCAATCCTCATTGCAAACTGATAGGCCGGTATTGAAACTCGCGACTTGGTTGTTGTTTAGCGAAATAATCATACGTTCTCTGGGAATGGGCTTTAACAAACTGTAACCTGTGAAATTGGATTGAAACGTATTTAGTTTGGATTCATTTTCAAGATTCAAGATATCAACAATCGTTGGCGCAATGTCAATGTTGGAAGTTAAACGATTCAGGTTCTTTTTCAACTGATTTTTTTCATCACTCGAAATAATCCCATCTGGAATGTAAGCCAAAAGTGGAATGCTAATCGTTTCTGTATAATTGCTTTCTACATGACCAATATTATGATGTTCTGTCAGTGATTCCCCGTGATCAGATGCAAAAAGAACGATCGTATTTTCGAGTAAACCTTCCTTTTTAAGGTGTTTGAAAAAATCTCCTATTATTGCGTCTTGATAGCGAACGGCGTTGTCATAACTTCCGCTGAATGAGTTATTCCATTTTTTATATTTTTCAGGAACTTCATACGGATAATGCGTCGTATTCAATTGAACAACCCCAAAAAATGGTTTAGCTGAAAATTTCGAAATAGTTCGATTCAATTTTTTGATCGTCAATTCATCCTTGATTCCCAAGTCGTTGAAGTAGGGGAGTCCTGAATTGTCCTTGTTCCACCAAACATCTAGTTTTTCCTTTTTGTAGAATTCATTGAATTTATACCATTTCAACGTGTGGGAGGAAAGAAAAAACGTTTTATAATCGAATATTTGAGCATATTCCCAAAGCAAGGGTTGCGAATACAAAACACGTTTATCCTGATAAGGCCCTATTCCCGTTAAAATTGCCGGAACTGCCAACATCGTAGTTGAAGAAACGGAAACCGGTTGTTTGAAAATATAAAAATTATCAGGGAATTCCTCCTGCATTTTTGCAAAATTGGGCGTCGTTTCATTCTTGTTTCCGTAAATCTGTAAACTTCGTTTCCGCACCGACTCAAATATAAAAACGACCACATTGAACTTCTTGGGATTCTTTTTGAGCTCAATGTTTGGTGGATTCCGTTCTTCAAGTCCTTTGCCTTTAAACTCAGAATGATCGTCCCATGTAAACGCATGTCGTTGAACACAGGCTGCGAAATTGGCATCTACAATTGCGCATTGGTCATATTTCTTATGAAATGAAATGAGTGTCTCAAATGCCGAAAATTGAATAATCCCGAATAGAAACAACCATTTAGTTTGGATTCCAGCCACGTGTTTTTTAGTATACCATCGTATCGCAGTGATAAGAATTAGCATCCCGACTAAAATCCCAATCAATTCCTTCCAACCACTAACATCACGAATAATCATCATGGCGCTTTTTGGTTCTGTCTTGAAATAAAGTAAGGTATAGTAATTTGGGAAAATGCCATTTAAAGAGAAGAAGGCATAGGATCCTAAAAATGAAAAAAGTAGCAACGGGAAAACGATTATGGCAATTCCAAAGTAAAAAATGGGTTTTGTTTCCAAAGATTTGAGCAATAACAAAATGAACACAAAAAATCCAATTGAAATCAACAAAGAACTGACATAGAAAATCAATTGATTATCACTATATCTGTTCAAAAGCTCCCAACGCATAAAAATGTCCAAGAGACAAAGCAAAATGGGAATGAGGAAAATTTTTACAACAGCCTTCACCTCAATTAATTCAAACGAAATTCAATGTCCATTTTGGCGAGTTCCTTGAAAAGTTCATTGCTCGGTTTTACACGCATGGATCGGGATGGCATGTTGACTTCAATTCCTTCCATAGTGTCAAAAATCGTAAATTGGATTGGGCATGAGCCTTCATTTTTTGTAAACAAACCATTTAATTTATCAATCATCAATTGATCCAAGGATTTACTTGATAATTTCAATTGCAGGTTTTTCGTGCGTTTTTCGCGTAAGTCATTCAAAAGTTCGATGCTATTCACCACAAATTCAACGTTTGTTCGATGTCTTGGAATTTCCACTCGACCTTTGATCACAATAAATGTTCCTGGTTCCATAAAATGCTTGTAGCGCAGGTAATTTTCCTTGAACAAGTTTAATCTGAATGAATCATTGTAGTCTTCAATTGTCAAGGCTCCAAATCCGTCTCCATACTTTGTGAAACGATGTTCGCTCGATGTAACGATAGCTGCAATTAACAAATCTCGCCCTTTATGCGGAGTTAGGTCATTTAGCATGGACACGTTTCCATTACAAAACGACTCGATTTCAATTCGGTGATCGTCGAGTGGATGCCCAGAAATGAAAATCCCGATGACTTCTTTCTCTTTGTTCAATTTGTAAATACTCGGCCATTCTTCGCATTTTGGGAATACAGGTTCTGGAATTACGGCATCAGAACTATTTTCGAAAAGATCTGATTGCATTGAATTCGAATCGTTTTTGGAACTTAATCCATATTTAATGGCAATTTCAATATACGATAATTTACCCGAGGAATCCATTGCAAAATACTGAGCTCGATGCACAGAAGTGAACGAATCCATCGCACCTGAGTATACTAAGCTTTCCAAAACGCGTTTGTTGCATGCTGTTGAACTTAAACGAGTTGTCATGTCAAAAATAGACGTAAATGGTTGATTGGCTCGCTCCTCAATAATAGCATCAACTGGTCCGCTACCAAGTCCTTTTACAGCACCAAGCCCGAATCGAATCGCTCCGGCTTTGTTTATGGAGAATGTAAGGTTTGATTCATTAACGTCTGGACCTAAAACCGCAATTCCCATTCGGCGACATTCTTCCATAAAGAAGGAAACTGATTTGATGTCACTCATATTGTTACTGAGAACAGATGCCATATATTCCGCGGGATAATTCGCTTTCAAATAGGCTGTTTGATAAGCAACCCAAGCATAACAAGTGGAATGCGATTTGTTAAAAGCGTAAGAAGCAAAAGCTTCCCAGTCTTTCCAGATTTTTTCCAACGTTTCCGATTTATGTCCCTTTCCGCTCGCTCGCTCGATGAAAGTGGGCTTCATTTTATCCAATACTTTTCGGTCTTTTTTACCCATCGCTTTTCGCAAGGTATCCGCTTCACCTTTTGAGAAATCCGCTAATTTTTGGGATAGCAACATTACCTGTTCTTGGTAAACCGTGATTCCGTAAGTTTCTTTCAGGTATTCCTCACAATCGGCAAGGTCATAAACGATTTCCTCCTCACCATGCTTACGCTTGCAATAGGAAGGAATATACTCCATCGGACCTGGGCGATAGAGCGCATTCATGGCAATCAAATCGGCAAAAACGGTTGGCTTCAACTCTTTCAAATGCTTTTGCATTCCGGGAGATTCGTATTGGAAAATCCCAACGGTTTCACCTTTTTGAAAAAGCTCGTAGGTTTTTGCATCGTCAATTGGAAATTTGTCAGGATCTAAGTCGATTCCGTGCGTTTGTTTCACATATTTTACGGCATCTTTGATAAGTGTCAAGGTCTTCAATCCCAAGAAATCCATCTTCAACAAGCCTGCTGATTCTGCAACCGAGTTATCGTATTGCGTGCAAACCATATCAGAGTCTTTGGCTGTCGCCACGGGAACAAAATTTGTCAGGTCGTCGGGCGTAATAATTACTCCACAAGCGTGAATACCCGTATTTCGAACGGACCCCTCAATTTGTGTTGCCTTTTGTAGCACTTGAGCTTGTAAATCAGTTCCAGAAGCTATTCTTCTCAATTCCTTGGCGTTGGCTATGGCTTCTTGATTTTTTAATTTATCAATCAATTCCAGTTCATCCATACTGAAAAGCTTTTTCAGCGAGATATCTGGAATCATTTTAGCCAATCTATCGGCCTCGGGTAAAGACAAATTCATCACGCGCGCTGTATCCCGAATCGCTGATTTAGCAGCCATCGTTCCATACGTGATGATTTGAGCAACCTGATTCGCACCATATTTATTTATCACATAGTCGATTACTCTTCCACGACCTTCATCATCAAAATCGATATCAATATCGGGCATCGAAATACGGTCTGGATTTAGGAAACGCTCAAATAGTAAATCGTATTCAATTGGGTCGACGTTCGTAATTCCAATGCAATAAGCTACCGCTGAACCTGCTGCAGACCCACGTCCGGGGCCAACCGCTACACCCATATCGCGAGCGGCTTGACAAAAATCCTGAACAATTAAAAAGTATCCGGGATATCCAGTTCGTTCGATCGTAGCTAATTCAAAATCAATTCGTTCGCGAATTTCATCTGTCATTTCGGGATAGCGTTTTTCAGCTCCTTTATAGGTTAAATGACGCAAATAATTGTTCTCTCCGCGTTTACCACCATCAAGTAAATCTTCTAACGCTTTAAATTCTTCGGGAATATCGAATGCAGGCAACAATACTTCTCTTGCCAATCGATAAGGTTCGCATTTTGAAATGATTTCTTCGACATTTAGAATTGCTTCTGGAACATCGCTAAAAATGGAAACCATTTCTTCGGTTGATTTGAAATAATATTCATCGTTTTCAAGCCCATATCGAAAACCTCGACCCCGACCTTTAGGTGTTTCAATCAATTCGCTGTCTTTTACGCAAAGCAATACATCGTGAGCAAAAGCGTCTTTTTTGTCGATATAATAAGTATTGTTTGTCGCGACCAATTTAACTTGGTATTTTCTGCTCAATTCAATCAAAGTGGTGTTTACGCGATCTTCTTGTTCGAGACCGTGACGATTCATTTCCAAGTAAAAATCAGCCCCAAATTGCTCTTTCCACCAAATTAAAGACTCTTCGGCTTGGTTCAGACCGACATTCAATATTAAATTAGGGATTTCACCGTAAAGATTTCCTGAAAGAACAATTAGATTCTCCTTGTACTGCTTGATAACCTCTTTATCGATTCGTGGAACGTAATACATTCCTTTTGTGTAAGCGATAGACGCCAGTTTTATGAGGTTTTGATAACCATCTTTATTTTTCGCTAAAAAAACGACTTGATAACCGTTATCTTTCTGTGATTTGTCCTCTAAGTTTCGACAAACATTGAACTCACAACCGATAATCGGAAGAATTTCTTTCTTTGTAAATGGTTCCCCGACTTCTTCAGCTTGTTTTCGTTCCTCTTTTATTTTATCGTTGTAAGCGCTAGCTGCTTTTTCGAAATGAAACGCCGCCATCATATTACCGGTATCGGTCAGCGCAACAGCAGGCATATTTAAATCAATCGCTTTTTGAACGAGTTTTTGAACTTCAGCCGTGGATTGAAGAATTGAATATTGGGAATGATTATGCAAATGCGCAAACGAGACATCCCCTAGATCAGCTGTTGAAGCTGGAATTGAAGCCTTCGTTGGCTCTTGTTTTGGCTTACTCGCCTCACGCAATTTTTCACTTTCGGATTTCAGGTTTACGTGGCTTAACCCTATCGGTTGAATCGTATTGGGATTAACTTCTTTGAAAGCTTCGAAATAGCCGTTTTCCTGGATTAATTGTTCGAGTGAAAAGTGTTCTTTGCGAATTAATTCGAGGAAACAGCGCGTGGTTGCTTCAACATCCGCAGTTGCATTGTGAGCCTCGACAAACGGTGTTTGAAATAAATATTCGTGAAGTTCAGTGAGAGTTGGTAATTTAAATTTCCCACCACGACCACCAGGTAATTTCAGTATTTCTGCAGTCGCCTCAGTACAAGTATCTAAAATTGGAAGTGTTAATGGTGTTTCTTCACCTAATCTGAAAAATTCACAACCTAGAACATTATTGTCAAACCTTACATTATGACCAACGATAAATTTTGCTTTTTGAAGCGCTTTTTTGAAAAGGAAAAGCACATCTTCCAATTCTTCCCCACCAATATTTGCGAGTTCAGTCGAAATACCATGTACTTTTTCTGATTCGAAAGGAATGTTGAATCCTTTTGGACGAATCAAAAAATCTTTGTGTTCCAACACATTTCCCAATTCATCATGTAACTGCCAGGCTATTTGAACTACTCGCGGCCAATTGTCGGTATCGGAAATTGGAGCGTTATAGTTTCTTGGTAAACCGGTCGTTTCAGTGTCAAAAATCAGGAACATAAGTTGAAAAAATTGGAAACTTAAAGTTAAGGAATTTAAAGCCTACGATTTTGAATTGTTAAAAAATTATTTTCAAATCTAAATGAGGTTTCTCTTTCCCTAATCCCCCTCAAAAAGAACATCCATCGTAAAGCTGTTTTCAACGATTTCATGGAAATTGGCATTCTGTGTTATTCCAAAGGTTGTAATAATCGTGATTGCGACGATATCTTTTGTTCGTGTTTCACTTTTGAATAGTGCAATTTTGTTTCGTAGATTTTCCAATTCACTTTTCTCGATGGTATATTCTGAACTGTGGAATTTCATTTCGCATAAATTTATCCAATGGTCGTCGCGCTTGATAACAAGGTCAATTTGCGCTCCTTTGCTCGTCCAGCTCGAATTAACAGAATGAATACCTTCAATTTTTAGCGCTTTTTTAATCTGATGGATGTGTTTCAAGCAAATTGTTTCAAAGTTGAATCCCGCCCAAGACAAATACGATTGCGATTGAAAAAGTGTTTTCCAGAAATTGGCGCCTTGATTTTTATTCTGTTCAATGTATTTCAAATAAAATCGGGAATATTCATCGGAAAGTCGATACAAAGTATTCTTTGACTTTTTATTCAGTGCTGCGTATTTCGAAACAAATCCCGAAGCAATTAATTCTTCCAATGCTTGTGTAAAAGATCCACCAGTATGTAAATTTGATTGAATGATTAATTTTTCTCTTGTTAAGCCTTTATTCGTTTGAGCAAGTGCCCGCACCATCGAAATGTGTGATGATGAATGTGTGAAAAGCGATTCGAAAATTTCTTCAAATTCATTCACCAAATCGCCATTTGCATCAAAACATAAACGCTGAATCGTTTGAACAACACTTTCACCTTTTTGAATTTTATTGAGATAATGTGGGATTCCGCCGATTGCAATGTAAAGATGTAAGATGTGAAAATGCCCCCAGTGAATGTTTTTGCTCTCTAAAAAAGCTTTTGTTTCGTAAAGCGTGAAAGGTTTAATATGAAGTTTGTATGTCAAACGAGCGTGTAAGCTACCTTGATTTGAAATGACATTTTGAACCATATACGATGCCGCTGAACCACAAATAACCACAATCAAATCGTTTCGTTTTTCGCAGTAGGTATTCCAAAAGTGACCGAAATACATTCTGAAATCGGATTTGTGTGTATCCAACCAAGGCATTTCATCAATGAAAATGACTTTTTTCTCCTTTCCACGTAATCCGTTGATGTATTTTTTTAGCAATTCGAAGGCATCTTTCCAGGATTCAGGTCGGTCTTCTTCCAAGAATCTGAGAGATACTTTTTTTAGCTCATCAAAGAAGATGTCAAGTTGTTGCTCTTTCTCTCCTTGATAAAGCCCAGATACTTCAAATTTAATGTGTTCTTTATAGATGTTACGAATTAGAAATGTCTTGCCTACACGGCGTCTCCCATAAACGGCAATTAGCTCAGAATCATTCGATTTCAATGAGTTTAGTAGTCTATTTATCTCGTAATTTCTTCCTACCATTTCTATTTATTTGCTTGCCAAAAGTATTTAAAAAATATTGATTTGGCAAGTAAATAATATTTTAATTTGATTTTATAAATTTTCTTTTACTTGCCAAAAGTGGCAAAAAATAAGAGATTTGGCAAGTGAATAAATTTGAGTTTTGAGGAGTAACTATCCTTAATTCTTCCACAAAAGACTGCCGTCACCGAAACTTAGGAAGCGGTAATTATTTTCTAGTGCGTGCATGTAGATTTGTTTCCAATCTTCACCTACGAAAGCATAGATCAAGAGTAACAAGGTTGATTCAGGTTGATGGAAATTAGTAAGTATGGCATCTACTGTTCGGATTTTGTATCCTGGTGCTATTAATAATTGAGTTGGTAAAACGAGTTGCGTCAGGTTATTTGATTTCATCCAATTTTCGATTGCTTGGAATGCGCTTTCAGTAGAAATGTCTTGCGGGAGTTCGTAGGCATCCCATTGCGAAATTCTAATTTTTTCCAAACTGATATTCGGATTGTTCATTGCTTTCACTCCCATCCAGTAGAGCGACTCCAAGGTACGTAAGGAAGTTGTTCCAACACAAACCTTTGTTTCGTTATGCTTAAGAAATGTCTGAATAAATTCAATTGATACATCCAAAAATTCCGCATGCATTTCGTGTTCGCCGATGGTTTCACTTTTCACAGGCATGAATGTTCCTGCTCCGACGTGCAAGGTCACAAAGTGGGTTTGGATATTGTTTTGTTTAAGTCGTTTTAAAAGTTCATTTGTAAAATGCAAGCCTGCTGTAGGAGCAGCTACTGAACCATCTTGCTGCGCATAAACAGTCTGATAACTCGATTCATCTTTTTGATTCGCTTCGCGCTTAATATAAGGAGGAAGGGGAATCTTCCCGAAAATATGGAGAATTTCAGCAAATGAAATGGTCTTGTCGTTCCATTCAAAATACAATATTGACGGATTTTGCGTTGAGTCCACTTTTTTGACTTGAAGTTCAATGTTTTCAATAGTAAGACTTAACGTTTCGTCTTTCCATTTTTTTGCGCCACCTATTAAGCATTTCCAATAGACCCTACCTTTTTGAGACATCGCACTCACAATATCCGCGTAACAATTATCCGGTTCTAGACAGAACACTTCAATTTTAGCTCCTGTTGTTTTTTGAAAATGCAAGCGCGCTTCAACCACTTTTGTATTGTTGGCAATTAAAAGTGTATTCTGCGGCAGATGATCGTCTAATTGGAAATAGTGATAATCTGAAATCGCACCATTTTTATAAATCAATAGTTTACTCGAATCTCTTGGTTCAACGGGAAAATAAGCGATGCGTTCATCTGGTAAATCGTAATTAAAATTTAAAATTGATAGCGCTTGAATTTTATTCTTCAACATATGCAATTATTGAAAATAATCCCAAATTGTTCCAGTAGGAGTGGGGGCGACAATGCTAATTTCTTCTTTAGTCGTCGGATGAAAGAAACTTATTTTTCGAGCGTGTAAGCAAATCGATCCGTCGTCATTCGAACGTTTAGCGCCGTATTTCACATCGCCTTTGATGATACATCCGATTGCCGCCAATTGTGTTCGGATTTGATGATGACGACCTGTTTCCAATTCAATTTCCAACAAATGATAACGCTCACTCGAGCCAATTAATTGATAGGATAAAATTGCTTCCTTCGCTCCACTTGCTTTTGAATCAACAACGTAACTCTTATTCTGGCTTTCATTTTTTCGAAGGAAATGCACCAAACGACCTGATGCTTTTTCTGTCTTGTTCTCAACGACCGCCCAATACGTTTTATTCGTTTCCTTTTCTCGAAATTGTGCGTTTAATCTTTCTAAACCTTTACTCGTTCGGGCGAAAATAACGGCTCCACTTGTCGGTCGATCTAAACGATGAACTACACCACAGAATACGTTTCCTGGTTTATTGTATTTTTCTTTCAGATATGCTTTTATGGCATCGGGTAGGGTAGCATCACCCGTTTTGTCGCCTTGAACGATTTCAGATGGAAGTTTATTGATGACAATGACGTGATTGTCTTCGTAAAGTATCCGATCTTGAATCATCCTTTGTTTAATTGGTTGTATTTCTTGTTTCTGATGCCCGCGATAGCTGTGTAGATGGCCATAACAATTATCAAAATCGTCAACCAACCTGGAAATTTCCCAATTCCATCTCCTTGCGCATAAGAATGTAGTCCTACCAACATAAAATTTACTCCAAAGAACGTAAATAAGATTGCCGAATAACCCCAAAAAGAGACAACATTAAACAAAAACTTTCCTTTCAATCCTGGAATCAATCTTAAATGCAAAATCACCGCATAAACCAATACGGAAACTAGCGCCCACGTTTCTTTTGGATCCCAGCCCCAATATCTTCCCCACGATTCATTTGCCCAAACTCCACCGAGGAAAGTTCCGATAGTTAGCATGAACAATCCGATTGTGATAGACATTTCCGAAATATAGGTCAACTCGCTGATATTTAGTGTAACTACTTCACCATTTTTCTTATTTCGAAAAATGTATAAGGTTAAATTCAGCAAGCCAAAAATGCAACCCAATCCAAGAAATGCGTAGCTCGCAGTTATAATTGCAACGTGAATCATCAACCAATATGATTTCAAAACAGGAACAAGCGGTGTAATTTCTGGATCCAATAAATTCATTTCCGAAACCATAATCATTAACGAAGCTAAAATCGCTGCTCCCGCAACAACGACCTCATTTTTTCTTAAGAATGCCAATCCGGCTAAAACGGTCATCCAAGCAATGTAAATTAGTGCTTCATAGCCATTACTCCAAGGGGCGTGACCAGAAATATACGATCGAAACCCAAGTCCGATTCCGTGATAAACGAAAAATACAATCAATAAAAACATCAATGATTTTTGAATGATTTTCACTGTGCGACTAGGTTCGCTTCTTTTGGTTCTGAAGATTTGGGTAAAAAATAGAATCAGTAAGGCAAACCCGAGAGTCATATAACCTCGAAATGCGTTTTTGAAAATCGTCATTTTGTTGTAACTAATTTCAACATTCACTTTCGTTTCACTTGGAACGACATTTTTACCAATTTCACGCTGGAATGCTTTGATTTGTTTTAGCAAGTCACTAGCCACACCAAACGAATTGTTTTTCGCTCCTTCATCGATGGCAGAAAGATACTTAAGTGTGGTAATCGATGAAACTGTATCAACTTGTATCAATTCCATATTCATAGGAACATACCATGTATTGTTATTATCACCTTTCTTCGGAATGATGCGCATGTAGGACCAAGCAAAAATTCCTTGAACCACCTCGAAACGTTCATTCAATTTAATGAGTTTTTTGTCAAATTCATCGCGTTTTGATTCTGGCTTTTGATGTGCTGTTTTATATTCATTCAACCATTTAAACGCACCTGTTTGATCAGAAAGTTCCTTAACGCTTGAGTATCCTTTGAGCTTGAGTCGGCTCTGCAAGTTGCTTGAAATTTTGATTATTTTTTGCTCCATCCAATACTGCGGATACATGTGCATACTCATAACTGTTTGAACTGCATTGTAATCCTTGTAACCATTCGCTTGATAGAATTTTCGAAGCAATTCATCACATAAGGTGTGCATCGGAACAATTCTACCCTTGAAGTCCTGAACGAGCATCGAAGCTAATTCATCTGAATGTTCATCTGAAATTACACGATAAATTCCTTTGGAAGGATGTTGGTGATTTTTATGTTTCTCCGCAAATGCTTGATTCGATAAGGAAAAGAACAACAGAAGAGTGATTGCCGCATTGTTTATTCCTTTCTTACGTTCGTTTAATTTCTTGATTTTTCCATTTAAATCTCGGAATCGACCAACAGGAGCAAAAAGTGATAAAATCATCGCGATGCTCATTAATAAGTATCCTACGTACGTGACATTCGTCCCTAACTCATCGTGGTTGACGCTCAAACGTGTTCCTTCTTCATTTTGCGGAGTGGCCGGATTGTCCAAATCATAAGCGGATTGAAAGAAACGGTATCCGTCGTAGTCCATTACATTATTCATGAAAACTCGCTGGTCTCGCTTGTATTTATTTCTTGGATCGTTAATAGTCAATTCACTTTCAAAAGAGGATGGAGACTCAGAACCAGGGTATTTATCCAATTTAAAATCACGGCAGAAAACATCGAATGGAATTGGCTTGCGAATGGATCCATATTCTAACTGGTAAATCAAGCCATTAAATTCAAATCGAGTTGGGGTTGGGATTTGCCCAATTCCTCCCTCAAGAACTATGTTTTTAGCAGATTTACCATCTGAAAGTTTCACCGTCAAATAGTCCATGCCAATATTTTTCTTTCCTGAAGGCATCAACATTTTCTTAGCGTGATTGATGAGTCGTTTGAATACAAATTGCTGATTACCTGATTGATACAAGGTTGTAGTTTTAAAAGGAACCCATTTATTTAAAGGAATTTCAGTGAACATTGAATCGGAAGGAGAAATTCCTGATTGACGCGCCTTTTGCATTTCTGCCATCGGCAAGTATCGAATTGGAACATTGGTTTTAATTTCCATTGAATCTTTATTCTTGCGGACTTCAATTCCAGGAGTTTCTAGTTTCTTTTCAAACGATAGTGGAATTCCACCGACCATAAAAATTTCACCAGGACCGACATAATTGGATTGCATGCCATCAGTTACCAAATCTAACACGGCAGAATTGAACGAAGAACGAATTACAAGTGAATCAATCATCTTTGATTGAAAGTCGACCTGAGAAATCGAAATTTCTCGATTTTCAAAAGAAAATTCGTGTTCGAAACTATTGTCAGTAATTTCCGACATGTAATGTTTATATGCTTCTGTTGTATTTTTACCCGATTTTGGATTTTCCACATGAATTAACAAATGCGGGTCCGAGGTGAATATGAAATTGGAAGAAGTTCCTTCTTTGATAACCATCAAACCTTCGAAACTGATATATCGTGTAATCGCTGCACCAAGCATAATGATCAAAAACGATAAGTGAAACGTCAGCATCGCAATCTTTTCACGTTGAAACATTTGGTATTTGAAAATATTTGAAACCAAGTTCATCGAAAGATACAAGAGCAGAACCTCAAACCAAGTAGCATTGTAGATGATAATTTTTGCGCTCTGTATTCCATAAATTGATTCGATAAATGTGGCGGCACCAATTCCAATAAGGAAAATCAGCAT